>JAJPJC010000165.1 GCA_021324445.1 Isosphaeraceae bacterium
CGATTCGCGCTCTACGTCTTCGACTACGGCGCGCCGACGGGCTTCCGCATGGCGATGCAGCACCCGGAACGGATCGCCGCGATCATCTCCCAGAACGGCAACGCCTACGAGGAAGGCCTGAGCGACGGTTGGGATCCCATCCGTGCGTACTGGCGCGAGCCGTCGCCAGCCAACCGGGAGGCGCTCCGCGCCTTCCTGACCCCACAGGCAACGCACTGGCAGTATACCCACGGCGTGCCCGACGCGACCGCCGTCTCCCCGGACGGCTCTTCGCTCGACGACTTCTACCTGGCGCGACCCGGAGCCGACGAGATCCAGCTCGACCTGTTCCGCGACTACGCGAGCAACGTGGCCCTGTACCCGGCTTTCCAGGACTACTTCCGCAAGCACCGGCCGCGGTTCCTGGCGGTCTGGGGCAAGAACGACCCCTTCTTCCTGCCGGCCGGCGCGGAGGCGTTCCAGCGCGACATCCCGGAGGCGGACGTCCGCTTCTTCGAGACCGGCCACTTCGCGCTCGAGACGCACGCCGAGCCGATCGCCGCGGCGATCCGGGAGTTCCTGGCCGGGTGAGTCCACGAGACGGGCCGCGTCGCGCCTCGCGGCCCGACGGGAGTGTGTCCACATCGGCCTTGCGACTGGACCGGCGGTGCCTCTGCCAACCTCGTCCGTTCGGTCAAACGTTGTCCGCGGCGGTGTCGTCGGCGCGGCCGGCTGTCGCGCCACCAGGCCATTTCCATTCGCGGACTTCCGGCATGTCGTCTCCGTGCTTGGCGATGTACTGCTTGTGGTCGATCAGCTTCTCGCGGATTGCCTGCTGGGCGTAGGCCGCCCGCTCGCCCAGCTTCGGCACGCGGTCGATCACGTCGCTGACGAGGCTGAAGCGGTCGAGCTGATTGAGCACGGCCATGTCGAACGGCGTCGTGGTCGTCCCCTCCTCCTTGTAGCCGCGGACATGCAGGTTCTCGTGATTGGTCCGGCGGTACGTCAGCCGGTGGATCAGCCATGGGTAGCCATGGAACGCGAAGATGATCGGCTTCGCCTTGGTGAAGATTGCGTCGAACTCCTTGTGCGGCAGACCGTGAGGATGCTCCTCCGCGGGCTGGAGCTTCATCAGGTCGACGACGTTGACCACACGCACCTTCAGCTCCGGCAGATGCCGGCGCAGCAGGTCCACGGCGGCGAGGGTCTCGAGCGTCGGCACGTCCCCGCAGCAGGCCATGACGACGTCCGGCTCACCCTCCTTGTCGTTGCTCGCCCATTCCCAGATCGACAGGCCGGCCGTGCAGTGCTTGACGGCCTGGTCCATGGTCAGCCATTGCGGGGCAGGCTGCTTGCCGGCGACGATTACATTGACGTAGTCGCGACTGCGCAGGCAGTGGTCGGTGACCGAGAGCAGACAGTTCGCATCCGGGGGCAGGTAGACGCGGATCACCTCGGCCTTCTTGTTAACCACGTGGTCGAGGAAACCGGGGTCCTGGTGGCTGAAGCCGTTGTGGTCCTGCCGCCAGACGTGGCTGGACAGCAGGTAATTGAGCGAGGCGATCGAGCGCCTCCAGGGGACGTGGTTGCAGACCTTCAGCCACTTGGCGTGCTGGTTGAACATCGAGTCGACGATGTGGATGAACGCCTCGTAGCAGGAGAAGAACCCGTGGCGGCCGGTCAGGAGGTAGCCTTCCAGCCACCCCTGACACTGGTGCTCGCTGAGGACTTCCATCACCCGGCCGTCGGGGGAGAGGTGGTCATCGTCCGGGTCGATCTCGGCGGTGTAGCAGCGGTCGGTCACCTCCAGGATGTCTTGCCATCGATTGGAGTTGTTCTCGTCCGGGCTGAAGATGCGGAAGTTCTGGCTGTCCAGGTTCCGCTGCATCACGTCGCGCAGGAACTTGCCCTGGACGCGCGTGGCCTCGGCGATCGTGGCCCCGGGGCTGGGCACGTCGACGGCGTAGTCGCGGAAGTCGGGCAGCTTGAGCTCCTTCAAGAGCAGGCCGCCGTTGGCGTGCGGGTTGGCTCCCATCCGGCGATCGCCCGTCGGGGCCAGCGCCGCCAGCTCCGGCCGGAGCCGGCCGTTCTGGTCGAACAGCTCCTCCGGCCGGTAGCTCTTCATCCACTGCTCGAGGAGTCGGATGTGCGCCTCGGTGCTCATGTCGGCGATGGGGACCTGGTGGCTGCGCCAGGAGCCCTCGCACTTCTTGCCGTCGATCTCCGCCGGGCAGGTCCAGCCCTTGGGCGTGCGGAGGACGATCATCGGCCATGCCGGCCGGCTGGTAAATCCGTCGGTGCGCGCGGCGGCCTGGATCTGCTGGATCTCGGCGATGACCGAGTCGAGGGTGGAGGCCATCGCCTGGTGCATCCGTTGGGGCTCGTGCCCTTCGACGAAATGGGGCTTATAGCCGTAGCCTTCGAACAGCTTCTGGAGCTCGTCCCGGGGGATGCGAGCCAGGAAACAGGGGTTGGCGATCTTGTAGCCGTTGAGGTGCAGGATCGGCAGCACGGCCCCATCGCGCACCGGGTTGAGAAACTTGTTCGAGTGCCAGCTCGTCGCCAGGGGTCCGGTCTCGGCCTCGCCGTCGCCGACGACGCAGGCGACGATCAGGTCGGGGTTGTCGAAGGCGGCGCCGTGGGCGTGCGAGAGGGCATACCCCAGCTCGCCGCCCTCGTGGATCGATCCGGGCGTCTCGGGGGCGACGTGGCTGGGGATGCCGCCGGGGAAGCTGAACTGCGTGAACAGCCGCTTCATCCCCTCCTCGTCCTGGCTGATGTTGGGGTAGACCTCGCTGTAGGTGCCTTCCAGGTAGACGTTGGCGACCAGTCCCGGTCCCCCGTGCCCCGGGCCGGTGACGTAGATCATGTTTAGGTCAGAGTCCTTGATGACTCGGTTGAGGTGGACGTAGATGAAGTTGAGTCCCGGGGTGGTCCCCCAGTGGCCCAGCAATCTGGGCTTGATGTGCTCTCTCCGGAGCGGCTCCTTCAGGAGCGGATTGTCGAAGAGGTAGATCTGTCCGACCGAGAGGTAGTTGGCGGCCCGCCAGTAGGCGTCCATCCCGCGGAGCTGCTCGGCCGAGAGTGGCGACTTCCGGACGCCAGGTTGCTGCGAGTCCCCAGAGCCCTTGGAGAGGTTCTTCAGTGGGCGCGGACTTTCCATAAGGTCGACTCCTGATCGCAGGTCGCAGAGGGGCCTCTCGATTCCCGATCCCGGCCCGGAGCGTTGCGCGACGGCTTTGCGAGCCTCAACGGGACGCGATGCCGCCCCGTTGGGCCGGTGCGGGTACTTGGCCAGTCCGCAGCGATTCCTCACGGATTTCGGGGCTGCGGAGGCTGCGGGGGCGCCCCCCCACGCGCACGTCCCGGGCCCACGCTCTGGAAGAAGTCGGTCGCGGCCCTCGGGTTGGCGCGCGCCGTGGCAGAACTGCCGAGCTTGGCATCAGCCAGGATCTCGTCGCGCGTCCGGTCGAGGATCGCGAAGAGCTGGGAGAACGCTTGGCGTTCCTTGGGCGTCTTCGCCGCCCCGAACCGGAGGTTATAGGCGTGCATGAAGCCGAGCAGGTTGCCCACCATCGTGTCCTGGATCTTCCGAAGCTCCAGCAGTGCCGGGCTGATGTTCGGCTTCTCCAGCAAGCCCAGCAACGACGTGCAGGCCGTGAGGAATCTCAGGGCTTCCTTCTGATCCTCCGGGTCCTTGAGCGGCTGGGCCTCCACTTGAGCCCGGAGAGCGCTCACGAAGGCATTGGCCTCCCGGAGGGACTGGGCCGAGACCTCGCCTTCGTCCGCCTCCCTCCGCAGCCGCGTGACCAGCTCATCGAAGGTCTTCTTATCGGCGACGAACCGCTCCCCCTCGAAGACCTCGGGCCATTTGACGGAGGCGCGCAAGTCATTCAGCATGAAAGTGACCCGCTCCGAGGCGTAGACGAAGGGAGCTTCGGCGATCAGGCTGGCCGGCACAGGGGCCCTGGCCGCCCGCAGAGCTGAGGGACCCAGCCTGGGATCACTGAGATCGGCCACCGCCACGTTCAGCGCATCGCCGTTCTCGATCTCAACTTTCCCCGGGTTGTCCCGAAGCCGTTGCTTATGGGCATCGTAGAGCGCCTGGTTCTTGAGGAATTCTTGATGCACCCGCGCGGCGTGGAGCCGGGCCGATTCATGCGTGACCTGCGCCACGTAGTCGTTGTACCTCATCGCCGTGTCGGCGTTGATGCTCCTGGCCTGCGCCGTGTCCAGGTTGTAGACCCCGGCGCCCATCGCATAGTAGCCGGCGCCCTGGAGCGCAGCGCTGCCGGGGGTCGCAGCACCGGGCCCCCATCCTCCCCATCCCCAGCCACCATAATACCACTGAGCGCGGGCGTCGCGGCCGGTGATCGCCAAGAGCAAGCCCAATCCCAATGCGATTCGCATGCAACGGAGCATCGTGAACCTCCTCGCAGCCGGGCACAAGCCCGGCCGCCTGCGGTGAACAAGCCTGGGAAATCGAGAGCACGCTTCATCGCAACAGCCGTGATTGCGGGAGTCGGCTCACCTCGCCTCATGTGGCCTGCGGCCACAACACAAAGAGAATTCGGAATGCCCAATTCCAGATTCCAGATTGTGAGCACCAACTCATTTGGAATCTGGAATTTGGAATCCAGGATCCTCAAGACGCGCGCGCCGGAAAGATCCTGCGGAGGGAAACACGACTTCAGGACTCGACTGCAACGGGCTGGGTCGGCGCCTCGATCGGAACGGCCGGCACCTTGTCAGCCCACCAGCGATCGGCTTTCTCGCTGTCCCACTCGCTCGCCGAGGCGCAGGCGGCCAGGGCTTCGCCCAGGGCCTTGACACTAGGGTAACGCTCGTCCGGCTTCTTGGCCAGGCAGGTCAGGACCACGCGTTCGAGGTCGGCGGGGACGCCAGGACGGACCTGGGAGGGGGGCACGACCGGGTCGCGCGCATGCGCCATCATGATGGCGAAGGCGCTGTCGCCGGTGAACGGCGGCTGGCCCGTCAGCGCGTAGTACATCATCGCGCCCAGGGCGTAGATGTCGGCCCGGGCATCGAGGGCGCGGTCGGCCGTCGCCTGCTCGGGCGCCATGTACATCGGCGTGCCGCTGACCGTCATGTCGCCGGTCAACGCGACGGCGCCCGGATCCTTGGTCAGCTTGACCAGCCCGAAGTCGAGCACCTTGGCGACGTCCGATTCGCCGCCACGCACCGCGACGAACACGTTGGCGGGCTTCAGGTCCCGGTGGATCAGGCCCAGCCCGTGCGCCTCGGCGAGCCCCGCGCAGACCTGGCGGAACAGGTAGATCACGCGCCCGGGCGGCAGCGGCCCGGCCTGGCGCACCAGCTCGGAGAGGCTCAGGCCCTGGAGGTATTCCATTACGTAATAGAATGTCCCATCATCGGTATGGCCATAGTCGAAGATGTCGATCGAGTTGGGATGCGAGAGCCGGGCGGCCGACTGCACCTCGCGCTCGAACCGGGCCAGCGCAATCGGATCGGCCCCCACACCGGGCTTGATCAGCTTCAGCGCGCAGGGGCGCTTCAGCAGCGCGTGCTCGGCGAGGTAGACCTCGCCCATTCCCCCTTCGCCCAGCTTCCAGACGAGCTGATACTGGCCGAATTTCCGGGCCTCGTGCAGTTGGCTGCGCAGGCCGTTGAGGAGGTGCGCGCAGTAGCTTGCCAGGGCCGCGCTCATCCCCAGGAACAGGATGTTCGAGCCGGCTTCCTCGGCCGCGCTGAGCTGCGCGACGATCGGGGTCGACTCGGGATTCAATCGGAGGAGAGACCACGCGGCGACCGGAGCGACGAACATCACTGCCAGCACCCGCGCTGCAACCGCCGGCGGATTCGGGATGAGCGTCGCGTACATCATCATCAGCGCCAGCATCTGGATCACGCTGTCCTTGATGAAGGCCAGGATGATCGGCACGTACTCGGGTCCGCGGTGCATCAGGTCCAGGCCGACGAAGTACTGGGAGGCCATCGTCAACAACGTCACGCCCAGGAACAAGATGTCCTCGACCACGCGGAGCTGCATGCGCGACAGTGGCACCTCGCTGGCCAGCAGACCCGCGACCGCGGCCGCAAGCACGCAACGCAGTCCCAGCAGCCCCACGCGGAGCGAAAGGCGGCTGCCGTCCAGGGTGAGCGTGCCCGGGTTATCGCTGGCGAAGACCCAGACCATCAGCACGCCGAAGGCCACGGCGATCGTCACCGCGGCGGCGAACAGGCGTTTCCTCCGCAGCGTGTCGGTCTCGGCCCCAAGGCTGGCGAGACTCCCCTCAACGATCGCCACGGCAGGCCCGGGTGAGTACGAACCCGAGGCACTCTCGGCCCACAGCTCGGCCCGGTCCACGTGCACCGTGGGCTCGAGCTCGATGACGTCGTCGGCGGGTAGCAGATCTTCGGTTGTCGACATGGACATGGCGTGGCCTCGAAAGGGGTCTGGTCGATCGGGATGGTTACGTCCGGTGTGCGATCAGGGCTGTTGCCGCGGCTCATTGAGGGCCTTGGCCTTGTCCAGCTCCTCCTGCGTGCGCTTTTCCAGGGCCTTGATCGCCCCGCGGAAGCCGCCAGTACCGCCCTCCTTGGCCGGGCCGCCACGTGATGACGAACCGAGTTCTTTGAGTTTCTCCTGGGCCGGCGCGCCGAGCTTGTTGACGTCGATGTCCTTGACCTTGTCACCGAGTTCCTTGAGCGTCTCCTGGGCCTGCGCGCCGAGCTTGTCGACGTCGACGACCTTGTCGACCTCGCCCTTCATGTCTTTCTTGAGGGTCCGGGCGCCGGAGCGGATGCGATCGGCGATGCTCCCCTTGGCGGCCTGAGCGCTGGAGAGCCAGGGGATGAAGATGAATGCCAGGACCACCAGGCCGATCGTGACGACCGGCTCGATCACGCGGCCGAGCGGCTTCTTCATCTTCTGGAAGTTGATCCCGTCGCGGAACGGGACGACGGCCAGGTTGGCGACACCGGCGGCAAGCCTCCCGACGTTGAGCAGGACCACCACGGTCGCCCCGAACAGCGCCACGGGTCGACTCCCCACCACGGCTCCCACGATCAGGATCATCAGGAACGGAACGGAGACCAGGTACGCGGCCTGGTTGATCTTGCGGAAAAACCTCTGGACACCACCGAGCTGCCGCCTCCAGACCCGAACGATGACGTTATCCTGCACCCGCACCCGGCCGCGCGTCTCGCGCACCGGCTTGGCCAGGGAATAGGGCTTGGAGTCCTCGGCGTCGTCGAGTGGTGACGGCTTCGTGGGTCTCCGCCGACCGATTGGCATCTGGTCGAGCGTGATCGGCGCCAGGGCCATCTTGCTGCCGCCCTTCTGGAGCCAGGACCCGATCGACGCGCCCCGGGCGCCGGCCGCCGCGCCCGTGACGGCTCCGCCACCGACCGCAGCGGCCAGTGCCGGCATCGCGGCCATCGACGCGATCTCCTCGGCCCGGGGGATCGCCATGAACTGGCCGCACTTCTTGCAGTGACCTTTCTTGCCGGCCATTCGCGGGTCGACCTCGAACCGCGCGCCGCAACTCTGGCAGAAAAACACGATGCCCATCGGGTTCTCCCCTTCGTGATGTTCGGGCCCGGACGCGCCCGCGCGGCGACCCTCTTCGGCCGCTTCCTCCCTCCTGCCTCAGATATACCAGAGCAGCGGTAACCCCAGCAGGAGGAGAGTCCAGAAGATCACGCCCTCGTCGAACTTCGCCATCAGCCGGAAGTACAGCGTGTACGCCACGAGCGTCTCACCCATCCAAGCCTGCCAGGGGGAAACCCCGAAATTCTGGGCCACCCGCACTTGCCAGCTCGGCCAGGGGAAATCCTGCCAACTGAACAGGAACACGTAACTGAGGAACGCCACACCCGCCGTGTAGAGGATCCCCAGGAAGAGCCAGTGGTCCTTCATTGTCTCGAACTTGACCTGGATCCGGACCAGGCTGAAGAAAAAGACGGCCTTCATGAACAGGTAATAGACCGCCATGGAAAGAAACATGCGACCACCTCTCACGCGACGTGAGCTTGTCGGGCGGGTGAAACCCACCGACGTCGAGGTCTGGCAATCGGTGGGCTTCATTCACCCTTCGGACAACCCGTCGAAACGCCTGCTCCGCCCTATTCCAGCCCTGCGCAGATCCCCGCCCCGCACTGGGGTCGGCCGCAGCCGAAGGCGGGTCCGCCGGTCTCGCCGCAGATCGGCAGCGCCGCGGCGCGACCGCGACCGGTCTGGGCCGCTGCCGGGACGCTGAGCTGCTTGGCGACCTCCAGGCTGCCGCACCGCGGGCACCGCGCCCGATCGCCGGCGCCGCGGATCAAGGTCTCGAACGTGTGGTCGCACGGCTCGCAGTGATATTCATAAATGGGCATATTTTCGCCGACTCCTTCATACGGAATTCATCTCTGGGAAGCGAACGGGCCGTGCACCGCGCCGGTGCGGTGCCCGCGCGTACCTGGCCCTGGCGGTATTCTGGGGGGAGAGCCGGGGATTGTCAATGCCAGGGGGATCGGGTTAACTCATGGTGAGATCACGAGTTGAATCCTGGAACCGGGGAGGCTGCTCATGACCATTCGTCTTCGACCGCTGTCGCGCGAGGAGGTGCGCCGGCTCGACGTGCAGGCGGCGCAGGAGCTGGGGCTGCCGAGCCTGCTCCTGATGGAGAACGCCGGCCGGGGCGCGGCCGGCTGGCTGGCGGAGCTGGCCGGCGCGCTCTCCCCGGAGGTGCACGGACGGCCCTTCTCACTCCCGGCTTCGATGCCGGGTCCGGACCTGCCGCGCGGACCGGCTCCGCCCCGGGTGCTGATCCTCTGCGGGCCGGGGAACAACGGCGGCGACGGCGGGGTCGTCGCGCGGCACCTGGACGCCTGGGGCTTCCCAGTCCGCGTCATCTGGTTCGCCCGCGGCGACCAGCTCCGGGGCGATGCCGCCGTCCAGTGGAATATCCTGGCGAAGTCCGGCGTCGCGCAGTCCGCATGGTTCGATGACCACCCCGGCGCGGCGATCGATCCCGCGGCGCTCTTGCCCCTGCTGGCCGATGCCGACTGGCTGGTCGATGGGCTGCTCGGCACCGGGCTGTCGCGCCCGGTCGAGGGTCCACTCCGCACCGTGATCGAGGCGGTCAATCAATCGGGCAAGCCGATCTTCGCGCTGGACCTCCCCTCGGGCCTCGACGCCGACACGGGCCAACCCCTGGGCGTGGCCGTCCGCGCCAATGCCACGGCCACCTTCGCAGCGGCCAAGCTCGGCTTCAACGCCCCCGGCGCCGCCGACTACACCGGTGAAGTTGCCATCATCGACATCGGCCTGCCCCGGCGCTTGCTCGAGCCGTACTCGTGCAAAGTTCCGGCCGCGAAGGAGGATCCTTGATGCCGGACTACGACACTACGAGTAAGTGGATGATTCAACATCATGGCGACTCGATCCTCCGCCTGGCCGGCATCCGCGACATCACCGCTTGGACACCGCGGCAGGCCGAGCCGGTTCAACCCCACCGGCTCCCCGACGGCTTGCTCGAGGTCCACCGCCGGGGCCGAGCCCAGCCCAGCCTCTTCGTCCTGGAGATCTCCACCTACCCCTACGGCCGGCTGGCCAAGCAGGTCGCCGACGATGCGATGCTGGTCTACCTCGAGCGCGGCATCGTGCCCGGGGTCGTGGCCTTTGTCTTGCATCCCAGGGGGAAGCAGCTCGCCGCGCGCGAGATCGTGCTGGAAAGTGACGACGGCTCGACGCGCATCCACGTCGCCTGGAAGGCCGTGGAACTGTGGAGGATCCCGGCCGCGGAATTGCTGGCGGCTGGTGACATCGGCCTGATTCCCTGGGTGCCGCTGGCCCGCTTCGAGGGACCGCCCGAGCCGATCTTTCGCGAGTGTCGCGCCCGCATCGATCGGGATGCACCGCAGCGGGAGCAAGAAAGCCTGCTGGTGGCGACCCACTTCCTGGCCGGTCTGAAGTATAATGATCCGAAGTTGTTCCAACTGCTGGGAGGGCGAAAGGCCATGACCAAGATCGTATCGCCGGTTCTCCGGGAAATCGTCGACGAAGCCACGCGGAAAGCCACGCGGGAGGCCACGCGGGCGAACACGGTCGAGAACCTTGTGGCAGTCCTGGCTGCTCGCTTCGGGACTGATGCCGAGACAGTCAGGAGCGGCCTCGAGGCTATCGAGGACGATGCGCGGTTGAAGGGGCTGTTGACGTTCGCCGCCACCTGCCCCGATCTCGAATCCTTCCGCAAACAGCTCCCGCCGCGGAAGCGGCGCCGTCGGAGGTGAGGCGAGGCCTCGCTCGAGGTCTCCTCAACCGTCGAGGTCGTAGGCGAAGCGGAGCCAATGCTTGACCTCCGCGTCGATGCCGGCCGGCGTGGTGATCGCAATCCTGTGGGTGATCCGATCCCTCTTGGCCAGGCCGCCGGTCTCGATCAGCCTCGGCGGCGCCGGGGTGTCCTTCAGGGCCAGGCCCAGGTCGATCCGCGTGTGGGACGTGGGCTTGATCTCGGCGAAGACGTGCCGGCGATACAGCGGGACGATCGTCTTGCACGGGCAGGCCCGGACATCCGCGCCCAGGGACAACCCGAGCTTGAGCAATTGATCATAAATCGGCCGGAGGCCGGCCCGCGGGCCGGCGAACATCGCGGCGACGTAGCCCTCGGCGGCCTTGAGATACTCGTCGGGGTCGCCATCCTCAAGGCCCCGGCCCGCGGCCCGATCCGCGATCCACCAGGCCGTGTTCGTCCCCAGGCCATGCTCGGCCTTCAGCCAGTCCCGCCGCGCCTGGTCCGACGCCGGCCCTTCCGCTTCGACCAGCCGGATCCATTCCTCGAGCGTCCGGCCCGTCTTCTTGGGCAGGCCGATGATCCAGTCCTGCACGATCGCAACGCCCGGGTGAACGCTGTAGAGCGACTTCGGTTTCGCCCGGGCCATGGAAGACTTCCCCACGTGTCGACGCTCCTTCTCTTCGGGTGCTCGACCAGTTTGCCTCAACCACCAAGTTTACACGTTTTCTGAACATGCGCCAATCACGTGGCCCGCTGTCGGCACGGTTGACGCCGCCTGGGCGGCCGCGGACAATGAGACATCAGACGGTTGGCGATGGGGTTCGCCGGCAACCGCCGCCACCCTCGGCTGATGACCCCTAGCGGAAGGATCTCTCTCCGCCTGGGGCGCCGATCCACTCAAGCCCCCGGGGGATTCCTCCGGGGGCTTTTTCGTTGGCTGGCGCCGCGATCGATCCCCGCAACCGAGAAGGAGCGATCTCGCCGACGGCTGTCCTGAAGGGATCCCAGAGTCGGGCGCTGTTCTGCGGCTTCCTGGACATCCACCGCCGGATGGCGGAGCTAGAGGCACTGATTCTTCCAGGGGGAGGCCGTCCGCGTTCTCCGAGTACGTGCACGACCTCTCTCCGAGCGAAGCCAAGGTCGTCCAGGATTACTGTTCCCGGATTCGGGCCGCGATGCTCGCCCACCTCCGGGATCTGGAGATCCCCGTCGAGATCCGTCCGCAGAGCCTCCGCTGGGCGCTCCAGACCGGGCTGACCTTCATCGGCATCACGATCGACGAGTGGCCCAGGGCTCGGCGCATGCGGGCAACTCCACCGGAGCCATCGAGAGGCACTGCTGCGGCGCGGCCGAGCGGCTCGTGAACTCATCGCCGGCCTCCAGGACATCCTGGCCCGGACGCTCGAAGGACTCGCGAGCGCTGCCCCGATGGCCGACGCCGATCCATCATCCATCCGGGACTTCCACGCCGGCGGACTCCCTGCTGTCAACCTCGCGGGCCTCCGCGGGCTGGATTCCCTCTCGCGGCCGTGGTGGGCCGGGCTCGCCCCACCGCTGGCCGTGCGCGCCACCGAGGGCTCAATCCAGGAGCGGCTCGGCCGGGCGATCACCGACGCCGTGGAGTTCGACGACCGCAACCTGGAGTGGTGGCTGAACGCGAAACTCGTGCGGCTGGTCCAACTCTACGAAACGCAGGCCGGCGCCTTCCGCGAACAGCTCCGCCGACTCGCCGCGACAACCGCGGACGCCGGCACAGCCGGTGGCGATGGTGATCTTGAAGTGGATCTGCGAGAACTCCGAGAGGCCGAGGCCGATGGAGGGGTCGCTGCGGGGCAGCCGGACGTGGTCGCTACCACATGAGATGATTAAAACCAGATCTGGAATCGCAGCATGAACAGGTCGCTGGTCCGGGCGAAGCCGCTGGGGCGATAGAGCACGGGAGTGCCAAACCCGGCGTGCTGCCAGTCGAAGAGGACGCGGATGTACGAGTTCCAGTACCAGTTGATCCCGAGGTCCGTGAGGAACAGGCGGTTGGTCCATTCGTTGGGGTCGGCCAGCCCGGCGGTGAAGACCTGGCGGCCGAGGCTGAGGTCGGCGTAGCGAAAGACGACCTCCCAGGCACCCGGTCCGAACCGCCCACGCCGGAGGTCGAACGACCGCAGCGGCGTGACCCGTCCTCGACTGGCCATCCGCTCGCCGGTGAGGAAGTACGACGCTTGCACGTAGAAGCTCTCGATCGGCAGGCGCACCCGGGTCGTCGCGTTCGTCAGGGCATAGTCCTGGAAGCCGCTCTGCCACTCGCCGAGGATCATCAAGCTCCGATAAAAATACGCCGTATGCAGCGACCAGAGGTTGCGCGGGCCATCCACGATCACGTTATTGTTGAACGTCAGGAACGGGACGCCGATCACGGTGCTGCCGCTGGTCGGCACGATCGTCCGCAGCTCCTGGGGGACGGGCACGTGATCCTGATCGCCGGCCACCAGCGAGCCGCCGATGTTGAGGTTCTCCAGGGGCGAGTCGGTCGCGGGTCGGAACGGGGCGAGGTTGAGGAACGCGATCAGGCTCTTGGGATTGCTCAGGTCGAACTGGCCGTTGGGTGTGCTGTTGAAGATTCCCGCGGCGTAGTCGATCCGCCCGGCCACCGACTCGCCCCAGAGCATCGTGCCCACGTCGCGGTTCATGCCGAAGTTGTTGAAGAACACCGACCACTCGCCGTTGGCGATCGCCTCGGTGGGCTGGGCGTAGAACTCGTAACAAAACGGCGACTTGAACCGGCCGAACCGGAATTGGAAGCGCTTATCGTAGTTCACGTTCAAGAAGATGTCCAGCGCGGCAAAGGTGTCGAAGGCATCGTTGAAGGAGACATAATACTCATACGGGCGCGTGAGGTGGCCGTTGAACACGAACCACTGGCGGGCGATGCCGAAGGTGTCGGCGACGGGCGTCTGGTTGGGGATCCCGTAGAATCGCCCGTCGAGCTGGGTGAGGTCGTGAAACTGGATGTCGAACTCGTCGTTGGGCGTCCGGATCTGGAACCCGGGGCCCCACCGCGACTGCGTCGGGACGCTGGGCAACACCGCCGGCATGTCGAAGCGCGGCGACGGGAGTTCGGCCGCCGGTCCGAAGCCCGTGGCCGTGCCGGCGAAACCCACTTCCGCGGCCACATCGTCCTCGGGTCGGCCGCCGGCCGGTAACCCGGACATCCCGGGCCCGGCCCCGTTCAGGCTGGCCGGGCGACGCGCGGCCGCCTCCGCCTGTCGCAGCCGCGTCGAGAGCTGATCGACCTGCGTCGAGAGCTTCTGGACCGTCGACTCCAACTGGCGGACGTGCTCCGGATCGGGCATCCGCTTGAGCAAGTCCTCCATCTGGCGGAGCCGCTCCTCCAGCGCGGCCTCGTGCGTTGTGCGCGTGCCGGAGATCGTTGGGAGCGCCGGCGCCACGGGTGCTGACGGCGCAGGAGCTGCGGCAGACTGCGCCGGCGCGCGGCAAGGGATGCCCAGACCCAGTCCCAGCAAGCTGAGCACCACCAGCAACCGTCGGATGATCCATCCTCGATCGACGCGTGAATTCATGCGACTGCTCTCGCGACCTGATCCCCACCATTGAGCCATGGCCTCGCGGTGCGCGCAAAAGAAAAACTCCCACCGAGGGGGCAGCGATGCCCGCCGGTAGGAGTTATCAACCCCTCGCGGGGTGGTTCAACGTTGGGGTGAACTCCATCACCCACACTACGGTTTCACGGCATTCTGTCGGCAGGAGTTTTCATCGGCCTGCGCGCGAGCCGACTTTACCGATTCTGCGGTTTTCGGCACCCCCGGACCGGACGGGCGCGAGCTTGACGCGCATGGGTCGATCGCTGCCATCGCATCGCGTTTCGACATTTTCGGGGTCGTCGGAGGGTTTGCTGGCGTTGACAATGGACCAGAGGGGGATAAACTCAGATCTGGCGATGGGGTTCGCCATCAACCGTCGCGGCTGCCCATGCGGTCGCGGCTAATGACCCCTACCGAGTCGAACGACCTCGGAGGGGGACTGCTCTCGATCGATCGTCGGGCCCTCCCTGGAAGGCGACTCACCACGGCGGGGTTTGCCTGCGCGATCCGGGGCAGATTCATGAAGCTGATCACGATCTCCCGCGAGTACGGTGCCGGTGGCCGCGAGGTGGCGGCCGAGCTGTCGAGGGCCCTCGGGTGGGAGTCGCTCGACCACGAACTGCTGCACCGCGCCGCGCCGCGCCGCGCCGCTCGAGCATCTCCCCGACGCCGAGCTGGAGGCGCTCGACGAACAAGCCGTCAGCCTGGCCGAACGCTTCCGGCTGCACCCGCCCCACCAGCGCTAGTTAGGATTGTCAAGTGACCCGAGGGATCGGGTCACGCGGGGGGCGACTCGGGAACGACGTGGGCCGGGGTCATCGTGCCAGAAGGAGGGGCATCGGGTGGAGACGTGGCTAAAGGTGGTTGCGCTGTCGATTGGCGGGACGCTCGGCGTGAACGCACGCTACTGGCTGGGCGCCTGGATGAGCCGGTGGACCGGTGCCCAGTTTCCCTGGGCGACCGTCACCATCAACATCTCGGGTTCCTTCTTGATCGGCTTTCTGACAGTGGCCCTGGCTCGATGGTTGCCCCATCCCAACATCCGGTTGCTGGTGATTACCGGATTCCTGGGCGGGTACACAACCTTCTCGACATTCGAGAATGATTCCTTGACGCTGTGGGAGCGTGGCGAGGGGCGACTGATGGCTGCCAACCTGGTCGGGAGCGTGGCGGCCGGTTTCCTGGCCGTCGTGCTGGGGACGGCCTTAGCCCGGGGACTGGTCGAGCCCGCTGTCCAGCCCAGGGGGGAGAGTACTCGAAGAGTTGAGACGATGAAGGTCCGTGCACCGCATCCCAGCCGAGATGAGGGGGGTGGATCGCTCTCCGCGCGGCTCGCTCTCTTCGACATCAGCACCGAGGCAAGCGGATCGAGGAGACAGGCGGGTCAATTCCCTTCCGCGCCCGGCACCCTCCCCGGCCGGGTGAGCGGCGCTTGGGACGGGACCGGAGGGAGTCGCCGATGATCCCTCGCCAGGCGAATCTCCTGCGACTCTACTCCAACGCCAATGAAAAATGGCAGGGCGTGCCGCTCTACCGCGCGGTCGTCGAAGCGGCGCGCCGCCGCAAGCTGGCCGGTGCTTCGGTCTTCCCCGTCTAGCTGGGTTACGGCGCACACCGACAGATCCACGATCTTGCCAGCGAGTATTCCTCCTTCGAGATCCCGATCGTGGTCGAGATCGTCGAGGCGGCCGAGCGAATCGGGGCGCTGGTGGCCGAGCTGGAGACCATGGTGAGCGAGGGCCTGATTGTCGTCAACCGGGTCCATGTGCACCGTTATACTCACGCGGTTGAGCGTGACGAGGCCGTCCAGCCAGGATCCCCGACGGGTCCGCCGTCGGGCTCGACCCGCGTCTCTGGCGAGGAGGGCACACACACCATGAAGATCGAGGGCGATGTGAAGCGTGTCACGGTCTATATCGGCAGCGCGGACACCTGGCATGGGCGCAACCTGGCCATCGCGATCATCGAGAAGTGCCGTGCGATGGGGATGGCCGGCGCCACGGCCTCCCGGGGCGTCATGGGCTTTGGCAAGCATTCGGTCATCCATCGGGCCCACTTCCTGGGCCTCTCCGAAGACCTGCCGGAGAAGATCGAGGTGGTGGACCGCCCGGAGCAGATCGAGCGGCTGCTGCCGGTCCTCGACGAGATGGTCGGCGGCGGCCTCATCGTCGTCGAGGACGTGCACGTCGTCCGCTACTTGCACGACCCGAGACGTGCGAAGGGAGCGATCTCGTGATGCCTCAGAGATCTTCGCAACGGTCCTCTTCCTGATCCTGCTGGAACGGCCGCGGGATTGATGCGATTTTCAGGTGATCAGAACCGAGCGCGGCGGTCCCAGAGTGCGGGTCCGACTGCCATCCGAGATCCCGGGCATTCGGAGGTGATCAGAACCAGATCTGGAAGCGGATCAGGAACAAGTCGCTGGTCCTCTGGAAGCCGCCCGGCCGGTAGACGACCGGACTGCCGAAGCCGGCGTGCTGCCAGTCGAACGTCACGCGGATGTACTGATTCCAGTACCAGTTGATTCCGAAATCGGTGGTGAAGAGCCGGTTCGTCCAGAGGTTGGGATCGGCGAGCCCGGCAGTGAAGACCTGGTCGCCCAGGTCGAGCAGGTTGAACCGGCCGGCCAGCTCCCAGGCCCCCGGGCCGAACCGCCCCTTGCGGAGATCGAACGGCCGCTTCGGCCGGACCAGGCCTCGGCTGGCGACCCGTTCACCCGTGAGCAAATAGGCGGCCTGGATGTAGAAGCTCTCGATCGGCAGGCGGGTCGAGCCGGGCCGGTTGGCCACCGAATAGGTCTGGAACCCGCTCTGCCACTCCCCGTACAAGGAAAGGTGCTGGTAGAAGTAGGCGAAGTGGAGCGACCAGAGGTCGCGCGGGCCGGTCGCCAGCACATTGTTGTTGAAAGTCAGGAAGGGGACCCCCAACACGTTGTTGCCGCTGGTCGGGACGATGGTCCGCAGCTCCTGAGGGACGGGGACGTGCTGCTGATCGCCGAAGACGGCGGAGCCGCCGATATTGAAATTCTCCAGGACCGAGTCGGGCACGGTCTCCCACGGGGCGAAGTTCAGGTAGGCGATGCCATCCTTGGGGTTGCTCAGGTCGACGAATCCGTTGGGGACGCTGTTGAATAGGCCCACGGCATAATCGAGCCGGTACTGGAACAGCTCGCCCCAGACCATCGTGCCGACGTCGCGGTTCATCCCGAAGTTGTTGAAGAACAGCGACCACTCGCCGTTGGGGAGGGCTTGCACCGGCGCGGCGTAGAACTCGTAGGCGAACGGCGTCTTGAAGCGGCCGATCCGGAACTGGAACCGCCGGTCATAGTTGACGTTCAGAAAGACGTCGAGGATGTTGAAGGTATCGATGGCGTCGGCGAGCGAGATGTAATACTCGCAGGGCCGGGTCAGGTGGCCGCTGAAGATGAGCCACTGGCGGGCGAGGCCGAAGGTATCCGAGACGGGGGTTTGATTGCCTCGTCCATAGAAACGTCCGTCGGCCTGGGTCAGGTCATGGAGCTGGATATTGAATTCGTCGTCGACGGTCTTGAGCTCGAAGCCGGGTCCGAACCGCGACCGCAGGGGGAGATCCGGGATCGGCTCGGGCATGTCGAACCGTGGTGTGGGCGGGGGAGCGGACGGACTGATCCCGGCCGCCCCGCCGACTGGTTCTTCGCCAACCCCCGCATTAAGAGTACCCCCGCCGGCCGCGCCGCCGGTGGGACTGGATGGCGTCATCGCCCGGCTCCCCTGGGATGCCTCCAGCCGGGTGGAGAGCTGCCGGACCTGGGTCGAGAGCTGCTGGACCGTCGCCTCGAGCTGCCGGACATAGTGGGCGTCCGGCATCTCCTGGAGTTTCGCCTCGAGTCGGCGAACCTGCTCCGGGTCGGGCATCCTCTGGATCACGGACTCGAGCTGGCGAATGCGCTCCTCAAGCTGGGCTTCGCGTCCCGTACCCCCGCCCGGGACCGCCACAGAGGCGGCGGGTGGCGCCGCGTTGACGGGAGTTTCCTGGGCCAAGGCCCGCAGGCCATCCCCGAGCCCGAGACAGCCGAGCGCGAATCCGAGCCACCGCGCTCGTCGCCGGCTGGGGTGGTTCCATGCCATGCCGTCACTCCCCGAACACGCTGCCGCGCGTCCTCGCGACCTGCGCTCGGCTGGTTTTCTCATCGGCCTCGCAGCGAGCCAACTTTACGGATCTTGCGGCTTCCATCATCGGCGCAAGGATGCGCGATCAGACAACGTGGATCATCGCACGGTGGCGAACTCCGCGGATTCCTCCCAGCGGATCCTTACACGGGTCGTCCCGGTGCGCGGAGCTCGGCCCCGGCGTCGCGCACGACCAGCGAGTAGAGCGACGGGACGACGAACAGCGTGGTGACCAGCCCGGCCAGGATGCCGCCGATGACCGCCCGGCCCAGCGGCGCGTTGGCCTCGCTGCCGCGCGCCAGCGCCAGCGCCATGGGGACCAGCGCGAAGAAGGCCGCCAGCGCGGTCATCACCACCGGCCGAGCCCGGATCGACGCAGCCTTGCGGATCGCCTGGTCGGGCGTCAGCCCCTCATCCACCCGCAGGTTCTGGGCGAAGTCCACCAGGAGCACCGTGTTCGACACGACGATGCCGACCATGAAGATCACCCCCAGCAGCGACTGGACGTTGATCGCCGTGTTGGTGAGGTAGAGCATCACCACCACGCCGACCAGCCCCAGCGGCACGGCGAACAGGATGACCAGGGGTGTCAAGTAAGACTTGAACAGCGCCGCCATCAGGAAATAGATCAGCAGGGTCGCCAGGATCAGGCCGAAGCCCAGGCTGCGGAACGTCTCCTGCATCCGGGAATACTCGCCGCTCAGCTCGATCATGGCCCCCTTGATGAGCCGGCGGTTGGCGGAGTGGTCCTGGGGGTCGTAGGGGACGTACGACCCGTCGGGCTGGGCGATGCCGAAGCGCTCGACTACCCGCGCGACGTCATCAGCGACGTGCCCCAGGTCGCGACCGGAGACTCCCATGGTCAGGTCGACGGTCGACTGGAGATTGTTATGCGTGATCTCCGAGGGGACTGTCGATGGGCGCAGGGTGGCGATGTTCCGCAACGGAATCGCTTTGTCCTGGCCCAACCCGGTGATCGGCACATCGAGCAGCGTCTCGACTGACTCGATGTCCTCCTCGAAGTACTGGACGCCGACGAAGTAATTGTTCTTATTGACCGGGTCGATCCAGAAATTCTTCTTGTGGAACTGGATGCTCGAGTTGAGCGCGGCGACCACGTTCTTCATGACCTCGGCCTGGTTGAGCTTGAGGTCGGCCACCTTGGCGCGGTCGACCTCGATGATGTACTCGGGATAGTCCAGCCGCTGGATGATCCGGGCATCGACCACGCCGGTGATCGGAACGATCTCGCGGCGGATCGCCTCGGCGATCGAGCGGGACCGCCGCGTGTTCCTGCCGGAGATCCGGATGTTGATCGGCGACGACTTCCCCTCGTTCATCGCCGAGCGGATCATGCCGCCGGCATCGAAGGCGAACTCCAGGTCGCGGAACTTCGGGTCCTGGTTCAATCCCTGGCGCAGCCGCTGGACGTACTCCTGGGCCGAGTGCTCGCGCTCGTGCCTGAGCTGGACCTTGACGACGGCATCCATCGGCCCGGCGTTGGGGGTATAGGCGGCCGACAGGTCGGCCACGACGCCGAGCTCGGAAATGATGATTTGCAGGTCCTTGCCGATGGTCTCGCGGACGAACTGCTCGACCTTGGCGACCTTCTTCTCGGTCTCCTCGATGCGCGTGCCGCTGGGCGCACGCGCGTAGATCTCGAAGGCGCCGGAATCCACCTCGGGGAAGAACTCGCGGCGCAACTGGGTGCCCAGGCCGCCGAGCGTCGCCGCCAGCAAGCCGACGGCCGTCAGGACCACCGCGCGACGATGGTTCAGGGCGCGACCCAGTTGCCGGACATACCAGGCGATGCCGGCGTCGATCAGGGCCTCCCAGCGCGCGAAGGCGCGGCGCAGCAGCCCCGGCCGGGCCGCGGGCCGCGAGCCGGCCGCGGCCGCGTCGCCGAACGGGTCACGGTCGTCCCGATCGTGTCCGCGACCCGGATCGTCCTCAAGCTCATGCGTGGCGTGGGGCTTCAGCCAGCTCGCGGATCGGGCCGGGACAAACGATCGCGACAGCAGGTAGGCCGAGATCATGGCAAAGGCCACGCCCGCGGCCATCGGCCGGTAGAGGAACTCGCCCAGGCCGGGCATCAAGGCCAAAGGCGCCAGCACCAGGAGCGTGCACAGGCTGGCCACCAGCTCCGGCATGGCCACCTCGCTGGCACCGCGGAAGGCGGCCTCTTCGGGGCTGGCGCCCAGGCCCAGGTGCCGGTGGGTGTTCTCCAGGCAGATGATGGCGCTGTCGACCATCGGTCCAATCGCCAGGGACAGCCCGGCCAGCGTCATCACGTTGATGGTGTTCCCCGTGGCATACAGGCCGATCAAAGCAGCCAGGACCGCGATCGGGATGGTCAACACGGCGATCACCGTCATCCGCCACTCACCCAGGAACAGCAGGATCACCAGCGAGCAGAGGACCGCGCCCAGCACACCTTCTTCCACCAGGCTCTCGATCGAATGGCGGACATAAACCGACTGGTCCATGACCACTTTCAAGTCGATGCCGGGGCGAGACAAGCGTGCGGCGATGTTGTCGATGGCTCCCTTCAAGGTGTCGACCACCTGGAGCGTGCTGGCGCCGAGCTGGCGGAAGACGGGGATATACACCTGGCGCTTGCCGTTGACCCGCACCACGTTGGTCTGGATGAAGTTGGCGTCCTTGGGGGTGGCCACGTCGCGGAGGAACGTGGCGTTGCCCGGCTCGTTGCGCAGGGGGATCTCCTCCATCGCCCCCACCAGGTCGAACATCGAATTGCTGTCGATGGCGTAGTCGGTCGTGCCGAACTTGGCGCTGCCGGTAGGGAGGAAGACGTTGTACTCATCGACGGCCTTCATCACATCCATCGGCGAGAGGTGCCGGGCCTGGAGCTTGATCCGGTCCAGGTAGATCATGACGGCGCGAACCTTGCCGCCGTAGACCAGGGGCGTCAGGGCGCCGGGCTGGGCCATGATCTGGGGCCGGACCTCGTAGCGCCCGACGTCGAAGAGGGTCGCCTCGCCCTGGGTCGGGCTGTCGAGAGCCACCAGGCAGACGGGGGTCACGCTGGTCGGGTCGTAGGGCAGGACGACCGGCGGCAGGGTGCCCGGGGGCATCGTGGGGTACTCCCACCCGGCATACGAGTTCACCTCGGTCAGGGCACCGCTGCGGTCGACGTTGCTGCGGAAGTAGTTGCGGACGATGCTGATGCCGATGATCGACCGCGACTCCAAGCGCCGGCCCCCCGAGGCCTGGCCCACGCCCCGCTCCAGCCGCGCCGTGATGTTCTTCTCGATGCTGGCCGCCGGCATCCCGCCGTAAAAGACCAGGACCTGGACCGCCGGGCTCTTGAACACCGGCAGGATGTCGATCGGGATCGAGTAGGCCGCCAACCCGCCGAGCACCGCCAGCGCCAGGGTCATCACCGTCACGGCGATCGGGTTTCTCAGCGACGCATGAATCAAGCCGTTCATAACTGGAGCATGCCCTCTTGTTGCGAACCGTAGGGGGCTCAGAGGGAGGGGTCTTCTTCCCAGGCTGGCCCACGGGATTGGCGGCGCCCACCCCCCCTAACCCCCCCCTTGGCAAGGGGGGGAAACAGAGGGGGTACGCCGTGATCCTTTCCCCCCTTGCTAAAGGGGGTCGGAGGGTCTTTCCGCCTCCCGCGGTCCGCTCGACCACCCCGAACCGCGCCGCCGCTGGATCCCGCCCGAGCACCTACGCGCCCGCGCCGGCGGAGCGGACGCGCATCCCATCTTCCACGGGCGTCGCCGAGGGGACGATCACCGTGTCATCCGGGCCGATCCCGGAGAGGATCTCGACCAGGGAGCCGTTGTCCCCGCCGAGCTTGACCTCGGTGCGGCGGGCCAGGCCGTCGCGCACGAGGTAAACCGCCCCGTGGTTGCGGCCCATGCGTTCCACAACGCAGGCCGGGGGCACGGTGAGGTTCTTGGTGTCCCGCTCGAGCGTGATGGTGGCCTTGCCATACATCCCGTCGCAGAGGACGCCCGTGGGATTGGGCAGGTCGATCTCGACACGCATCAGGCGCTCGGCGTCCTCGGCCTGGGCGATCCGGGCGAGCGTCCCCGTGAAGGATTGGTCCGAAAGGGCGTCGACGCTGACGACCGCCGGTTGACCCACGTGGGTCAGGACGACGTCCCGGTCCGGGACCAGCACGACGACGCGCATCACGTCGGTTCGCTTCACCGTCAGGAGCGGCTGATTTCCTCCCTCGGTTGCGGAATGGATCAAGGCACCCGGATGGAACGTGCGGTGGGTCACCACGCCGTCGAACGGCGCGCGGATCTTGGCGTAGTCCAGGTTGGCCTGCGCCCTGGCCAGGCGCGCCTGGGCCACGCCCAGCGCGGCCCGGGTCTGGAGGGCGTCGGCCTTCGCCTGGTCGATGGCGGCCAAGGCGGCCAGGAGCTTGGCGTGGGCACTCTGGACCTCCGAGAAACCGGTCCGCTCGGCGGCCCGCGCCGCATCGAGGTCGCGCTGCTGTTCATCGACCAACAGCTGGGTGGTCGCCTGGGCCGCGACCAGGCCGCTGACCCGGGCGAACTGCTTCTCGGCGAACTTCCTGCGAGCGAGGAGCCGGTCGATATCGGATTCGGCCACCTTGACCGCCGCCGCCGCCGCATCCCTCTGCGCGCCGGCCATCTTGACCCGCGCCTCGGCCTGAACAATCTGCGCGCGCGCCTCCTCGACCAGCGCCGCTGCCTCGTCGACCGCTTTCGCGTCCCGCGGGACGTTGATCTCGGCCAGCACCTCCCCTTTCATGATCCGAGACCCGATGTCGACCTTCTGGCTCTTCAGATAACCGGACACCATCGCGTAGAGATCCACCGTCTCAAACGCGTGGATGAATGCGGGCTGCTGGATCGTCCGCTGGATCCCCCCGCGCCGGGGCCGGACCACGTCCACGCTCGGGACCGATGGCTCCCGCGCCTCCGCCACGGACGGCGATCCGATCTCCGTCGAGTGGGCCCCGCGACGCGCCAGCCAGATCCCGATGCCGGCCACAACCAAGCCGAGGAGAACGCCGGTCAGGCGCCGCCAGATCGGCCGCGCGCGCTTCCTTCCAGTGCCGGGAGACAATGCCATCGACCTCCACGCGATAAAGGCTCGGCTCGGGTGACCAGACTTCGCGGCCGATGCCCTCCGGGCTCCAGGGCCGGCTCCATCAACCTAAATTCTCCGGAGGACACCGCTTCTGTCCAGTCTCGCCGCGCAGGCAGCCGAGGCCGGCGTTCACACGATCTTCACAAAATCTTGCGAGGAAATCGGTTGGGCAACGTAAAAAAAAGTTTATTCAAAATGGCTCCAGGTGGTCGGATGTGCGGACGAAAAGAGTTACGTGCGATCCGAGATCAGGAGGTCCGTGGCATGGAACCGGGTTGGGGCATTGGACGGCCGGCGGTGCCCCGTGTGTCGAGGATGCTGAGGATCCTGGCGGTTGCGGGGAACTTCGCCGGGCTGGCCCACGGCCAGTCCGCGACGCCCGCCGCGGCGCCCGGGTCGGCTCCAGCGGGCTCCCGGATCGCAATCCCGCCTCCGATCCGGTTTCCGCCCAGCGACCCGGGGGTGCGGCGGGTCGGGCTGGCGGCCCCGCCGGCGACCGGCACGCACGACCCGACCACTGCCCCCGCGCTGCCCACGGCGGCGCCGTTGCCGCAGGGGTCGGGGGCCCAGGACACGGCCGCACGCGCCAACGCCGCGGCGCCGGCGGCCACGCCGCCACCACCGCCGCACCTGCCGGTCGACTCCGCGCTGATCCCGGGCCGAACGGTCGAGCCGATCGATCTGGCCAACGCCCTGAAATTGGCCGGAGTGAACCAGCTCGACATCGCGACGGCCCGGCAGCGCATCCTCCAGGCCGCAGCCGACCTGAGCCAGGCGCGCGCGCTATGGCTGCCGTCGCTGTTCTACGGACCGAGCTGGTATCGGTCGGATGGGCAGATCCAGACGGTCACCGGCCAGCTCCAGACGATCGACCGCAGCGCCTTGTTCCTCGGGGCAACGGCGGCGCTGGCCAACACCATCCAAGGGCCGCCGCCGGGGACCGGCATCCCGTCCGTCAACGGCTTCACTTCGGTGCTGCGGATTTCCGACGCGATCTTCGAGCCCATGGCGGCGCGGCGCGTCCTGGCCGCGAACCAGGCCGGGTTCCGGACCGCGAACAACGACGCCATGCTCCAGGTCGCCGAGGCCTACTTCACTCTCCAGGGCGCAACCGGGCGGCTGGCCATCGCCCGCGAGGCCGCCGCCAACGCCGAGGCCCTCGCGGCGATCACGGCGGCCTACGCCCGCCTGGGACAGGGCCTGGAGGCCGACCATCGCCGGGCCCTGACCGAGCTCAAACACCGGCACCGCGAGGCCAATCTCGCCAGCGGCCAGTTACTCGTCGCCTCGGCCGATTTGGTCCGCCTGCTGGTGCTCGACCCGAAGCTGGTGCTCGCCCCGGTCGAGCCGGCGGAGTGCATCATCCGCTTGATCCCGGATGAAATCCCGCTCGAGGACCTGCTCGACCAGGGCCTGCGCAACCGCCCCGAGCTGGCCAGCGTCCAGAATCAGATTGACGCGGCCGCCATCCGGCGGAAGCAGGCGCGGCTCCGCCCGTTCGTCCCGAGTGTGTTCGCCACCTACGCGGGGGGCGGGTTAGGGGGCGGCGCCAATGCGTTCTTCGGCAACTTTGGACCGCGGGGCGACGCCGAGATCGGCCTGTTCTGGGAACTTCAGAACCTCGGCTTCACCGACGTCGCCATCATGCGTCGCCGAGCGGCGGAACTCCAGATCACCCACCTGGAGAAGTACCGCATCCAGACCCAGGTCGGCGCCGACGTCGTCGCGGCCTTTGAGACCCGCCAGGCCGCCGCCCGCCAGATCGAGGATGCCCGCGAGACGCTCATCGAGGCCCTCGACTCGCTCCAGCTCAACTTCCTGAATATTCGCGAGGGGGCCGAGCTCCCCCGCGCCACCCGCCCCATCGAGGTCTTGCAGCCGATCCAGGCGCTGGCCCAGGCCCGGCTCGACTACCTCGACTCGGTCCTGGCCTACAACCGCGCCCAGTTCCGGCTCAAGCGGGCCATTGGACAGCAACCCTGAGCGGCCGAGAGTCAGGACAGAACGCGCGGAGATCGATCTCACCGCACCAGGAGCCCCCGCGACGAAAGCGGGAGTGCGAGAGACCAGAGGCACGAGTTACCACGGAACCGCTCTCGCAACAATCATCGGGTCGGCCAGGTCGATAGGCTGGCCCTGTCCCGACGTGCTACGGCTCCAATTCGTCGCGGGCGGAGTGACGGACATAGAGAATGTGGACAGTATCCTCGCGGATGGTGAAGATGATCCGGTGCTTATGCCGCCTCGACCTGCCGTAGAGCAACTCCCGGATTTCCTCGGGGACCTTGTCGTTTTCCGCAGCCCATGGGCAGCGGGTTGGATGGCGGCGGAGCGTGTCGATTTTCTTGATCAAGCCGTTGTACCAGCGGGCGGCGGCGGAGGGAGATGCGTTTTCGGTCTTCCAGCGCACGGCGGACCGGATCTCCCGCTCGGCCGTAGGCTCGATGATGATGCGATAAGTCATACGTCCGAGGGAAGGTTGAACTCACGCCGGATGTCGGCGAACACCTCCTCTGCGGGCCGTCCACGTCCCGCCCGCATGTCCTCCAGGCCCTGGCAGATACCCTCCAGGACGCGGGCTTCCTCGGCTTCTTCCTGTTTCCGGAGCAACCGCACGGCGGCGGTCATGGCCTCATCGGTGGACGAGAATCGTCCGCTGCGTACCTGGTCCTGGACGAATTGCTCCAGGTCAGCGGGCAATTGGGTGTTCATGAAGGGCATCTCCTTCGCCGTTCAGCTTACCACGGGGGTCCGACACTGTCGAGACGGGCAATCGAATGCATGCACACACCCAGTTCCAGTGCGGACCCCAAGAGAGCGGCGATCGGGCTGTCGTGGGGTAGCCGTTCATACCCTGATCGACAATTGTAAAACGCCTGTTTTCCAGGGGTCTGGAACCATGAGGGCCGCTCCATGTGACATCGCGTGTTGCGTGTCCTCGATCACCGAGGCTCTCCTCGAGTCGTCGAACGTCCACCGCTGCCATTCTGGTCTGTTTTTCGAGCGATTCCGTCCGTCAAAAGTTGTCAATTGCTAGGCTGCATCCTCTGACAACCGTCGATCGGGGTGTGAACGGCTACGCCTTGTCTGCAGGACGGGACATATGAGAACGGAGCCCTTGTCTCGGGACATCCGCGAGAAAACGTTAGAGGCGTGGGTTTTTCTTCCCGACCTCCTCCAGCGCGGGGACCTGATCTCCATCGAGTACGAGGTCACCCGCATCCTTGTCGTGAAGGACTCGTGAAGGCAATGGCCCATTTTGTCGCGAATCGTTGCCATACCCCCTCCCCGGTGCAGGGTCATCGCCGGGACCACGCGGCCTCCGACGCAGCGGTCGGGCCCGGCGGCACGTCGGCGCCGGCCGCCGGCGACACCACGCGGAGGCTCGCCGCCTCGGGCAACCGGAGGATGAAGCGACTCCCCACTCCGGGCTCGCTCTGGACCTCGAGGGTGCCTCCGAACGTGGCGGCGATCCGATGGGCGACGGCCAGGCCCAGGCCGACCCCCGCCTGACCGTCGCGCCGCGCCTGTTCCCCGCGGAAGAACGGCTCGAAGACCCGCGTCTGCTCTTCCGCCGTCAGTCCGACGCCCCGATCCTCCACGCCCAGGACGATCGATCCGCCCTCGCGCCCCGCCCGGACCACGATCGGGGTCCCCGGCGCGCTGTAGTTACAAGCGTTCTCCAGAAGGTTGTCCACGAGCTGGGCCAGCAGCGGCGGATGGACCCGCACGACCAGGGGGATGCCGTCGTCGACGTCCGATTCGAGGTCGGCAGCCCGTGGGTGAGTCGACCAGTGCAACAGGTGGTCGGGCACCCAGGCGGCGAGGTCCACCACCTCGGGCTCGGGCCATCCGACGTCGGGTTGAGCCAGGAGGAGCAAGGATTCCACGATCTGCCGCAGGCGGGTGCCCTCGTCCTGGATCCGCCCCAGGACCCGTCGATAGTCCTCCGGCGAGCGGTCGCGACGGAGTGCGACCTGGACCTGGCCGAGCAGGGCCGCCAGGGGGGTACGGAGCTGGTGCGAGGCGTCGCCGGCGAACCGATGCTGCCGGTCGTGCGCCTCGTGCAGGGCCAGGAAGGCCGCTTGCAACCGGTCGAGCAAGTCGTTGAAGGTCCGGCCCAGCTCGTCCAGCTCGTCGCCGGTGCCGGGGACCGGCAGCCGTTGCCCCAGGTCGGCCGCGGTCATCCCGGTCGCTGCCCCGGCCATGCGACTCAACGGCGCAAGCGCGCGGCGGCAGAGCCAGCGGCCCGCCACCGCCGCTGCCGCCCAGATCCCGGTCGACAGTACGGCCAGGGTCAGGCCCAGCCAGCCCAGCGTCGCCTGCGCGGGGTCCGGGGCCAGGCCGACGACCAGGACCAGGGCCGGATACTGCACTTCATAGCCGGGCTCGTCGTCCGGGTGCCCGCGGCCACGACGCAGCAGGTCCGCCAGTTCCAGCCGGCGCGCCGCCAGCCGCCACCCGGGGACGGCGCCGTAGGCCGTCGCGTCCGATGGATTCCTGGGCCAGGCCGCGGGGGTCCATCCGGCAGGGAAACTCCCCGGAGTCGCGTTGGCGGACTGATCGACCCGAGCGCCGCCGCCATCGCGGACGGCCCAGCGCACCGCACCGATCCCGCGCTCCAGGCCGAGCGTCATCTGCCGGTCGGCCGGCTCCCACTCCAGGCCGCCCGGCTCGATGTCCACCGACGCCTCGAGCGTGTCCAGGGCGGCTTGCAACCGCTCATCCAGCTCCCGGCCCAGGTAGGACCGCGCCAGCAGGTACAACGTCCCTGAAAACCCCGCTAGGACCAGGGCCAGCGCGATCAGGAAGAAGGCCGAGACTCGAGTGGCCAGGCTCATGGGGCCCCCTCGCGACCCGCGCCCGGCGGCGCGCCAAACCAGTACCCCCGGCCGCGCAGGGTGTGGACGACGCGGGGCCCGTGGGACTCGAGCCGGCGCCGCAGCTCCATCACATGGACCCCCAGCGTATTCGATTCCGCGTCGAGCGGCTCGTGCCAGACCTGCTCGTAGATCTCGGCTCGGCTGAGCAGGCGCTCCGGGTGGCGCAGGAAGAAGCTGAGCAGGGCGAGCTCCTTGGCGGAGAGGTCCAGCGGCCGGCCGGCCCGCTCGGCGCGCTGGGCGACCAGGTCGACGGCGATATCCCGGTAGACCAGCCGAGTGTCCGCCTGGTCCTCACGGCGACGGATCAGGGCGCGGACGCGAGCGAGCAGCTCATCGAAATCGAACGGCTTGCAGAGGTAGTCGTCGGCCCCGCTGTCCAGCCCGAGCACCCGGTAGGACACCTGGCCGCGCGCCGTCAGGAAGAGTACGGGGGTGCGGCGGTCCCGCTGGCGGAACCGGCGGAGCAGCGCCAGGCCGTCCTCAACCGGCAGCCACCAATCGAGCAGGACGAGGTCCCACGACGTGGACTCCAGGCGCTGCCAGGCCGAGAGGCCATCGGCGGCGTGCTCGACGGCGTACCCTTCCTCGCGCAGTCCCGTCACCAGGGAGTCGGCGATGTTGGCCTCGTCCTCGACGATCAGGATTCGCTGAGCCATGCCTTCACCACCACTCTGGTCGAATGATCAGCCTCCTGGAGGATACTCGCGCACCAGATCTCCTGGCAATTCTCGATCCCGGATCACCCGGTCCCGATCCCCGCCTGGTCCCGCACCCGAACGTCCGCACCAACTCGGAATCACTGCTGACGGCTGACGCGGCGCGGCGGGCCCGGTCCGCGGCAGCCCCAGAGGATCCGAGATCAGGGCTTGCGATCGCCGCCGGCGCGGCGATCGGGCGCGGGGGCGGCATGACTTGACGGAGCGGAGAAGGTCTCGAGCTTCTCGAGCCGGCGTTCGAGCTGTTCGATCCGCTCCACGACCGCGCGGGGCAGAGTGAATTGCAGCTCGTTGAGCGGCGGAGCCGGTGCGGGACTCTCCGGCCTGGCACGGTCCGACGGCGCAGGCTCGGGATGGTTCGCGGGCGGGGTGGGGCCCGGACCGGGTCGGCGTGCCGGATCCGGGTCGGATGGGGTCGGGGCCGGCGGGCTCGACCGCGCCGCGGTCGGCGTCACGGGCACGCTGGCGCGCACCGGCCCGGATTCCGCGGCCGGCGGCGCGGCACCGCGGCTGACGACCGGCGGACTGGGCCGGCTGGTGGTCTGGAGCGAGACCTCGATCGGCCGGAGCCCCGGCCGATCCCCGCGCAGGATGCTCAAGCGGATGGTCGACCGCGCCGGGATGCGGTCGAGCCGATCGAGCAAGTCGTGAGGCGAGCGGATGGCCCGGCCGTCGACCGCGACGATCCGATCGCCAGGCTGGAGCCCGGCGGCAGCCGCTGGCGTCCCGGCCAGCACCGCGCGGAGCCGTGCACCCTCCCCGACCGCCGCCGCCGGCACCGCCTCCGGCCCGGCCGGAACCTTCGTCGCTTCGGGAGCGACCTCCGGCCGCCCAGAAATCGATCCCGGCCCCGGAGCCGGTGCCGCGGGGGGTTCCAACGCCACGAGCGGGCCCGCTCCTTTGGCCATCGCCTCGAGCCGGACCCCCAGATAGGCGCGATCGACGCGCCCGTGGGTCCGGAGCTGATCGGCCACCCAAAGGGCATCCCAGGTGGGGATGGCGAACCCGAAGGCGGCCTCCTGTTCGGGGCGCGCCGCCGCGGGCGCGGCGGCGGGGTCCACCGCATCGGCCGCCGCTGGTCGCCTTGGCGCGGCCAGGCCGGCCGAGCTCGGGCCGCTCTCGATCGCCGAGCCCGCGCCCGGGATCGCCAATCCACTGCGGATCAGGCCCAGCCACGAGCCCCGGAGATCGACCACCGCCGCGCCGCTATCGCCGGGGTAGAGCGGCGCCTGGATCTGGATCAGTCCCCCAAGCTGGCCGCTGCCCAGCTCCATCGCGCGATCTAACCCGGCGACCAGCCCCCGACTGACCGAGTGGCCCATGCCATAGGGATTGCCGACCACGAACACCTGGCTGCCGAGGCTCGGCTCGTAGGCCGCCGTGCGGATCGGCCGCACGGCGCGCGCCGAGACCCGCAGGAGTGTCAAGCCGGTCAGCGGGTCGGCCGCCACCCACCGGGCGGCATGCCGGCGCCCCGAGGCGTCCCGCGCCACGATCGGCGCCAGGTCCCGGACGGTCCCCGGCGCCGGCCGGCTCGGCGGCGGATCGATGCGGACCGAAAGGATCTCGCCGCCAGGGTTGATCACCACGCCCGTGGCGACCCGCCGCGTGCCGGCGGGTGCGTCGGCCGCGGTGTACTCCAGGGCCACCACCGACTCGCGCGCCCGCGCGATCGCCGCCAGGAACCCCTGCTCCAGGCGCTCCCACGCCGCGATCAAGGCCGCCTCGGCGTGCGCCTCGGTGCCGGCAGGACCGTGTTCGTGCTCGCCCGCCTCCAAGCCCGGAACCAGCGCGCGGCCCGGCCGGCCGCCGCGCCCCCCGATCGTCGCCCCGGCCGCACCGCCATCGGCCGCCGCGACGGGGACCCCACTCCCGGGCACCGGCCCCGGCCCGACCGGATCCTTGACCCGCCGGCCGAAAGAAAGTCCCAGCAACCCAGCCGCCACGACCGCGCCGGCAAACGCCAGCGCGACCCCGCCCACTCGCCGGGCGGCCGATTGGCCTGAGTTCCAACGATGGGGTGAAGAGGAACGCATCAGATGGACGAACTCGACCATGAAGAAACCCAGGGACCACCAGCCTCCGGCTTGACACCGTCTGCGCCGTCAGCGGCGATGTTCTCCGGATTCCAGATTCCGATTCTCAATCCCAAAACTGCCGCCACATTCTCCATCCTCATTTTGGAATCTGGAATCGGGAGTCCGGAATCCAGAATCCAGAAGACCCACAAGCGTCCTGAACAATTTAATAGACCGGCTTGACGTCGCGCGCGTCCGGCGGCATGGGAGCCCCCAGCTCGAGATCGTACCCGAAGCGGGTCGGCGTCGCGGCCTTGGATCCGGTGGCGCCGTCACTGCCGGAAGTTGGCGGCTCGTGGACTGGGATCGGCTCGGCCTGCGCCAACTGGCCTGCGGGGAGGTCCCGCTTCGAGCCGGGCTCGGCCGTCGCCGGCCCTTCCGGCTGAGGTGGGACCGGGGGAATGACCCAGCCCGCGCGCGGAGCCGCATTGGCGAGCATGGTTGACTCGGCCTCCGCCACTCGCCGATGCGTGGTCGGAATCCCGATCAGCACAGCCAGGATCGCCGCGGCCGCGCTCAGCCCAACGATCCACCCCGGTCCCCGATGCGGTTCGCGCAGGGGCCCCGCGCCCTCCACCGTCGGCTCGGACCGGCCGGCGCCCGGCCAGGCGCCTCGCAGGACCCGGCCTGCATACCACCCGGCCAGCTCCATCACCTCCCGCAGGCTATCACGCATCCAAGCCGATCGTAACGGCCGATCGCCGTCGAGATCCGCCCAGGCCCGCAATCCCCCCTCGACGACCGCCGGTACCCCAGGTGCGCATCGCCCGGCGGTGCGCGCCTCATGGACGGCAATCTGTTGCTCCAGGGCGGGCCAGAGGGAGGGGGTCTCGGGCGGGACCGGGACCACGACCGCGGCGCCGGTCAAAACGCTGAGTGCTTGCTTGAGAGCGACCTGATACTGCCGACACGATGGGCAGGCGCTCAGATGCCGATCGAGGGACTGACCGTCCTCGATGCTCAGATCGCCTCCCTCATCGCCGGACTCGGTCGGGTCCGCGCCGGCGCCCACCCGGAGGGGGAGCCGCGCGCGCACCCATTCACACGTGGGATTCGCCATCGTCGTGCCCATTGCTGGTATTGCCCTGCTTGGCTGGCTCGATCGCCCCATCTTGGCGACGCTCCCAGATTGCACGAAATTTCTCGCGAGCCTTGGCCAGCCGCCACCGCACGGTGGCCTCGCGCCGTCCGACAATCGCGGCGACCTCGGACGAGGAGAAGCCCTCCAGATCGCGGAGGACCAGGATGGTGCGGTAGCTGGCCGGAATCAGGTTGAGGATGAACTGAACTTCTTGCGCCAGATCCGCTTGGATTCGAGGATCCGGGTCCGGCAACTCGACCAGCGCCTGGCCGTTGTGGTCGGTCCGATCGATCGAGGCCGCGGGCGGCGTCTCGCTCTTGCTGCTGCGGAGCCAGTCCAGGCCCAGGTTGATCCCGACTCGGAACAGCCAGGGACCGAAGCGCCGCGCGGTATCAAACCGATCGAGACGCGTGTAGACGCGCCAAAACGTCTCTTGGGCCAGGTCGCGGGCCTGTTCCGGTTGGTGGACCAGCCGGGTCAGGACGCGGATCAGCTTGCGTTCGTAGCGCCGCACCAGCACGGCGAAGGCCTGATGGTCACCGTGCCGCGCGTGTTCGACCAGCCAAGCGTCGTTGAGCGGGAGGTCGTCGCTGGAGCCGTCGGGGCTCGCCGCCCCGAAGGTCCCCTCGGCACGAGCCGTGCGGGGCCGCAGCATAACTGGGGTCCGCGCATTCCTGGAGACGTCGATCCTGGCGTCGGGTTCGAGCCGGGGCTGGGCCGGTTTCCGCATCGCGTGACCTCCTCACGCTCTTTATGATACGATGAAGAGGCCCCCGCGCGCTGGATTTTTTTCCAGGTTGGTGCCCGAGTCCCCAGTGGACGCGCGATCAGAATTCTCTGGCGTCCCGCCGCCGAGCGGTCCGGCAACGTTCCCGACCCAGCTTGCTTCCGAATCGCTTCTCTGGGAGGGTCTGAGAGCGGGCGGGAAGGAGGTTGAAGGCATGTCGACGATGTTGACGATCACGGGCGTATACCGGGATGGTCAGGTGGAGTTCGCGGAGCGGCCCGCTGGGGTAGGCGAGGATGTCCCGGTGCTGGTGCCTTTCCTCCCCGTGAACCAGGGGAGCGAATCCGAGCCATCGGCTCCAGCGACCGAGGAGGCTCGGCGGGCGGCGTGGGAGCGGTTCCTGGCCCGCTTGAAGGAAGGAATCCCCTTTGGCGGACCGCCCGATCCGCGCCGGGAGGAACTCTATGACCGATTCGATCGCCGCGACGAAGGTTCTCGTTGATACCAATATCCTGATCTATGCTGCGGACCTCCAGGCTGGAGACAAGAATCTCCAGGCTGTCCAACTGATTGATGATCTGAAGGCGCAAAACCGCCTTGTCGTGAGCGCGCAAGTCTGGAACGAGTTTTACCGCGCCGCGACGCGCCCGAACAAACCTCCTTCGCTCTCCCACGATGACGCCTCTGGGACGATCCGCGATCTTGCGGACGCTGTTCGGGTCCTGCCGTTGACCCGCGCGATCACCCTTCTCGCCCTGGACGCAATCCCTCGTCACGGCTTGTCGTTCTGGGACGCGTTAATCTGGGCGGCCGCCAAGGAGAGCGGCATTCCTCTGGTTTACACGGAGGATTTCCAGCACGGTCGTGACATCGAGGGCGTCCTGATCATCAACCCGTTGGTGGGAAGTCCATGAGATGGACCCTGGACGGTGGGTGCGAGTTCCTGCTGAGCTCGAGAATTCGGGGCCGGCGGTGATGGCGGGATTCGGTCCGCGGGTGATGCTCTGTCCGGAGCCGGCGCGCGGGGCGGCGCTGGAGGTCCTGTACCGCCGGGTGCCGTCGGTGCTGCGGGACCGCCTGATCGCCGACGTGCTGGACGAGGCCCGGCGGGGTGAGGTTGACCTCTCCGGGCTGTGGGTGGCGCGCGACCGGGCGGGCCGGATCCTCGGCGCGCTGTTGACCCAGCCCCTGGCCGGCAAGGCGGCGGCGCTGTGGGCGCCCGAGGTTCGGGCCTCGTGGGGGCGGGCCCGGCTGGCCGCCGCGCTGGTCGAGATCGCCCTGGTCGATCTGACGGCTCGAGGGTTCCGCCTGGTCCAGGCCGTGCTCGACGAGTCGGCCGGCCCGCAGGCGGCCCGCGACCTGACCCGCGGCGGGATGCCCCGGGTGACCGAGCTGATCTACCTCGAGCGCGACACGGCGTCCCCGCTACCCCCGGGCGCAATTGGGCGCGGGTCTCCCGACCCCGCCCTCCCGGCCCATCCCCCTCCCCCCGCGAGCTTCCACTGGCAGCCGTATGGCCCGGAGATCGAGGCCGAGTTCCGCGCGGTCCTGGAGGCGACCTACCAGGGGAGCCTGGATATGCCCGAGCTGGAGGGGACGCGTGGGCTCGAAGACATCCTGGACGGACATCGCGGCGCGGGGCTGTTCGCGCCCGGGCACTGGCAGCTCGGGCGGATCCCCGGCGAGCCGGCAGCCGCCGCCGTGCTGCTGATGACGGAGGTCCCCGGCCGCGACGCCTGGGAAGTGATCTATCTGGGACTGACCCCCGCCGCCCGGGGCCGCGGCCTGGGCCGCGCCGTGCTGCGGCGCGCCCTGGAGCTGGCCCGCGACCACACCCCGCGCCTCGAGCTGGCCGTCGACCTGCGGAACACCCCGGCCGTGCGGCTCTACGGTGCCGCCGGCTTCACCGTCCGCGACCGCCGCGCCGTCCACCTCGCCATCCTCGGCGGCTCGGGCCAGGCGTCGGCCGCGCCTCCCCCGCAGACCTGATCCGACGGCCGTTCCGTCGTGGTTCCCCGAGCGCCGTGCCGCACCACCTGCGGTGGGTTCCTGGCCCAGCAACCTAACGGTGACGCTCCGCGCGGTCGTCTCGGTTGGGCGTGCCGGAGGCCCTCTCATCTCAAGCGAGGCGGTTGGCCGCGGGGGAGGACGGGCCGAGACTCGCGTCGGCAGCCAGCTCGCCGGCCGGCCGGTGGCGGAGGATCTCGCCCTGTTTGAGGTAGACCACCGCCTCCGCGATGTTGGCGGCGTGGTCGGCGATCCGCTCGAGGTTCCGCGCGGTGTTGACCAGCCGCAGCCAGGTGTTGAGCCGCTCGGGGCTGCGGGCGATCTCCGGCTTGATCTGCTTGCGCACGGCCCGGTAGTCACGATCGATCCGCTGATCAGCGGCGATCACGGCCCGGGCCAGCGCGACATCCGCCCGGGTGAGCGCATCGAGGCTGTCGTGAACCTGGTCCAGGGCCTCCAGTGCAAGATCTTCCAGCGCCTGGGGGACCGGCAGGGCCTGGGGATCACCGGCCAGCTTCTTGACCCGCTTGGCGATGTGTCGGGCCAGGTCGCCGAGGCGATCGAGGTCGGCGTTGATCTTGAGCACCGCCGCGACCCGCCGCAGGTCGGAGGCGACCGGCTGGTGCAGGGCCAAGACCCGGACGCACTCGCGCTCGATCTGGACTTCCCAGTGATTCACCACCCGCTTCTGCCGCTTGACCGCGTCGGCCAGCTCGACCCGGCCATCGCACAGGGCATGAATACTCTGGCTCAGCGCGTCCTCGACCACCGCCGCCAGTTTCAGGACCTCCGACCAGAGGCTCTCCATGTCCCGGAGGAAACTCCGGCCTACCGTGACCCGTTCGTGATCCCAGTCCCCATCCCAGGCATGCGGTTCCTGTGACATCGCCGCCAACCCCGTCCCGTTGCCTCGGTTTGTCTGGCCTCACCCCGCTCCGCACCGCTCGGTTATGGCATAAGTAAACCGTTCTGCGTCCCTCCTTGATCGCCGAGCCTGTCCGCTCCGCGGTCCCGTCCTGCCCCGCCCCCGGATCACCACGTGCCGGCCCGCACCGGAACACGCGCGGGGCCAACAGTTGAGCTTAGGACATACCGCCTCGCCACACAACGCCAAACCTGCAAATACACGAGAATTTCACAGTTATGGATGAAATGGCGAACATCCGGCGGTTCCCGTTGCTGGTTGCCGGTTCTTCGAGGACCTCGATTGACCGATTTCGGTCGGGCAGACTCGTGACACTCCGCTCGGTCTGGACATCACGTGCTCGAGGTCACTAGGATCGCGGGGAGTCGTGCCGCGGGATTGTCCCGCGCGGTCTCGTCAAGCCGGGACGAAACCGGCTCGGCCGGCAATCGGGAAGCGAAACTCCGGTGGAGCACTCGATTGGATCCGCATCACAACGGCGGCCGCCCGCGAAGCCGATGATCCCCCTCCTGGCCCTGGCCCTGGTGGCTTCAGCGGGGCTGTGGATGACCTGGGCATCCCGGCGGACTTCCCCGCCGTTGAGCCGTCATCGGCCCGACCCGCCCTCGCCGTATCCCAACACACGGCCGGGGGTCAAGTACGTCGGGGATGCGGCCTGCGCCCGCTGCCATGCCGAGATCACCCGGACCTTCCGCGAGCACCCGATGGGCCGCTCCCTCTCCCCCATCGCCGCGGCGGGGGTCGCCGACGGAGGCGACCGGCCTCGATTCACAGCCCAGGGCCTCGAGTACTCGGTCGAACATCGGGGAGGACGCGTCATCCACCGGGAGGCGCGACGCGATGCGCAGGGCTGCGTCATCGCCCAGCACGAGGCCGAGGTCCAGTTCGCGATCGGCTCCGGCAGGCAGGGGATCACCTTCCTGATCGAGCGCGACGGCTTCCTGTTCGAATCCCCGATCACCTGGTGCCCCCGGCAGCGGCGCTGGGACCTGTCCCCCGGCTACGAGGCGCGGAACACCCACTTCGACCGGCCCATCCAGGCCGAATGCCTCTACTGCCACGCGAACCGGGTCGAGCCGGTGGAGGGGACGATCAACCGGTATCAGCAGCCGATCTTCCGGGGCCACGCGATCGGCTGCGAGCGGTGTCACGGGCCGGGCGAGCTGCACGTCGTCCGCCCGGAGCCGGTCGCAGGCCAGGCCCCGCGGATCGTCAATCCGGCCAGGCTGGAGCCCGCGCTCCGGGAGGCCGTCTGCGAGCAGTGTCACTTGCTGGGCGAGCGGCGCGTGGTGCGGGCCGCCGGCGGAGCGAGGACTATCGGCCCGGTCTGCCGTTCCCCCGCTTCTGGTCGGTGCTCGTGCCGTCGGGAGGACCGGCCCAGGACCGGTTCGTCGGGCAGGTCGAACAGATGCACGCGAGCCGATGCTTCCGCGCCAGTGGAGGTCGGCTCGGGTGCATCTCCTGCCACGACCCACATCAACGGCCCAGCCCCGAGGAGGCGGTGGCCTCGTACCGGGATCGTTGCCTGGACTGCCACGCCGACCGGGGTTGTCGCCTCCCGAGGGATCTCCGGCTCGCACGGAGCCGGGACGAGGATTGCGCCGGCTGTCACGATTCCAGTTCGGCCGACATTGGCTGGGAGGCCTGGAATTCCGGCGTGAACCAACTCCCATGGCGCGCCTTGCTCCTGCCCCAGATCGAGGGGAACCCCGTGTACAACGCCATCAACCTCGGGGCCAGCCCCACGGGCGGAGGCACGACCGGCAGCGGGACCGCCGACGCGCAATCCGGCTCGTTCCTGACGGTGGTCAACACGCTGCCCGGCTCGGTTTGGCTTTGCCCTTCGGACGGCACCAACGGCGATGGGCGCATGCCCTGCTGTACGGCCACCGGGCAATGGCCCGCCTACGTGCAGCCGAACGTCATGGGCGTCACGACGATCCCCGTCACCAACTACCAGGGCAGCTTCGGTGACAATTTCAGCGGCGTCAACTGCTGCACGCCCTGGGAGACCCCCTGGGGTGTGACCCCGCCCCTGGGCCAGAATCGCCTCGGCTATCCCGGCTTTTGGGGCTCACTCTGGGGCCCCCCGCCAGGCCTCGCTCCCCTGGGGGGCTCGCTCCGCGGGATCTTCGATTGTTACACGCAGCAGAAGTGCGCGCTCAACAGCGTGACCGATGGGACGAGCAACACCATCATGGTCGGCGAGGATCTCCCTTCCCGGCAGGGCGGCAACGCCTTCTGGTCCTTCAACGAGGCGACCACGGGCACGACCGTCCCGATGAACTGGAATACCAATTCCTACCCCGCCAACGGCCCGGGATGCTTCGGCGGTTGGGAGATGCTCTCACCGCTGGGATGCCGGTTCTCGAGCGGCCGGAAGGGGTTCAAGAGCTTCCACCCAGGCGGGGCGAACTTCCTCTTCACCGACGGCTCCGTCCACTTCCTGAAGCAAAGCATCAACTTGTTCACCTACAACGCCCTGGGCAGCCGCGCCGGCGGCGAGGTCATCAGCTCCGACGCCTACTGAGCCGGATCGATCGCCCCGCGGCCCACTTGTCCCGAACCCTCGTGGCCCGGCCGGCGAGTGCCCGGCCGGGCAAACTCATCCCTCCAGCCGCTCGTTCACGATCCGTCCCGGGGCCGGCCGATCCTCCGCGCGAGCGAGGAGGTCCCCGATCCGACGACGGGGTCGTTGACCGTGTGCAGGTACCCGATTACCAGGGACCTCTATCACCGGGGAGATTCCACCCATCATGCCCACTCCGTTCGATCGCTCCAAGGTCGTCTCGATGCTGGCCGGTCTGGGTCTGGTCCTGGTCCTCGGCTGCGGCGACGACTCGGGTCTCGGCAAGCGCTACCCTGTCTCCGGCACGGTCACCTACAAGGGGCAGCCGTTAGAGAAGGGTGACATCACCTTCCGACCAGCCCAGGCCGCAGGGCGCGCCGCCCACGGCACGATCTCCGGCGGCACCTATTCCTTGTCCACCGCCGGCGACAACGACGGCGCCTTGCCGGGGACCTACCTGGTGAGCATCGTCGCCCGGGAGGTCGATATCGCCAAGGCCCAGGAGGAGGCCAAGGCCAAGAATCGGGTCGTCTTCATGCAGAAGGTCGCAGCCCAGGCCCATAAGACGGCCAAGTCCCTCATCCCAGCCAAGTACGAGTCGCCCGACACCTCGGGCTTGAAGGGCGACGTCAAGGAGCAATCCAATCAGATTGATTTTCCACTAACGGACTGAACCCCTGGGGCTTCCAGCCTCCGGGGTCGTACCGGGGCGAGGCCGCGGCGCGGGGCCGAGACCGCGCCCCGGCCGCGCGCCACCCGGCCGGACACACCACCCGCGGTGCCTCCGGCGCCAACCGGCCCGGAGACGGCCACGGCATTCGCTCGAAACCGGGGCGGCTCCAGGCCCCGCCTCCCCGACCGCACCGTGGATTCCCCCGACCGGAGCGAGTCGAGCCCCGGTCCTTGACGCCCGCGCCACTGTCGATTACGATTAGATCAGGCGACGGTCGACCGTCGCCCGGCCAGGGTTGGAGGCGTGAGATCCGACTCACAAGGGACACACCATGCCAGAGCATACCTTGCTCGCGCTGCGGCCCGCGACCCGCCAGACCCTGGGCGAGAATGTCGCCGACTCGCTGCGCGAGGCCATCTTCCGTGGCCTGTTCAAGCCCGGCCAGCGGCTGGCCGAGGCGCCGCTGGCCAGCACGCTCAAGGTGAGCCGAGCGCCGGTCCGCATGGCCCTGACCTCGCTCGAGCAGGAGGGCCTGGTCAGCCGCACGACCAACCGCGGGACGACGGTCATCAGCCTCTCGCTCAAGGACGTCGAGGAGATCTGCAGCCTCCGCCTGCCGTTGGAGCTCCTGGCCGTCCGGCGGGCGATCGAGAAGGGATCGGGCAAGCACCTGGCCCGGCTCGAGGCCAACGTCCGCGAGACCGAGCAGGCCCGCTCGCCCGAGCAGCTCGCCACCCTGGATCTGGAGTTCCACGAAACGCTGGTCCGCGCCGCCGACCACAGCCGGCTGCTCAACACCTGGATGGGCCTGCGCTCGCAGATCCGCCTGCTCATGATGCGGCGGAACCTCAGCGACGCGGAATCGCATCGCGCCACGGTGCGGTGCCACCGGGAGCTGCTGGAGGCCATCCAGAAGCGGGACCTGGCGCGCGCCGTCGAGGTGGTCGAGATGCATCACCAGCGGCAATACGCCTGGTTGATCGAGGGCTTCGACGAAGTCGAGGCGGCGGGCTAGGTCGGAGACCGGCTCGGGGCCGGAGCCCCGGGCGGAAACACTTCGTCTGCCCGGGTTTATGAACCACTGGGGACCGTTTGAGTCGATTGCACTCAGACGATGGATACAGAGGAGCTCGGTGGGCTTCACGCCGCGAGGCGGCGTTCGACCCACCCGACGGGCATTGCTCCCACACCCGTTCAGGTGAGGGATCCGCGATGAGACCACGGGTCGACGGCTCCGGGATTCGCGGCGGCGTCCCGGCGGGCCGAAGGCGGACGGCCCGCCGCGGCCCGGCCAGGGGGCGATCCCCCGCTCGATTGCGGTCCGCTCTGGCCGTCCTCCTCGGGCTCTGGCTCCTGGGCGTGGGCGGCGCGACCGCAACGGTCGGGGCCCAGCAAGGCGGCGACGGCCAGGACTCCGACGGGATCGAATACTTCGAGAAAGCCATCCGGCCTGTGCTCGCCGAGCGCTGCTCCCCGTGTCACGGTGCCCGGGTCAAGAAGCCCAAGGGGGGCCTCGTCCTCGGGACTCGTGACCAGATGCTCCAGGGCGGCGACTCGGGGCCGGCGATCGTGCCGGGCGATCCGGAATCCAGCCTGCTCATCCAGGCCATCCGCTACCACGACGAGGCGCTGCGGATGCCCCCGAAGGGCCGGCTCGCTCCGGAGCAGGTGGCGGCGTTCGAATCCTGGGTGAAGCGCGGCGCGCCGGCCCCGGATACAGCTCCCGTCCCCGGCACCCACGAGGCGACCAAGCCGGCCGCGACCGGACCGGCGTCGCCGAGCGATCACTGGTCGTTTCGACCCCCGCGCGAACCGGCCGTCCCTGCGCGGGACCCCGCCGAGAGCCCCATCGATGCATTCCTCCGGCTCGCGCTCAAGAAGGCCGGCTTGCCCGTCGCCCCCCCCGCCGATCGGCGGACGCTCATCCGCCGGGCCAGCTTCGACCTGACCGGCTTGCCGCCGCAGCCGGCGGAGGTCGAGGCTTTTCTGGCGGACCAGTCCCCGGAGGCCTTTGCCAAGGTCATCGACCGGCTCCTCGCCTCGCCCCGATACGGGGAGCACTGGGCGCGGCACTGGCTCGACCTGGTCCGTTACACTGACGAATTCAACGAGGTCTGGCGCTACCGCGACTGGGTCATCCGCGCCTTCAACGCCGACCTTCCGTACGACCAGTTCCTCGTTCACCAGGTCGCCGGCGACCAGCTCCCCGCGGCCAGCCCGGGCGGTGTGAACGCTGACGGAATCATCGCGACCACGATGCTGGCGATCGGGCCCTGGGGCGGGATCGACCGGCCGAAGCGGCTGGCCGACATCGTCGACGACCAGATCGACATCATCGGCCGGAGCTTCCTGGGCCTGACGATCGCCTGCGCCCGTTGCCACGATCACAAGTTCGACCCGATCGCGACGGCCGACTACTACGGGCTGGCGGGTTTCTTCTTCAGCAGCCGCATCCTGTCGGATACGGCCTACATCTCCCACACGGCGCCTCGGCTGAAGGTCCCGCTGGCGACGGCCGCTGAGGTTGCGGAGCACCGGCGGCGGATGGCCGAAGTCGACCGGTGGGCGGACCGCCTCCAGGCGAGCCGCGACCGACACTTTGCGGCTTTCGCGCGCAGCCTCCTGCCCCGGGTCGCAGATTACCTGCTGGCGTCCTGGGACTATCGGAACCGGCCTGCCGACCAGGCCGGCCTCTCGGCGGAGGCGTTTGCCCGGCGCCACGGCCTGCGCGAATCGGCCCTGCGCCGCTGGGTCGACTACCTGGACGGTCCGCGCGTCGGCGAGTTCCACCGGCTGGATCAAGCCGTCCGCGACTTCGACGGCGAGCCGGGCGTCGAGGTCTGGCGAGCCGCCGCGGAGCGGCCCTGGTGGAGCTACAACAGCACCGATCACGACGTGCCCATCGAGACCTTCGTGCTCCCGCCGCGCTCGGTCTCGGTGAACCCGGGCGTCGAGGGGGGCTCGGTCGGCTGGAAGAGCCCCCTCGCGGCGACGGTGCGGATCGCGGGCCGGCTCACCGACGCCGATCCCCACGACGGCGCCGGCGTCGCCTGGACGATCGACCATCTGACACGCCAGGGGCGGTGCGAGCTGTCGTCGGGAGTGCTCCCCAACGGCGGCTCGCAGCGACTCGATCAGGGCCGGCTCGCCAGCCGATTGGACGCGGTCCGAGTCGAGCCCGGCGACGTCATCCAGCTCCAGGTCGCCCTGGCGAAGGGGGATGCCCACTACGACATCACGAATGTCGAGCTGACGATCTCGGCTCCGGATCGATCGGCCGATTGGAATCTCGCGCGGGACGTCGGGGCGAACTTCCTGGCGAGCAACCCGCACGCGGACTCGCTGGGTAATCCCGGCGTCTGGCAATTCGACGACAGGGCCGGCAGCCACCGCGCCGGGCGGATGCCGGCGGTTGACCATGCCCTGGCGGATTGGGACGCCGCGGGCGGCGGGGACCGGCCCGCCATCGAGCGGGCCGCCCGCAGGTTCGCCCAGGCGGTGGCGGCATCTTGCCCGGAGGATGCCCTCGTCCGGGAGCTGGCGGGCGTGCACAGCCCCTTCTGGAGCGAGGATCTCCGCGACCTGCCGGCTGAGGCGCAGGCCCAGCTCAAGGAGTTGACCGGCCGGCTCGAGGCGGCCAGGGCCCAGGTCCCGCCGTTGTCCTACGCCTCGGGGATCCAGGACGGAGGACCCCGCTACGGCCCCTACCCCGGCATCCAGGACGCGCGGATCTACATCCGGGGGAGCTACACCCAGCCCGGCCGTCGTGTCCCCCGGCACTTCCCGGCGGTGCTCGCCGGCCCGGAACCGCCCAGGATCACCAAGGGGAGTGGCCGGCTCGAGCTGGCCCGCTGGATCGCCCGGCCCGACAACCCGCTCACGGCCCGCGTGATGGTCAACCGGATCTGGCAGCACCATTTCGGCGCGGGACTGGTCCGCACGCCCAGCAACTTCGGCCGCAAGGGCGAGCCGCCGACTCATCCCGAGCTGCTCGACTGGCTGGCCCTCCGGTTCGTGGAATTGGGCTGGTCGATCAAGGCCATGCACCGGCTGATCATGCTCTCGGCCGCCTATCAACGCTCGAGCCAGGCGCCCGCCGCGCTGCTGGCCGCCGACCCGGAGAACCGCCTCTGGGGCCGGATGAACCGCCGCCGGCTGGAGGCCGAGGAGCTGTTCGACAGCCTGCTGGCTCTCGCCGGCCGGCTGCGGGATCAGCCCGGCGGCCCGGCCGAGTCCGACCCGGCCAGCCCGCGCCGGCTGATCTACCGGGCCACGTCGCGCTCGAACCGCTCGGATTTCGGCTCGGTCTTTGACCGCGCCAATCCGGCGCTGCACGTGGAGCGGCGGACGCTCTCGACCGTGGCGCCCCAGGCACTCTACCTGATGAATCATCCCTGGGTCATGGAGCAGGCGCGCGGCCTGGCGCGCCGGCCCGAGATCGCCGCCGCGACCGACCCAGCCCGCCGGATCGACACCCTCCACCGCCTGGTCTTCGGCCGGTCGGCGACCGCCGAAGAGATCACCCTGGGCCGCGGCTTCCTCGCCGAGGCTCCCGCCACCGACGACGCGCAGGCGCCCTGGGACGCTTACGCGCACGCCTTACTCCTGACCAACGAATTCCTCTTTGTGGATTGACGGAATCCACCCCAACGCGGAGGACCAGCCATGTTGCCTCCCCTCGCCGGATGGGATCCCCCGGGCTTGAGCCGCCGCCAGATGCTGGGCACGGTGGCCAACGGCTTCGGCCTGCTGGGCCTGGCGGGCCTCTTGTCGGAGGCCCAGGCCCGCGAGCCATCGCGGGGAGGTGCCGCCTCCTCGAACCCCCTGGCCGTCCGGCCGCCGCACCACGCCCCCAAGGCCCGGCGCGCCATCTTCATCTTCCTCAACGGCGGGCCGTCGCACGTCGACCTGCTCGATCCGAAAGTCCGCCTGACCACCGATCATGGCAAGCCACTGCCGTTCGAGAAGCCCAAGCTGGCGCGGACGACCACCGAGAACCTGATGGCCTCCCCCTTCCGCTTCGCGCAGTACGGCCAGTCCGGGATCGCGGTCAGCGAGCTTTTGCCCAACCTCGCCACCTGCGTCGACGACCTGTGCGTGATCCGCTCGATGGTCGCCGACAACATCAACCATCCCAACGCCTGCCTCCAGATGTTCACCGGCGAGCAGATCTTCTCCAGGCCCAGCCTGGGCTCCTGGGTTCTGTACGGCCTGGGGAGTGAGAGCCAGGACTTGCCCGGGTTCGTGGCGATCTGCCCGAGCGGGGGTGACGCGGCCCTCTGGGGCTCGAGCTTCCTGCCGGCGTCCTTCCAGGGCACGCGCGTCGCCGACCTGGCCCACCCGATCGCCAACCTGCGCAACGACCGATACTCCGCCGGCCAGCAGCGCCGGCAGCTCGACCTGGTCAATCAGCTCAACCAGCGCCACCGCCGCGACCGCGAGGACGACAGCCGGCTCGGGGCGCGGATCGAGTCGTTCGAGCTGGCCTTCCGCATGCAGATGCAGGCCCCCGGCGTCTTCGACATCGGCAGCGAGCCCGAGTCAGTCCGCCGGCTCTACGGCCTCGACCAGCCGCGCACCGAGCGGTTCGGCCGGCAGTGCCTGATCGCCCGCCGGCTGGTCGAGCGGGGTGTGCGGTTTGTCCAGCTCCACACCGAGTCCAACTGGGACCACCACACGGGCATCCGGACCGAGCTGCCGAACTGCTGCGCCGGTCTGGACCGGCCCGTCGCCGGGCTGCTCAAGGACCTCAAGGCGCGGGGACTGCTCGAGGACACCCTGGTGATCTGGGGCGGCGAGTTCGGCCGCAGCCCGGTGGCGCAGAAGGGGGATGGCCGCGACCATCACCCCTACGGCTTCACGATGTGGCTGGCCGGCGGGGGCGTCAAGGGAGGCCACGTCCACGGCGCTACTGATGAGTTCGGCTGGTACGCCGTCGAGGACAAGGTCCACGTCCACGACCTCCACGCCACGGTCCTCCACCTGATGGGCATCGATCACGAGCGCCTGACCTATCGGTACGCCGGGCGCGACTATCGTCTGACGGACGTCTCGGGGAATATCGTGGAGAAGATCATTGCGTAGGGAGGGAGGAGCCGCGACTCGTCGCAGGCCCTCCTGGGGGCTGCGCCGGCTGACGCCGGCTCCGACCCCAGCCACCCCTCAGCGGTTCCCAAGTCAAGGGTGGCTGGGGTCGGAGCCCGCGGGGCGACGCCCCCAGAGATCCAGCGGAAGCCGAGAGTATCACCGATGAGCCAGAGCGCAGTACGTCGAATTCGACCGACACGCGCGCCAGTCGCCCTCATGCTGGCCGTCGCCTGGGCCCTGCCGGCGGCCGCCGGCACGGGCGCGGACAGTCCCGCTGCGACTGAGTTCTTCGAGAAGGAGATCCGGCCGCTGCTGGCGGAGAAGTGCCAGAAGTGCCACGGCGGGAAAAAACCGCGCGCCGGCCTGAGCCTCACCGGGCGGCAGCCCATTCTCCAGGGCGGCGACAGCGGGCCGGCGGCCGTGCCAGGCAAGCCGCAGGAGAGCTTGATCATCGAGGCGGTCGAGTACAGCGGCGAGCTGAAGATGCCGCCGAAGGGAAAGCTCTCGCCCGCCGAGGTCGACCGCTTGAAGCGCTGGATCGACCTGGGCCTCCCCTGGCCTGAGGGCCATGGCGGATCCGCCGCCAGTCCCGGCGACAAGCCGCGCACGGAGGACCGATCGCGACCCTGGTGGGCCTTCCAGCCGTTGCGGGTGGTCACTCCTCCCGAGGTCAAGGGCGCCGCCTGGCCGCGCTGCGAGATCGACCGGTTCATACTGGCCGAGCTCGAGGCGCACGGCCTGACGCCGGCCCGGCCGGCCGACCGGCGCACGCTGATCCGCCGCGCAACCTTCGACTTGACGGGCCTGCCACCGACACCCGAGGACGTGGACGCCTTCCTCGCCGACGCGTCGCCCGACGCCTTCGCCAAGGTGGTGGACCGGCTGCTGGCCTCGCCGGCGTATGGCCAGCGCTGGGCGCGCCACTGGCTGGACGTCGTCCGCTACACCGACTATTTCTACCCCGAGCCCAACGCTCATCCCCGCGCCGCCCTCTTCGAGCTCTTCGAGGCCTGGCGATACCGCGACTGGGTCGTCGCGGCGCTGAACCGCGACATGCCCTACGACCGGTTCATCGTCCACCAGGTTGCCGGCGATCTCCTGCCCAGCCCGGATGGGGGCCCGGTCTATCCGGACGGGCTGGTCGCGACCGGCTTCCTGGCGCTGAGCGTCTTCGACAACGGCGACGCCGACAAGCTCAAGATCGTCACCGATATCGTCGATGACGAGATCGACGTCGTCGGCAAGGCGTTCCTCGGCCTGACCCTGGCCTGCGCCCGCTGCCACGATCACAAGTTCGACCCGATCCCCCAGCGCGACTATTACGGCCTGGCCGGCATCTTCCACAGCAGCCGCATTCTGGCCAACGTCGGCGTCGTGGGTGACCACACCGTGGCCCTGCGCGTCCCCCTGGTGCCGAAATCCTACCTGGAGCGGCGCGACCGGCAGTTGAAAGACCTCAAGGAGCTGGAGGCTCTGGCCAAGAGCCTGCGGCGCCTCCACGACTCGGCGGCTCGCCTGGGGCGGCTCGCCGACATTTGGCGAATTGCCTCCCGCTCCTTTCCCCCCCTTACTCCAAAGGGGGGGCCAGGGGGAGTTCCGCGCGCAGAGCCTCGGCCACCCACGATTCTGGAATGGGTCCGGGCGCGCGTGCTGGCGCGTCGCGACGCCCTGAAGAAGGACTTGCTGCCGGAGCCACCCCGCGCCCTGGCCGCCCAGGATGGAGGCACTCCCGGGGGCATGTTCACCGGCATCCAGGACGTGCCCGTGCACATCCGGGGCAGTTATGCCCGGCTCGGCCCGATCGTGCCGCGCCACCTGCCTGGGATCTTCGGCGAGCGACCGGCCCCGATCACCCAGGGCAGCGGCCGGCTGGATCTGGCCCGCTGGATCGCCCGGCCCGAGAATCCCATGACCGCCCGCGTGCTGGTCAACCGGGTCTGGCAGCACCATTTCGGCGCGGGGCTGGTCCGCACGCCCAGCAACTTCGGCAAGCTGGGCGAGTTGCCCAGCCATCCGCAGCTCCTCGACTGGCTGGCCGATCGGTTTCTCCGCGACGGCTGGTCGATCAAGCGGCTGCATCGGCGGATCCTCCTGTCGGCCGCCTATCAGCAGTCGAGCGTCGTGGACCCGCAATCACTCCAGCGCGACCCCGACAACCGATGGCTCGGGCGCATGAGCCCGCATCGCCTGGAGGCCGAGCCGATCCGCGACAGCATGCTGTTCCTCGCCGGCCGGCTCGACCGGACGCCCGGCGGGCCCGCCACCGCCGATCTCAACCGTCCCCGGCGATCACTCTACGTCCAGACGGTGCGCCAGGACCGCGGGAATTTCTCCATCCTCTTCGACGCCGCCAACCCCGAGCAATCGGTCGAGAGCCGGAGCGTCTCCACGGTCGCGCCCCAGGCCCTGTTCCTCGTGAATAGCTCCTTCGTCCAGGCGCAGGCGCAGGCCCTGGCCCGGCGGCTACTCGACCAGGTCCCCGGCGACGAGACCGCCCGCATCGACCGGGCCTACCAATGGCTCTTCAGCCGGCCGCCCCGCGCCGAGGAAATCGCGATCGGCCGATCCTTCCTCGCCCGCGCCGCCGCCCGCGGTCCCGACGCCGCCTGGTTCGACTACGCCCATGTGCTGCTCTGTAGTAATGAACTAATTTACATCGATTAACAACGACCTGGCCGGATGGCCGGAGGCCGCGATGAACGCGTACGGTTTGCTCAACGAGGGTCTACCCCACCCCAGTCGTCGTGAGCTGCTGCGGCAGGCAGGGACCGGCTTCGGGCTGCTCGGCCTGGCGGGGCTCCTGGCCAATGAGACGGCCGCCGGCGCGCCGGCCCGCGCGGATCGCGGGGCCGACCCGCTGGCCGTGCGGACTCCTCATCATCCGCCGCGCGCCAAGAGCTGCATCTTCCTCTACATGCCGGGCGGCCCATCCCAGATCGACACGTTCGACCCCAAGCCCCGGGTCGCGCGGGACAACGGCCGGCCCGTGCCGTTCGAGCTGCCGAAACTCATGCGGCTGAAAACCGGCAACCTCCTGGCTTCGCCCTGGAAGTTCGCCCAGCACGGCCAGTCGGGCATCCCGGTCAGCGAGTTGCTCCCGCACCTGTCGACGTGCGTGGATGACCTGTGCGTGATCCGCTCGATGGTCGCCGACAACATCAACCACACCGGTGCCAGCTTGCAGATGAACACGGGGGAGCAAGCCTTCTCCCGCCCCAGCCTCGGCTCCTGGCTGGTGTATGGACTGGGCAGCGAGAACCAGAGCCTGCCCGGCTTCGTGGTGATCAGCCCGTCCCCACCCCCGCCGGGCGCGTCGTTGTGGAGTTCGAGCTTCCTGCCGGCCGCCTATCAGGGGACGTGCATCAAGGACCTGAGCAATCCCATCCCGAACCTGAGGGACCCCCTCGGCGACCCGGCGCGCCAGCGGGAAAAGCTGGACGTCCTGCGGCGGCTCAACGAGCTGCACAAACGGAGCCGGGTTGTCGACAGCCCGCTCGATGCGCGGATCGCCTCGTTCGAGCTGGCCTTCCGCATGCAGCGCCAGGCGCCCGAAGCCTTCGCGATCGAGCTGGAGAGCCCCGCGACGAAACGGCTGTATGGGCTCGATGAACCCACGACCCAGAATTTCGGCAAGCAGTGCCTGCTGGCCCGCCGCCTGGTCGAGCGCGGCGTCCGGTTCGTGCAGGTTTACGACACGGCAGGGGGAGCGAACAACTCCTGGGACCACCACAGCAAGCTCAAGGCGAACCTGACCAAGAGCTGCGCCGGCGTCGACCGGCCCATCGCCGGACTCCTCAAGGACCTGAAGGCGCGCGGGCTGCTCGAGGACACGCTGGTGATCTGGGGCGGCGAGTTTGGCCGCACCCCCACGGCCGAAGGGACCGACGGCCGCGAGCACCACCCGTTCGGCTTCACGATGTGGCTGGCCGGCGGCGGTGTGAAGGGAGGTCTCGTCCACGGCGCCACCGACGAGTTCGGCTGGTTCGCCATCGAGGACAAGGTCCATGTCCACGACCTCCACGCCACGGTCCTCCACCTGATGGGCATCGATCACACGCGGCTGACCTACCGCTACGGCGGCCGCGACTACCGGCTGACGGATGTCTCCGGAAATGTGGTCCAGAACATCATCGCATAGCCCTCTGCGATTGAGCCGACTCCCGGACCGTCTCGCTCCGCCAGTGCGCCGGCTTGGTCGCGCGCCGCGTGTCGTGATGGGTCTTCTGCTGGTCATGGACCAGTTCCTGCTCCCATCATTCGTGATACAAGATGATCAACTCTTCAGAAGAATAGAGGTTTTCCCTAACAGCTCGGTCAGCAGGGTATGAACCTCGCCGTGGCCGTCCAGTGCACGAGGACGGCACGGCTCCAGCCGTTTTCGATGGCTTCCCCGATGTACCATTCGCGTTCGTCCCGGTCTTTGACGTAGTCGAGCAGACGGACGCAATGGCGCCAGGGAGTTTGTGCGACAGGCTGTTGCACAATTGGCTGGTCGGGCCACGCTTCGGCGAAAGCCCGCATGGATTACAGGTTGCGCGGCGAGAAGCCGGTCATGTCCTCAAAGTCGGATCCTGGTGCAACGGGGTCAGTCCATCTTCGCTTCGGGCCGGATCGGCTGGCCTTCCCACATCCAGACGCCGCCCTCGCGCACCAGCAGGCGCTCGAAACTCCCGGGTGCGGGCGGGGCATCGGCCCTGGGCAGCCAGCGCGCATGATCGGCGATCACGCCCGCATGACGCGAGTCCCGGGCGAGGTTCGTCCACTCGTTCGGGTCGGATCGCAGGTCGTACAGCTCCTCGGAGCCGTCGGCGTAGCGAATGTATCGCCACCGTTGGCTGCGCACGGCATGATTGCCCCGGTTGTGCGTGGTCACGGCCGGCCAGGCGCGCGGCGCGCCCGGGTTGTGCAGTTGCGGCACGAGGCTGTGGCCCTCGAGTCCGGCCACGGCCGGCAGGCCGCACAATTCGAGGAGCGTCGGATAGATGTCCAGCAGTTCCGCCGGCCGGGCGCAACGCGCCCCCGCGGCCACGCCCGGGCCGGAGAAGACCAGCGGCACACGCGTCGACCGCTCCCACAGCGTATTCTTCCCCGTGATCCCCTTCTCGCCCAGGTGCCAGCCGTGGTCGGACCAGAAGACCACGATCGTCCGGCCCGCCCGGCCCGACCGCTCCAGCGCCTCGAGTAATCGGCCCACCTGACTGTCCAGGAAACTGGTCGTCGCCAGGTAGGCGCGGACCAGCGGCCGCCACTCGTCGAGCCGGCGCAGCAGCGAAAGCCGCGGCTCGGGCAGCTTCCAGTGCAAGTACCAGCTGGAGTTTTGCAAATCGCCCGCCACGACTGTTAAAATAGGGGAAATCGACCCGTTCCGCCCTCAAATTGCCCTGGCGCATTTGGGTCATCGGAGCATCTGATCA
>JAJPJC010000428.1 GCA_021324445.1 Isosphaeraceae bacterium
AGCCTCAAGCCGAGTTGCCCAACCTGCAGCCTGGTGTTCCAGCGAGGGGAAGACGGCTACTTCCTCGGCGCCTGGATGATCAATCTGATCATCAGCGAGTCCATCCCTGTCCTGGGCATCCTTGCCGCCTTCCTGGCAACCTATCCATCCCCGCCATCGCTTCTCCTGGAGATCAGCGGGGCTCTTGGGGCGATCGCGCTCCCCCTGCTCTTTTACCCGTTCTCGCGGACCCTCTGGATCGCCCTGGACCTCAGCATCCGACCCGTCAGCCCCGATGAGCTCATCCACCACCGGGGGCCGGATACCGGCGAGCTTCGAACCGAGCCTTGCAACGACGGCCAGGCCTCTCTACCATGAAAGCCAGCCGATCGGTAGCGATCGGGTCTGGCATCTGCCGGAAGATCCTCAGCGATGGTTCAAGGAGGATGCCGTGCGCCGAGTCCTTTTCTTCGACGCGTTCGCCAGCCCGGAGGAGGTCGCCCAGGAGAGCGTCGCCTCGCTGCGCTCGACGCCGGGCGTTCGCTCGGTCGAAGTGTTCTCGGCGGTAGATGGCGCGCCCCGCTACTGCGCGATGCTGGACACCGATGATGCCCATGACGCCGAGGTCCAGCAGAGAATCACCGCCTTGCTCAACGAGTACGCGGGCTATATCAGTAACGTTTCCCACCGCGTTCTCCGCCGGATCGGCTGAGCCGCATCAGACGTAGTTGATCCCGTACCAGAGGGCGGGGAGCGGAAGCGCCCGGGCGAGATCCGCCGCAAGGGCGGGGGAGCCCTCCGGCTGGACTGCCCCTCCCTCCGGATCGCCGAACAGGTAGCTAGCCAGCGCGCCAGGATCAGCCAGGCGCAGGCTCGCCGGCCCACGCCGGATCGTGAAGCCACCCGCGGGGCTTCCGGGAGGGTTGTCCGCCTCGAAGCGGAGGGCACGCACGGCCGCAGCGCCGAGACGGCCCGCCAGAAGCGGGCGGCAGCGCTCCATAAGGCTGGGGAAGTTAATGACCCGCAAGGTTCCCCAGGAGGGGACCAGTGTCCCCGTAAGGCCCATCACCTCCAGCCGGGCCCGGAGGGTCGCGTCGGTCCCGAGCACGTGGATGCCTATCGCCTCCACCTGGTAGTGGGTCCGAAGCGCCGGGAGGGCGCCTGCGATCGCCGCACGGTCGCCCGCGTACTCCACGACCCGCGCCAGGAAGCGGTCGGAGGGCGTCTGCTGCATCTCCCTCGGAGGATGGACGATCAGGTAAGCCAGGAGTGTTGCCCCGGCGAAGACCCCCCAGAACTCGGCGCGGCGCGCCATGACGACCTGCGACGCAAACGCCTTTTCCCAGTCCTCACGCGGGCGCAGGAAGCGCACTGGCTCTTGCTCATAGAGCGCCTGTAAAGACGGGATCCAGCCGGCATCGAGCGGGCGCAGGGCCACCTCGTCTCCTGGCCGGGGGCGCGCCGGTGCGGCCTCCTCCGCAGTCAGGAGAAAATACAGGTCTCGACCCACGCGGCGACATCCCACGCGGGTGTACAGCCCGCGGCTGCCGGAGACAAGCATGATATCAACGCCGTCCGCTGCCGCCTTATCACAGCAGTCCTGGAAAAGGCGCGACGCGAAACCGCGCCCGCGGTAGGCAGGGTCGGTCGCGACGGAGCCGATGCAGGCGACGTCAATACGACAGCCCAGAAGTGACGCCGGCCGTTCAATCATGCCCACGTGGCTGACCACCCGCCCGTTCTCCACGATAACCCGCAGGTTCTGCTGGTTCTCCGGGCAAAAGAGTTGCGGATACTGCTGGAACATGCCCGGGCGGAAAACCGAGTCCACCAGCTCCTCCAGCTGCCCCCACTCATCAGAGCGGAGCGGACGCGGACCTTCGGCCATCTCTCCCTCCTTACGCATCCTGCCGCGGCTTTCCCGAGCCGCGGGAGCCCGGCGCTTCTTACGGTATTTCCTCTACCACCCCCGACGATAGTGGGGAACAATCGCCTCGACAGTGGAGAGCGATGTCGAGATCATCACGTTCCGACGGCCGCCAGGCCTCTGCTAGCCGCCGCCCTCGAACGGAAGAACCGACCGATGGGGCTGGTCTCGCGCACCGGATCGGTCGCGCCCTTGGACAGCTGATCCAGAAGGCGACTGCCACGGCCCTGCCGCCAGCGACCGACCCGGGGCAGGCGCCGCCCCAGAAGCGGCCGAGACCCGCGACCAGGAGACGGTCATCGCGGTCGCCCGCCGGTGCGCCGACGAATGGTCCGCCTGCGCCGTCGACCGGCGGTGAACGAACGGATCGCGCTCCCACCGCGCGGAACATCCCCGACCGCAGCACCGCACATCGGTCGCCTGGCCCATCGCCAGGGCGACGCGTCGTTCCGGGGACGCTGCCCGGCGCCGCGCCCGACCACGGCGCCTCCGGAGCGTCCCCCGAACCGTCCTCGACCGGGGACAATCCGGCCCCGCCGCGTCCCCGTCTGACCGGCGCCGCACGCCGCTATGCCGCCATTATCGAGCAGACCCTTGCCGAGTTCGGCGCACCGGTCCGGGTCGTCCATGCCGAGGTCGGCCCGATGCTGATTCGTCTGGGCATTGTCCCTGGTTATGTCGAGCGACGTATCCGCGGCCAGGATGCACCCCGGCGCGAGCGCGTCCGCGCCGCGAAGGTCGTGTCGCGCCAGGACGATCTTGCCCTGGCCCTGGGCGTCCCCTCCCTGCGCATCGAGGCGCCGGTGCCGGGCAAGCCCTACATCGGCATCGAGGTCCCCAACCCACATCCCCGGCCGGTGCTCCTGCCCCCCTTGCTTGCGGAGCCGGAGTTCACCGCCCTGGCCGAGCACGGCATTCTCCCGCTCGCTCTCGGTCGCGACGTGGCCGGCCGCCCCATCGTCGCCGATCTCGCGCGGCTCCCGCACCTCCTGATTGCGGGCGCGACCGGGGCAGGAAAGTCGGTCGCCATGAACGCCCTGCTCGGCACCCTCCTCCGAACCCGCGGCCGCGACGCCCTTCGGGTGATCGTGATCGATCCCAAGCGGGTCGAGTTTACCTGGCTGGAGGATGTTCCCCACCTGCTGGTGCCGGTGGTCACCGACCCGGAGCAGGCGGTCGAGGTCCTGGGCAAGGTCGAGACCGAGATGGCCTACCGGTATGATCTCCTGGCCGACGCCCGCGTCCGCAACCTCCTCGCCTACAACGCCCGGGCCGATCAGACCTCCCGGCCAGCGCTCCCGGCCCTGGTCGTGATCGTGGACGAACTCGCCGATCTCATGATGCTCGCACCGGACGATGTCGAGCGCTCCATCTGCCGCCTCGCCCAGCTCGGACGCGCGGCCGGGATTCACCTTGTCATCGCGACCCAGCGGCCGTCGGTAGATGTCGTGACCGGCCTGATCAAGGCCAACCTGCCAGCCCGTCTGGCGTTCGCGGTCTCCTCGCTCGTCGACTCGCGGACGATCCTCGACGCCCCCGGAGCGGAACGCCTCCTCGGCCGCGGCGACTTCCTCTACCTGGCACCGGATGCCCTCCGACCGGTGCGCGGCCAGGGAGCCCTGGCACGCGATGCCTGGCTGAAACAGACCGTCACCGCGGCGCGGGCCGCGGCAGATAGGGGGCCAGACCACCACGCGGAGCGCTTCGCCCACCTCCCGTCAGCGGCCCGGATCGCCGAGGACCGGCTGTACGCGGCGGCCCGTGAGCTGGCCGCGCACTATCCAGGGCTCTCGACCAGTTTCCTCCAGCGAAAGCTCCGCGTGGGTTCCGCTAAGGCGGAGGCGCTGATCGAGCGCCTGCGGGCAGATGGTCTTATCGCGGACCCGGAGCTGGATGACGTGGAGCGTCCCCACGAATCCTGATGGTCACCGCACCAGGCGCGGCGCCGGATGCTGGTCCCAGTACGCATCGATATCGCGCTGCCAGCCGCTCGGGACCTCCCCGGCCAGGATGTCATCGATCCGCACGGCGCGCCCGGACCACGACGACTCGTAGATCGCCTCCACCAGCGCCAGTGTGCGCAAGCCATCCCACCCATCCACCTCGGGCTTGCGCCCGCGCTCGATGGCGTCGAGGAAATCCCAAATCTCGATCGCGAAATGGTCGGTGACGCCATTCGGAAAGAGCTGCTGGACCCGCTCTGGCCCGATCTCCCGACGATGGCGCGCCTGCAACTCCTCCATCGAGAGATAGGTCCCGTCGCGGCGGCGGAGCTCTCCCGGGCCCATGAACTGATGGTAGACGACAAAGCGATTGGAGTAGCCGGTATCCTCGATCGAGCCCTCTGAACCGTTGATCACACAGTCGCGCGTCTCCTTGCCGGCGACGGCGAAGGACCAGCACCAGGTTCCGATCACGCCGCTCTTGAAGCTGAACAGCGCCATGACGGTGTTTTCCCGCTCGTGAGCAATCCCGTCGCGCGCGACGACCGGCGCTCCATCGCGATAGGCCCGGACCTCGGCATACACCTGCTCCGGCTCGCCGTAGAAATAGCGGATGGTATCGAGGAAGTGGAACCCCGAGTCGATAACACCGGCGCCGCCGCCCATCTCGCGGTTGTACCGCCAGACCATCGCGGGGGAGAGCTGCTCCGGCGCTCGCGGCGGACGCCACTGGGTGTAGTTCGCGAAGAACGTCCGTACCTCGCCGATCAAACGCGCCTCGTTCAACGCCCACGCGACGGCACGCTGGCCCGGCATCCGGCGATGCGGGACGGCCACGGCGAGCACCTTGCCCGCCCGGTCGGCCGCCTCGGCCAGGGCCCGGCCGGTCTTGAGCGTCACCGTGTAGGGCTTCTCGACCAGAACGTGGAGGCCGGCCTCGAGGCAGGCAATGCCAACGACATGGTGCAGCCCGTGCGGCAGACAGATATCGACCGCATCAATCGGTGCCTTGCAGACCATCTCCTCCCAGTCCCGGTAGACCACCGGCTGCGCGCCCTGCTGCTCGCGCGCGTGCGCGGCCACGGCCTGGGCGTTCTCCTCGACGGTGTCGCAGACGGCCGTGACCTCGAAGTTGTCGAGTCCGGCCCGCTTCAGAATAGTCATGCCCGTGATGTGGCGCGAACGGGCTATGCCCCCGCAGCCAATGATGCCGAGGCGGATCTTCTCTGCCACTCCGCGTTCCTCCTGATCTCGGATCGCCGGCCGGGCGGCCGCACCGCGTGGCCGCCCGGGCCCGTCCTCACGCATGATAGACCAGGAGCCGTGGCGGGTACAGGCATCCGGTGCCGAGAAACGCACCGGTCGGTCAGGCGAGATCAAAGCAGGAGATAGACCATCAGGCCTGCGGTAGGGGGCGCGGTACCCCGGACAGGCACGCGGCAGACAGACTGACCGTCCGACGGTTGCCCGACCGGTGGCACCGATCTGGCAGCCGCCTGGAGAGTCTGCCCTAGGCGGCCCGCGCCGCGGGCTGGAAGGAGCGTGCGAGCGCGAGCAACTCGAGACCGGTGCGCGGATCTCGCTCTCGCCGCAGTTCACCCGCAAGACGCGTCAGGAAGACTTCGAGGGTGGGGTACACCGTGCCCTCGCTCAGGTGTCCGCTGTACGTCCGCGCGGCGGCATCGCTGACCGCTGCGTGCAGGTGCAGCATCGGGTGCCCACTGCCGTACGCGATGCTCCCGAGGAGGCTCACGACCTCGACCTGACGGTCCAAGTCGTGCGGCTGATAGGTGTTCGCACCGACATCAAAGTAGCAGAGGCGCACCCGGCTGAACGCGCCGAACCCGACGAGGTAGCCGCCGCGGATGTTCTCGTGCGCCGCGAAGGCCCGCAAGGTCGATGCCGCTTCTTCGCCCGGATCAAGCCGCAGGACGTATCGATCACCGAACCGCTCGAACTCCATCTGCCTGCTCCCCATAGACCCTGCAGAATCGGGAGAGGCAACGCGGCAAGAGCGATGCCCGCAGGGAGAGGTCATGCCCCTCAGCGCCGGCCGCCCCGCGGCGGCGGCGCGGCCCGCCGCTTCGCCGCGAGAAGGCGCGTGGTCGGTGGTCCAGCTGCCGCCACCGCACTGCCGCTCGCGGACGGACGGCGAACGGGCGCTGGCGGATGTCGGGCGCCCGGCGGTGTCTGGAGGCGAAGCACCGGCCGCGGTGCTGGTCGGCTTGCCCGGCGGACGGCCGCGAGGCGTGTGGCCAGCTGGGTCGCCGGTCCTGTTGTGCCGAGCCAGCGGCCGCGCATCCGCTCCAGGACCGGCGCCAGGTCGGCCGGGGCGAAGCGCAGTCGTCGGATCGCCACGTCAAGAATGAACACCGGAATCAGGAGGGCAATCAGGTCTGGCCAAACCGGGCGCGCGGCATCGGCCGGCCGCAGGTTGTGGTCGAAGCTCTCGGCTGGGCGGGTGAGGACTCGTCCTCCGGTCGCTCCAGCAAGCTGGCGGAGAAAGCCCGTATCCGTCAGGAGACCGCCGAACTCCGGCGAATACGGAACCGTGAAGCCGGCGGTCTGGGTAGCGGTAGTGGATTGATCAGCGGTCTTCTGACTGATCTGGACGAGATAAGCCCCCTGCGCGGTGGCCGGCACATCGGCCGCGTACTGGCCTGGCGCTACCTGCTCTAGCCCCACTGTCCGCACGCCGCCCGTCGGATCCGCCACTTTTGCTGTCGTCGTGGCGTCGTTGATATACTGGCCGTCGCTCCCGACCGCATCGACAACGATGTGGGCCTGTCCATTCGCGACCGTCGTCCGCACCTGGAGATTCTGGCTCTGCGGCGCGGGCACCGTCCACTTGAAGACCTGCGCCCAGAAGCGGCTGAACGCATCCCACGTCACCCACGA
>JAJPJC010000060.1 GCA_021324445.1 Isosphaeraceae bacterium
GCGAGGGCTCCTTTGGTCGAAGGGGCAGGGTTCCCATCTGCCAGCCTAAGACCAAGGAGCTCTCTTCGCTATATCCCCTAGAACCCGCAGAAAGCGGGACGATCTCTCAAGGGGGGGGAAAAAGGGGCGCGCGCCCGTTCCTCCTCCCCCCCTTACGAAGGGGAGGGCAGGGGGGGTTGATACAGGCTCCGCCGATGAGGCCGCCGGACTGTCCGATGCCGACCTCGAGCCCCTCTTGCACGCGACGGCCAGCCGGGCGCTCGACACGTGCCTGCGCGGGGCGCGGGGGCTGGCACTCCTGGGCGATCCGCGAGCGTTCGGGCTGTTGCTCCAGCTCAGCCGCGAGGAGGACAAGACGGCCCGCGCCGCGGTCTGCCGCGCGATGGCCGCGCTCGACGACCGGCGCGCGGTCGAGCGGCTCCGCTCGATGCTCCACGACAAGGAGGCCGAGGTCCGTGACGCCGCGTTCACTGCGATTGTCCGGATCAACCAGGCCGACCCGCTCCTGGCCGCCGAGTCGGGTCTGAACGCCTCCCATGAAGATGTGCGCCGCCGCGGCCTCCAGGTCCTGGTTGACCTGCTTCGAAAGACTCCGGCCGAGGCCGCCCTCGATCTGTTGACCCGCGCCCTGAATGACAGCTTCCCCGGCATCCGGGCCGAGGCGTTCAAGTCGGTGCTGAGTCTCCCCGCGATCGGAGCCGGCGCGCGGGCCCTCCGGTTCGCGATGCGGAGCGTCCATGCGGACGTACGGCGCGAGGTGCTCAACGAGGCGATGGCCCAGGTCGGCGAGCCCTGGGGCTGGGACCTCCTCCTGGAGTTCTTCAACGATCCCGACCCGGCGCTCCGCGGCGACGCCTTCGCGTTCGCCCTCAAGAAGACCAGGGGCTTGGAGTTCCTTGAGTCGGCGCTCGCCTCCCGCTACGCCGACCTCCGCAAGCGGGCGGTCGACGAGCTGGTCAAGAAGCACACCGCCGCGGCGCAGGCGCTCCTGGTTCGGGCGCTCGACGACGAGGACCGCGATGTCCGGCTCGCGGCGCTGGAGTCCCTGGTCGATGGCGACGCGGTCTCGGCGCTGGCGCAAGCCCTGGGGAGCCCTCATCCGGATGTTCGCCTCCGCGCCGCCAAGGCGTTCGCCCGGCATGGCGATCCCCGCGCCCTGGCTCCGCTGCTGGCGCTGGCGACGGCCCCCGAGCCGGCCGAGGCCGAGCGGCGGGACGACTGGCTCAAGCTGGCCGAGTCGGCGCTGGACGGGCTGGGCGAGCTGGGCGACACCGCGGCGCTGCCTCACCTGATCCCGATCCTCGACAGCCCGCACGAGGCACTCCGAAAGCAGGCCGCGCGCGCCCTGGTCTGGGTCTCTCGCCCCGATGCTATCGACGCGCTGCGGCAGGCGCTCCAGCACGCCGACCCCCAGGTGAAGTATCAGGCCGCCAAGGGATTGGCTTACGCCGGTGACCCCTCGGTGGCCTCGCTGGTCTTCTCCGATGGGGCCGGCAAGGTCCTCAGCGTCGGCGAGCGGATCGCCGCGGCCCTGGCCCTCGGCGCCGCGGGCGAGGACCGGCTCATCCTCTCTCTCGACGACACCCGCGACGAGGTTCGCTCGCGGGCCCTCCTCCTGATGATGATGCGGGAGTGGAAAGACCCGCAGGGAAATGCGGCCCGATGCCTGGCCTGCCTGTCGAGCCGGACGCCCCGGCTCCGCCTCACGGCCGCGCAGGCGCTCGAGGCCCTCTCGGAGCCAGGGGCCTTCGAGGTCTTCGTCGTGGGCCTGGTCAACGACCAGGGCGATAAGCCCGCCTGGAAGATCCCGGTTTCGACCGTGGACGCCCTGGCCGATCTGCTCGTCCACGGCGCGCCGCAACTTCAGGCGCGGACGGCCCGGTTGCTCCGCCACCTGAATGCCAAGGAACAAGCCGCCTTCGATCAGGCCTGGGCGGTCCACCAGGCGCGCTTCGACCGCGAGCTGGCCGAGCTCCGGGGCCGGGCAAGGGAGCGAAAGCCCGTGCCCATCCAATCCACGCCGGCCCAGCTCCGCGAGCTGGCCTTCGGGGCTTACGTGGGGCTCGTCCGCGAGCAGGGCGGTTCGACGGGTAAGAAGGGCCAGACAGCCGGTGCTGGGACCGATCCCCAGGAGGTGAGCCGCGTGCGGCAGACCGCCCTGAATCGTCTGCGGGCGCTGGCCGGCTCCGATCCCCATTTCGCCGCCGCGGCGCGGCCGGTCTTCGTCCAGGCGCTGGGCGACCCCAATCAGGTCGTCCGGCTCCTGGCCTTCGAGCACGCCCGAGCCCTCGGGATCGAGGCCACCGAGCTGGCGGCCGAGGCGCTGGCCACCGGACACACCGACCTGGGGGTCAAGGGTCTGGAGCTGCTGACCGGCGGCACCTCGGAGGCCGAAGGCGCCGCCGTCCTCGAGCGAGCCATGCTCACGCGCAAGGATGACCTGGCCATTGAAGCCGCCAAGCTCCTGGCCGCTCGCCGCGGCTTCGTCGCCGTGGCCGGCCGCGCGCTGGAGGCGGCGCACGAGCCGCTCCGGATTCAGGCGGTCCACTGGCTGGCCGCCGAATCCGCCAGGACTCCCGACGCCCGCGACGCGCTCCGCGGGGCACTCGGTTCGCGCTACCAGGCCGTGCGCGAGGCCGCTGCATTCGCGATGGCCACCCAGAAGGACCCCGCGGCCTTCGAGTCGCTGGTCGCCATGCTGGCCGCCGCCTTTAACCGCGTCAGGCAGCTCCAGGTCGTCGGTGCGCTCGAAGCGCTGGGCGATCCCCGCGCGGCCGCGGCCTTCCTCGATCGGATCGAGAACGACCCTGCCGGGACCGCACAGGCCGACGACCTGCTCAGGGCTGTCGGAAGGTTCCGCCGTCCCGAGATTGTCGATCGGCTGCTGGCCCTCCGGGAGAAAGACCCGAAGTGGCGCGAGGTTCTCTTCCAGGCCGTGTTGACGATCAGTGGCCACGACCAGCCCATCCAGGACCTCGAGGACGAGCGGCCCGGGGATCCCTGGGAAGAGAAGCAATTTCCCCGGCACGACGAGGTGCTCGCCCGGCTGATGGACCGGGTCGCGGCGCCGGCCGACGCCAAGCTCCTGGCGAAGTTGATCCCCGCCGCCCGATGGGCCCGCGGCCAGGCGGTCGATCCCGTCCTGGCCGGGATGATCAACCATCCCAACGACGAGGTGCGCCAGAAGGTGGTGGAAGCGATCGGCTGGCGGCTCCGCAAGCGCGGAGGCAACGCCGAGCCGCTGCGCAAGGCCCTGGGCCATCGCGACCCGATCACCCAGTTCCTCGCCGCCGAGGCATTGGCCAGGGCCGGCCGCGGCGACGGCCTGAACATCTTGCTGGCGAGCATCGACTTCGCCACCGACCTGGCAATCCGCCGGCGTGCGGTCCGCGCCCTCGGCGAACTGGCCGACGAGCGGGCCCTCGACGTCCTGCTGAAGCTGGCCGGCGAGGATGGCCACGCGCTCCAGGAGCCGGCCGTGGTAGCGATCGGCCACCTGGGCCGATCGCCGCGGGCCGACGAGATCTTCAAGCTGCTGGAGCGCCACGCCAAGGGCTACACCGGTGTTGGCTGGTTCGCCCTCAACGGTCTGAGATGGCTCGACACCCGCGCCGGCTGGCAGCTCATCCGGGAGCGGGCGGCCGATCGCGCCTGCCCGTTCCGGGCGAATGTCGTCGGGCTGCTGGGCTACGACGACGACCCTGCCACGCGCGACTTGCTACTCCGGCTGCTCGCCGAGGACGAGGATCCTCAGGTCATCTCCGGCGCGATGGTTGCCGCGCGGCGCCTCTTTGGCCGCGATTCGCTCGAACCGGACTACGCGGTGTTGCAGAATGACATGGCTCGGACGCTGGGCAATGACCAGGAGGTCCTCGCCCGGGTCCGCGACCGTGGCGAGCCGCGCCGCATCTTCGAGATCCTCTCGAAGTGTAACAATGATGTGCGTGCGATGCTCGCCACCGGCCTCGTGAACCGGCCGGAGCCGCCGGTCGCCGAGGCCCGCGCCGCGCTGGACAGCCCTGACCCGACAGTCGCCCCGCTGGCGGCCCACATCCTGGGCCGGGGCGGCGCCAAGGCGGCCGAGGCCGGGCCGGCGGTGGCCCAGGCGCTGGCGAAGTGGCGAGCGTTCTGGGACCAGCAGCGCCCCTCGTTCGACCGCGGCTCTCAGGACGGGGAGGGCCTGGCCGATACGCTCACGGCCTGCGTGCGGGACCTGGTCTGGGCGGCGGGCCGGCTGGGCGTGGCGCAAGCGGACCTGGCCGCGGCTGTCGCCGCGTGGCCTGACGATTCCCAATACCAGCCGATCCGTCTGGAGGCCGTGTTGGCCCTCGGCTCGAACCAGGCGGAGCTGACCTCCGGCGCGGTCGCGGCCCTGGAATCGGCCGCGATCGCCGGCGCCCCCGAGGTCCGGTCCGCCGCGGCGCAGGCCCTCGCGCGCCGCGACCCGAAACGGGCCGCGACCGTGGCCGGCCGCCTCCTGTCCGATCGCGCCGGCTTCGATCGGCTCGTCCTCGACGGCTCGGTCGAGGTTGAGCAGACTCTGAGAGCGGCCGCTGGGCAGGTCCATTATCAAGGGGTGGTCATCCCCCGTCTGATCGACCGGGGCGACATCGCGACGCTCGCCGCGGTGGCCGAGGATCAAGCGCTGCCGGAGGCCACGCGGTTGGGGGCCGTCGAGGGACTGGCCGCGATGGGCCGCGAGGCGGCCGAGGATGTGCTCCGCCGGGTCGGGATGCAGACGGACCAGGACGAGGAATTCCGCAAGGCTGCATGGCGCGGCCTCCGCCGCTCGAAACGAGTACGACAAAAGGCCGCCGCACCGAAGGCCGAGGTGAAGTTATGAGCACCGCCGATGAGGCCCAGGAACCGGCCGTTCCCGAGACCGCGACGACCGAGGTCCTCATGGCCTACGCCGGCCTGAGCACGCTGGTGGCCACCGAAGGGGGCGCGCGACTGACCCTGGCGGGCAACCTCCGCCGCGACCCGGTCCGGTTCGAGGCGACCATCAAGGAGCCGCTCCGGTTCCGCGAGGCGATGGCCGCGCTCTACGCCGTCGTCGCCAGCGACTTCCGCTACGTCCCCAAGGATCGGACCGCCTACCTGGCCTACACCCGGATGCGCCGCGAGTCGTCGAGCTTGAACGCCTGGCAGGCCCAGCGCGCCTATTTCTCCTGGCTGCTGCGCAATGACCCGACCGCCTTCGTGATCCTCGACCCGGTCATCACCGTCCACCCGGACCAGGTCCTCTTCGAGGTCTTCAGCAAGGACGAAGGCGCTTATGCCAAGCTGGGCGTCGACCGGGATGCGTTCGACCATACGGGAGAGCTCGCCTGCGGCACGACGAACGTCGACTTCAGCCAGGCGCTCGACCAGGGACTCCAGCAAATGCGGAGTTACCGCCAGACGCGGCTGAGCATCGGCCAGGAGGGCGTGACGTTTGCCACCGCGGGTGCGGGCGAGGTGCTGGAGAAGCAGATCCGGGTGCCCGACTCGTGGCTGCGCGGCTTCCTCCAGGTCCAGTCGGCGGCCGCGCTGCCGCGCGACCGGTTCGAGCTGGCGCCGGTCGACTTGTATAATGCCCTGCGGCACCTGCGGCTGCACGCCGACCGCAAGGGCCAGCGCCGGGGCTTGCGGATCGAGCTGGTCCCCGGCGAGCCGCCCCGGCTGGTGCTCGAGCCCTGGAACCTGGTCATCCCGGCCAGTGGGGAGCCGTTCCGCGGGAAGGCGGCGCGGGTGGTTCGCGTCTGGGGCCGGCGCCGGCTGGCGCTGTTGCACCGGTTCCTCCCCTTCGCCGAATCGATCGAGGTCCACGTGCTGGGCAGTGGTCTGCCGAGCTTCTGGGTCCTCCGCGCCGCCGACATGACGCTGACCCTCGGCCTGACCGGCTTCACCGCGGCCAACTGGTCGCAAGCGCTCAACTTCGACTTGCTGCTGCCCCGCAAGACGGCGGCGAGCACGCAGCCGCTCGACGCCGTGCTGGCCCACCTCCACCAGAACTGGTCGGCCGGCGCCGGCGAGCTGGCCCGCGCAACCGGCCTGGCCTGGCCGGCCCTGACCGAGGCCCTGCAACTGGGCTGCCAGCAGGGCAAGATCATGTACGACCTGGCGGGCGATGTGTATCGCTTTCGCCCCTTGACCGATGCCTCGCTCGACCTGGCCCGGCTGGAGTACCGGGACAACCGCGAGCGGATCGCCTACGACCTCCTGGCTCGTCGCGGGGCAGTCAAGATCGTCAGCGAGAACCGCATCCCGGCCGCCGGACTGGAGCTGACCGGCCAGGTGGTTGTGACCGAGGATCGCCGCGAGTATCGCCCGCAGATGCTCATGGCCGACGAGGGGCAGGTGACCCGTGCCGACTGCACCTGCACGGCCTTCCGCAAGCAGGGCCTGAAGGCCGGTCCGTGTGTCCACCTGGTGGCGCTGCGGCTGGCCTACGCCCAGCAAGAAGCCCGCCGGCTCCAGGGGCTCGACCCGAAGCAGGCGATCACCGTCGAGACGCGGACCTACTCCCGGCGCCGGCCGGCCGGTGAGGAGGAGGTCTACCAGGTCTCGCTCGAACGCCGACGACTCAAGATCCGCTGGGGGCTCGACGACGAAGCGCGACGATTGCAGACGTTGACCTTCGACAGTGTGGAGGACGCCCGGGGGGCCTTCCTCGCCCGGGTCGCCGACCTGGAGGCGCGCGGATTCCTGGACGCGACAACGTAGGTCAGGCTTTCGCCTGACATGATTGAGGTTCCTTGTCAGGCGAAAGCCTGACCTACGGGAATGGTAGGAGAGTGCCCGGCATGTCCCGACTCCGCCAATCCGACCCGATCGCGCTCTGGCGTGCCATCGAGCAGGCCGGGGGCGTGCAGGCTTATGTGAACGCGCAGCTCGCCGAGCGCGGATTCCTGGTCCAGCGCCGCGAGACGGACAAGATGACCGACCGGGAGCGAGAGGCCTACAAAAAGTCGCTCAAGGCCGAGGCCGAGGAGCGCCGCCGCATCCGCCGCGAAGCCTGGCAGGCGCACAAGGCGACGCACATCGTCCACCTGGGCGAGGGAATCTTCTGGACCGAGGGCCGGGGTCCCGACAAGTGGGACCTGCCCAACGCCGAGGCCCGCGCTGCCGAGAACGAGCTCCCGCCCCTCGACTCGGCCAAGCAACTGGCCGAGGCTCTAGGTCTGACCGTCGCCGAGCTGCGCCGGCTCGCCTACCACCGGGATGCGGCGACGGTGCTCAATTACCGGCGGTTCACGATCCCCAAGCGCGACGGGTCATCCCGAGCGATCTGGGCGCCGTTGCCGAGATTGAAGAAGGCCCAGCGCTGGATCTTGCACAACATCCTCGAGAAGCTGCTGGTGCACGGGTCGGTACATGGCTTCCTCGCCGGGCGCTCGACGCTCACCAACGCCGCGGTGCACGCCGACCCCAAGCTGGTGGTCAAGATGGACCTCAAGGACTTCTTCCCCACCGTGACCCTGCCGCGGGTCAAGGGCGTGTTCCGCAAGGCCGGCTACCGCGAGGAGGTGGCCACGCTCCTGGCGATGCTCTGCACCGAGTCGCCCCGCGAGGTCGTCGAGCTGGAGGGGAAGACGTACTACGTCGCCCTGGGCCCGCGCTGCCTGCCGCAGGGAGCACCCACCAGCCCCGCCCTGACCAACACCCTGGGCCTGCGTCTCGACCGCCGGCTCAGCGGCCTGGCGAAGAAGCTAGGCTGGCGCTACACCCGTTATGCCGATGACCTGGCGTTCAGCCTCCCTCACAACCATGCGGGGCCGCCCCGCGTCGGCGCGCTGCTGGGCTCGGTCCGGCGGATCGTCGAAAGCGAGGGGTTCTCGATCCACCCGGACAAGACGGCCGTCGCCCGCCCCGGCGGCCGGCAGAAGATCACCGGTCTGGTCGTCAACGGCGGGACGCCGCCGCGTGCGCCACGTGAGTTCCGCCGCCGGCTCCGGGCGGCGATCCACAACCGCGCGATGGGCAAGCCGTCACCGGACGGCGAGACAATCTCCACCCTGGTCGGCATGGCCGCCTACGTCTTCATGTCCGATCCCAGGCGGGGCAAGGCCTACCTCGACGCCCTCGCGGAGCTCGATCAGCCTTCGGCCCTCGGGCCGCCGTCGGAAGTCTGATCGTTCCGTGCCCAGAGCGGTTTACAAGGCATCCGCGCTGATGACCTCGCCCCCGGCCCGAGTCCCCAGCGCGTTCCAGATCTTCAAGTCGATGCTCGACTTGATGAACCGGACCGAGCCGTCCAGGATCAGCACGTGGGCGCCGCCGGGGTGGAACGAGCTGGACCCGATGAACGAGTCGACGACCCCGAAGCCGGCGTTGACCGCGCAGGCCGGCTGGTTCGGCGGCATGACGTGGTAGTACGGGCCGCCCCGGCCGGTGTCCTGGAGCGTCCAGTACTCGCCCTTGAAGTCCCACAACGGGGTACTGGCGGATCGGCACACGCTGGAATCATTCAGCGGCCCGCCATTGGCGTATTGCCCGATGGCGTAAACCAGGTTGGGTCCCGGAGCGTTCTGCCCGTTCTTCCCCTTGACCCACTCGCTGAACGCGGCTGTATCGCTGGTCCCGTCCGTGACGCTGGCGATCGTGACGCGGCTGCCGAAATAGGGGTTGCCGCCGAGCCACCAGGCTGTGCCCCCGGTGTAACCGCCGCAATTCCAACGGTTTACGCCACCGTTCACGGCATAGTTCACCGTGGTGGCCGGGACGTCGAAGCCCCCTGCGAGGTTCGCGCTGGTTCCGGGGTTGGGATCCGACGGGCAGAGATAGCCGGGGATCGCCGTGGCCATGACCGTCGTATTGGCCGGGATGGAGCGGCCGTTGACCACGTCGCCCAGCAGGAAGTTATACGCGTCGTAGACGGCGCGCTGCTCCAGGTAGTTGGTCAGCCGGAGGTGGATCGAAGCCGTTTGGGGCACCTGGCCGCTGCCGGTGGAATTGCCCAGCAGATCGACGCTTCCCGCCGGCGGGAAGACATCGTAGGTTGCATGGTACTGGTGCATCGCCAGGCCGATCTGCTTCAGGTTGTTGGCGCACTGGGCGTGGCGCGCCGCCTCCCGCGCCGCTTGCACCGCCGGCAAAAGCAGCGCGAGCAACACGGCGATGATCGCGATGACCACCAGCAGCTCGATCAGCGTGAAACCGTGACGACCTGGACGCATTTTCGGGCCCTCTACCCCCGTCATTGTCAAATCCTCGTCCCACCGGACAAGAAATCCGTTTTCTTTCGAAACTCGTGACCGGTCTGGCTTCCTCCGGCAATGGAGTTCTTAGGCGGGTGCGGGTCTTTGCGGCACGAGGGGAGTTCGCGCCATGTCGAATGACGATCCAGTCACGCTCTGGCTCGACGGCATCAAGGCCGGTGATAATCTGGACATTGATCGGCTCTGGAACCGTTACTTCCAGCGATTGGTCCGGCTGGCCGGCGCGCGGCTGCCGGCTCATTGCCGCAGGGCCTTCGACGAGGAAGATGTGGCGCTGAGCGCCTTCCAGAGTTTCTGCGACCGCGCCGGCCGGGGGCAATTCCCGCGGTTGAACGACCGGGATGACCTCTGGCGGGTCCTGGCCACGATCACCGTGCGCAAGGCCCTCGACACGATGCGGCACCAGGTCCGCCAGAAGCGCGGCGGCGGCCGCGTCCTCGGGGAATCGGCTCTCCTGGTCAATCAGGGCGGCGAGGGTGAGGGCCTGGCCGAGATCCTCGGCAGGGAGCCGACCCCGGAAGCTGCGGCCCGGTTCGCCGACGGTTACCGCAGCCTGCTGGCCAAATTGCACGATCCCACGCTTCGGTCGATCGCCGAGCGCCGGCTTGAGGGGCAGACGACTCAGGAGATCGCCGCCGCCCACAAGGTCTCGACCAAGACGATCGAGCGGAAGCTCCACTTGATCCGCGCGATCTGGAGCCAGGAGGACCCCCAGTGAAGGCGCCCGTGACGCTCCACGATTCGACCCTGGCCGTGCCCGACTTCCTGGAGCTGGACGCGGCGTGCGACCATTTCGAGGCCGCCTGGCTTGGCGGGCAGAGCCCGGATCTGGCCACGTATCTCTCCAGGGTCCCGGCCGGGGCGCGGGTCCGGTTGTTTCGCGACCTGCTGAACCTCGAGCTGGAGTACCGCTTGCGCCGCGGCGAGCAACCGGACGAACACTCCTACCGGGCGCGGTTTCCCGAGCTCGGAGAGGTCGTTGCGTCGGTGTTCCGGTCCCCGGCCCAGGGCCGGATCTCGAAGGATTCCTCCGTGGGAGGACTCATCGATCCCAACGGCCAGACCCGGGTGGCCTCGGGCGGTGCCGGGTGCGAGGAGTTTGAGTACCAGGATGGGGTGGGGACCGGTGTGTGCGATGACTTGAGGTCGGCCGGCTACGAAGTCCTCCGCGTGCTGGGCCGAGGCGGGATGGGCGTGGTCTACGAGGCCTGGCAGGTCGCCCTCGGGCGCGCAGTCGCCGTCAAGTTGATCCGCTCCGGCCGCTTCGCCTCGGACGCCGAGCTGCTGCGGTTCCAGAACGAGGCCGAAGCCGTGGCGCAGCTCGACCATCCCCAGATCATTCCGATCTACGAGGTCGGCCGGCACCAGGGCCACCCGTTCTTCACCATGAAGCTGATCCGCGGGACCAGCCTGGACAAGCGGCTGGAGGATTTCGCGACGGACGCGCGCGCCGCGGCCCGGCTGGTCGCCCGCGTCGCCGAGGCGATCCACCATGCCCATCAGCGAGGGATCCTCCATCGCGATCTCAAGCCGGCCAACATCCTGCTCGACGAACGCGGCGAGCCCCATGTCACCGACTTCGGCCTGGCCAAGCGCCTCGATGGCGACCTCGAGCTGACCCGCTCGAACGCCCTGATCGGGACGCCGTCCTACATGGCGCCGGAGCAGGCGAGCCGGGCCCGGGGCGCGCTCTCCACGGCGACCGACGTCTACGGCCTGGGCACAATCCTGTACGCTCTGCTGACCGGGAGGGCGCCGTTTGCCGGCACGACCCTGGTCGAAACGCTCGACATGGTGCGGAGCCAGTCCCCCGACCCGCCCTCCCGGCTCAACCCGCGGGTGCCGCGCGACCTGGAAGTCATCTGCCAGAAATGCCTGGAGAAGGAGCCCGGCCGCCGCTACGCCAGCGCGCGCGAGCTGGCCGACGACCTGGCGCGCTGGCTCAACGGGGAACCTATCCGCGCTCGGCCGGTGAACCCGATGATCCGGGCCGGGATGTGGTGCCGGCGCAACCCGGCGCTGGCCCTGGCGGCGGGGCTCCTGCTTCTGACCCTGGCCGGGGGCCTTGCCGGCGTCGCCTGGCAGTGGCGGCAGGCCCATCGCCAGCTCCGGAGAGCCGAGGCTGTCAACGAGCTCTTGACCCGGCGCCTCCTTTCCTCTGCGTCGCCCGACCTCGACCCGCGGGCCCAGGAGCGCACAGTCCGGGAGTTGCTCGATCGCGCCGCGGCCCAGCTGGGCGGCTGGATCGACGGCCAGCCCGAGGTCGAGGCGATCCTCCGGGAGACGATCGGCGGGGCCTATCTGGCACTCGGTGAGTACGACAAGGCCGAGAAACACCTCCAGGCGGCGGTCCGCCTGAATACCCAGCTCCAGGGACCCACTCACCGCGATACGCTGCGTGCCACCAATTTGTGGGCCACGCTCCTGGATCGGACCAACCGGGGCGCCGTGGCCGAGCCGCTGCTCCGCCGCAACCTCCAGCAGTGCCGTCGCGCCCTGGGCCCCGACGACCCGATCACCCTCGACGCGGCCGAACGACTCGGCTGGCTGCTCGGCCGCCTCGGCCGGCTCGACGAGGCCGAGGCCCTGCTCCGCCAGAACGTGGACGACCGCCGCCGGGTCCTCCAGCCGGAGCACGAGGATACACTCCGTTCGATCTACCTCCTGAGCCGGCTGCTCCGCCATCGCAAAGCATTCGCCGAGGCCGAGGTCCTGGCGTATTCGTACGCCCACAGTATCCGGTGTGCACGGGGCAGTAACCATCCGGACCTGGTTCTCGCGCTGACCAACCAGGGGGATGTCCTGCGCGACCAGGGCAAGCTCGCCGAGGCCCAGCGCTATTACCAGCACGCCGCCGTGGAGGCGAACCGCCTCGGGTTGCGACGAGTGGTCAGCTCCAGCTCCGGCGAGCCCGCCGGCAAGCCGGTTCCCTAGAGCGCCTCACGCTTGCGCTGCGCCCGCGCCACACCAGCCCGACGCGCCAGCGAGGGGATCGGCTCGGCATGCCGGCTTCCCTCGCTGGCGCGTCGGGCTGGTATCAGGACCAGGTCGGCGACGCGTACGCAATCCATCTGTTATGCGCTCTAGCGGGTTGTGGATCCTTCCCAAGATGCCCTTCGCGACGCCACGATTCTCCCATCCGGCTCAAATTCCGCCGCAACACCCCTGCCCAGTTGACCGGGCCGTCCAGGCAAGATATGACGCTGAATTGAGAATGCCGGTCGTTCCGCCAAGGCGCGTCAACTCAGGTCGAGGCCGTTGGGCTCGGGAGGTTCCACCGTGGTTCCCCACTCACGCTCGTTGCGGAGCCTGTTCGGATTGGCGATGGCGTTGCTGATGATCGGGGCCCGGCCGGCCCCTGCCCGGGCGCAGCAGCCGCCCCAGCCGGCCTCCCGGGAGCAGCAGATCAAGGAGTTCGAGCGCCAGCTCGAGGAAATGAAGAAGAAACTCGAGGAGCTGAAGGGCTCGAGCACTCCGGCCGCCGCGGCGCAGGCGGCCACCGCGCTGAGCCTCGCGCCCGGGTGGACCCAGGCGCTGCGCTGGCGGTCGATCGGACCGGCCAACATGGGGGGCCGGATCGTCGCCATCTCGGTCTTCGAGTCCGACCCGTGCACCTGGTGGGTCGCGACCGCCGGCGGCGGCCTGCTCAAGACCATGAACAACGGCATCACCTTCGAGCATCAGTTCGACAAGGAAGCCACCGTCTCGATCGGCGACGTCTGCGTGGCACCCTCCGACAAGGAGATCGTCTGGGTCGGCACCGGAGAAAACAACCCGCGGAACTCGGTCTCCTATGGCGACGGTGTCTACAAGTCGACCGACGGCGGCAAGACCTGGAAGAACATGGGTTTGAAAGCGACCTTCCAGATCGGCAAGATCCTGATCCATCCCAAGGACCCGAACATCGTCTACGTCGGGGCCCTGGGACGGCTCTATGGCCCCAACCCCGAGCGCGGGTTGTTCAAGACGACCGATGGCGGTCAGACCTGGAAGAAGATCCTGTTCGTCGACGAGAAGACCGGCGTGATCGACATGCGGATGCATCCGACCGACCCGGAGACGCTGATCGTCGCCACCTATGAGCGGGAGCGCGACCTCTACGACACGAACGACCCGTCGAAGAAATGGGGACCCGGCGGCGGCCTCCACAAGACCACCGACGGCGGCAAGACGTTCAAGAAGCTGACGCGGGGACTGCCCGGCAGCCAGCTGGGCCGGATCGGACTGGACTGGTATCGCAAGGACCCTCAGGTCGTCTTCGCCATCATCGAATCGGAGAAGATCGGCATGGGTCCCAAGGGAGCCAGGCCGGTGGGCAACGGCTACCTGGGCCTGGCCGGCCGGACCGAGGAAGACAAGACCGAGATCGTGATGGTCGCCCCGGAGAGCCCCGCGGCCCAGGCCGGTCTGCTGGTCGGCGATGCCCTCCTGGCCGTCGGCGACAAGCCGGTCCGCACCTACACCGATTTCCTCGCGGCCGTCCGGGACCTCTCGGCCGGGGACAAGATCAAGCTCAAGATCGGCCGGGGCGCTACGACGCGCGACGTCGAGCTGACGGCCGTCGAACGGCCCGCGACGGGCCGGGGTCCGGGCGGGGGCGGTCCAGGTGGCGGCAGCGGCTTCGGGCCCGATCCCAACCGGCCCTTTGGCGCCGCACTGGGTGGTCAGAGGGAGAACGTCCAGGACCGGCAGCAGCCCGACGGCTTCCAGTACGGGGGCGTCTACCGGTCGGCGGACGGCGGCGAGACCTGGACGCGGATCAACAGCCTCAACCCCCGTCCCATGTACTTCAGCCAGGTGCGCGTCGACCCGAATGACGAGAAGCACCTCGCCGTGCTGGGAGTCAGCCTCTACCGGTCGTCCGACGGCGGCAAGACCTTTCGCGGCGACGGCGGCCGTCGGGTCCACTCGGACCACCACGCCCTCTGGATCGACCCGCGCGACGGCCGGCACATGATCCTGGGCGGCGACGGCGGTCTGTACGTCACCTGCGACCGGATGGAGCACTGGGACCACCTCAACCACGCAGCCATCGGCCAGTTCTACCACGTCGCTCTGGACACGACGCGGGATTACAAGGTCTACGGCGGCCTCCAGGACAACGGAAGCTGGGGCGGACCCAGCCGGACCCACAACGGCACCGGCCCGATCAACGAGGACTGGGTCTCCGTCGGTGGCGGCGACGGGTTCAAGTGCCAGGTCGATCCCAACGACCCCGACCAGATCTATTGCACCAGCCAGAACGGCTCGATGGCGCGGCGGAACCTCCGCACCGGGGAGTTCGCCCCGATCCGGCCGCGGGACCAGCCGCCGCCGCAAGCCCGCGCCCGGACTGCCGAACCCGCTCCCGGCAGCCCGCCCCGCTACCGATTCAACTGGAACACGCCGTTCCTCCTCTCGCACCACAACTCGCGGATCTTCTACGCCGCCGGCAACGTCGTCTTCCGCTCGCTTGATCGGGGCAATGACCTCCGCTCCATCTCGCCCAACATCACCCGGACCGACAAGGGGAGTGCCACCGCGCTGGCCGAATCGCCCCGAAATCCCAACATCGTGTACGTCGGCACGGATGACGGCGCGCTCTGGATGACCAAGGACGGCGGCGCCTCCTGGACCGACGTCGTCAAGAACGTGGGCCTCCCCAAGCCCTGCTACGTGGCCACGATCGAGGCGTCTCGCTATGAAGAAGGGCGGGCCTACGTGGCCTTCGACGGTCACCGCTCTGATATCGACGACCCGTTGGTCTACGTGACCGAGGACCTGGGCGCATCCTGGAAGCCCTTGCGGGGCAACCTGCCGCGCGGGTCGTCGCGCTGCCTGCGCGAGGACATCGCGAATCCCGAGCTGCTCTACCTCGGCACCGAGTTCGGCTTTTTTGTCTCGCTCGACCGCGGCCAGTCCTGGAGCTCGCTCAACACGAACCTGCCGACGGTCGCGGTCCACGACGTCGCCATCCACCCGACGGCCGGCGAGATCGTCGCGGCGACGCATGGGCGCAGCCTGTGGGTGCTCGACGTGACCCCGCTGCGGCAGACCACCCGCGCGGTGGCCAAGGCCGACGTCCATCTCTACAAGCCAACCCCGGCGGTCCGGTGGCGGAACGCTCCCAGTCACGGGGGGACCAACCGCCGGTTCGAGGGTCAGAATCCGGCCACCGGAGCGACGATCGACTACGCGCTGGCCAGGAAGGCCGACAAGGTGAGCCTGAAGGTGCTGGACGTCAATGGGGCCGTGGTGAGCGAGCTGCGCGCGACGGGCGTTCCCGGACTGCACCGCATCACCTGGAACCTGGCTCGCACCCCGGCTCCGGGGACAGGCCCGGGCGGTCGTTTCGGGCCCGGTGGCGGCCCGCGGTCCGGAGGGGGTGCCGGTGGCGGCCGAGGCGCCGGCGCAGGTCGAGCCGAAGCCGCGGCGGGCCGCCGCGCGGGCGGTGCGCCGGCTCCATCGGGTGAACGAGGCCGGCCGGCTGCGGGAGCCGCCAGCGAAGCCGGCGGCGAGACCGAGTCGGCCGCGCCGACGCCTCCACCCCGGTTCGGCCGGCTCCAGCCCGTCCCGCCGGGGTTGTACCGCGTCGTGCTGAATGTCGACGGCAAGGACTACACCCAGAACCTCCGTGTTCTGCCCGATCCCAATGCGCCCCTCGCGGAACTCGCGGCCGATGAAGGGAGCGACGATGAGAAGGTCGAGGGGATGTTAGAGGAGGAAGAGGGAGCGGAAGGAGACGACGGGCCCATCATTCGTTGATGTTGACGACAGGGAACACCGCCCCTGTCGGGCAAGCCAACTGGCTGGGAAATCACGCTGGCTGCGGGCTGAGCCCTGTGCTAGAATATCCCCCGTCTGATCCAGAAACCTCGATGGGTCCCGAACTCATGGCCACCAAAGCCGGCAGGGCAAGACCCGAGCCGATCGGAACGGCGATCCTTCAGCAGCTCGCCGACCTCGAGCCGCGAAGCATACCCCCCGCAACCGCTCGGAAACTCCTCGAGCTAAACTTCTCCCGACGGCAGCAAAAGCGTGCTTCTCTCCTGTCGGAGAAGGCCCAGGAGGGTACGCTCACACCTTCAGAGGAGGATGAGCTTGATGAGTATATCAGGGTGGCCGATCTCCTCGCGATCCTCCAATCGCGAGCACGTCGAGCGTTGAAGGCCGCAAATCCTTCGTCGTGAGCCCAATGTACGTACCCACAGACCTCGACCGACGGGTGCGGCTGCGAGCGACGGGACTGTGCGAATACTGCCACCTCCCCCAGGCTCCCTACAGGCTCACATTTCCTCTCGATCACATCATTGCCCGACAGCATGGAGGGAAGACGCGGAGCGGTAACCTCGCGGTCGCGTGCCCGAGGTGTAACCGGAACAAGGGACCAAACATCGCCGTCTTTGACATTCTTACACATGATTGTCAGGCCCTATCATCCGCGCCGCGATCGGTGGGCGGATCACTTCCGCTGGCGTGGTCCGCGACTCCTGGATTTGACCCCGATCGGTCGCGTAACCATTCGCGTCCTCGCGATCAATCACCCCGAGGCGGTCAAAGTTCGGCGGGACTTGATGGCTGAAGGACTCTTCCCACTCGAGGAGTGACGGCCTCGAAGCCATCATCGCCTCCCGGACTGGCCCGCCGCGTTGGAACGATGGGCAGATGCCCGTTCCATGCCCAGGGAATCCGATCCGTCCGAGCGGCTCGCCAATGCGTTCGATCGATTGACCGATCACGTCGAGATCCGCGCGGGCGCACTTCGGCGATCCGAGCCCAGCAGTCGGACCAGGCGATCGAAGACCGCGACGGCTAGGCCGGCGGCCAGGAGCGAGCTACCCGCGACGAGGGGTAGGTAATAGCGATCCCAGGCCAGCGGGATGTAGATGGTCACGCTCATGAGGGCCAGACACGCTTGCAGCAGGATCGCCCAGGCCGTTGGGGGGGTCCCCTCGCGAAGCTGGCGTCGTCCCCGCCTGGCGGCCCAGACCGCCCCCAGGACGACCCAGGGACCCCAGATCAGCGCCCAACGATCCTGGACCCAGTCGTATCGCACCGGGAAGTGCGACAGCCGGGGACCGAACGGACCAAAGCGCCCGAATCCTTGAACCGCCACGGCCTGGATCTTGTCCGGGAGTCCATTGAGGGCGTAGTGCGAATGTTCTTGGCGCTGCAATTCCGACAACTTGAGGCGATACAGCAAGATCGCTTCGAACCTTGGTCTGATCCCCGCGCGTGCGATGATCTCCAATCCCGCGGAGAGCGGACCCCTGGGCCTGGCCGTCAACATCGGGTTCAGGAGCACGAACGTCGCGAGTGCGACGATGTGAATCACGAGCGCGGACCCCACGATCGAGGTTTTCCGTCCGGCTGGCACCCGAGGTAGACTCAGCGCCAGGACGGCCCAGCTCCCGATCGCCATCAAGGCAAGGACTCCGTTGAGCTTGGCCAGGACCGCCAGGCCCGCGAGAATTCCGATCCCCAGAACGGCCCCGATCCAACCCCATGGTCCGATCCGGCCGGACAGGGTGCGCTCTGCCAGAACCGAAGTGCAAAAGCTGTCGCGGTCAGCACCAGCGCCTCGCAGGGAATGTCGGCAATGGCGCGACGCGCCAGTAGGTCGTACAACGGGTTCACGAGCAAGAACAAGGCCGCGATCGCGCCGGTCCGCCGGTCGCGCCCCAGGGCCCCAGGCCCAAGACCGCGATGCAGCCGAATGTCCCGAGGATCACCGACGGCCAGCGAGCCGCCAGGAGCATCTCCGGCGTTTCCGACCGATGGGAGGGGTCGTTATACCACGCCATCGCCTCACGGGGGTCCGGTCGAGGATAACCCCGGATGCGCAGCATCAGGCCGATGAGATACTTCTCCAGGGGGGGCAGGTCGAGCGCCGGCATCGAGATCCAGGCCGGATCGTCGCGTGCGCCTTGAAGGAAGAGGTCGAAGAAATACGACTGCGAGATGTAGGCCGACTCGTCACGCCAGTAAGGAACCGACCGGAGGTCGGACCCCAAGACGACCAGGGTCAGGACTCCGAGGAGGAGCGTCCCGAGCACACGCCCACCTCGAGCCGGCACGGCTTGGGGATCGGCGGGCTCGGCCAGGATGGGGGCATCCCGATTCTGGGCGGGCATGAGCGGGTCCTCCACTGATGATTCGACTTCTCCGATGTCGTGATGCCGGATTCCTGGTGCGCGCGGTCAGCCGAGAAGCGCGCTCGGCATGTCCGATGATCAATGATCTGGACGTCCTGATGGATCTGTGCATCCGGCTGGGTCGGGGCGATCAGGGGTTCGGCCGATCGTCCTCCCCGGCGAGGAGGCGACCCAGGGCTGCACCCACCGGGCCGAAGAGCGTGGCCGCGAGACAGTGGCCGGTTCGACGGAACTGGAAGGCATCGGGGACGGTCACGAGAGGCGCGGGGAGCGGTCCCGCGCGGATTGCCCCGACGATTGGCCGCGCCTGGACCGGCGCAAACCGCGAGAACAGCACCTCTCCCGGCGGAGCGGTGTTGATCCGACCGCCGGGCCACCGGTTGGCATCCCAGTAGTCGAGTCCCCACCGGGTCACGTAGGGCGGTGCCTTCACCCCATTGACGTCCGCCCACGGACCGAATGTCGTCCCGAAATAGATCCAGCCGAAAAGGGCGAAGCCGGTCCACGTCAACCGGGCAGGCCCGCGGCGTGCCATCGCCCCCAGGACGGCGGCCGAGAGGAGCGCCACGGTGAGCGTGAAGACCGCACTCGACCAGAGGACGGTGCTCGACCGCAGGGCGGCGAAGCCGAGTCCAACGAAGAGGACGAGGGCCATCACCTGGGCGATGGTGAAGCGGAGCCGGCTCATGGGTTCGCTCCGAGAGGCCGAGGGACGAGATCCGCGATCCGGATTGTACCCGTCCCCGCAGGCCCATTCGAGCGGGAGCCGATCGGCGGGCACGGCGCGCGCGGAAGGACGCGAAGATGACACTGGCTCCCGGAGTAGATTCCTCGATTCTCCTTCACTGAACATTCCAGGGGAACCCAACATGGGTCGGATCTTAAGCCGGCGAGGACTGCCGAGGACGAGAGCCTTGCCCGCAAGCCCAGTCGGAAACAGCCGATTTCGGGTGCGGTCGCCCGCCTTTTGGTCCCGATCGCCGGTTGTGTCCAGCGGCGACGTGGATTACCATTGAGAGTCGTTCGAGCGATCAGGCACGAGGGCTTCGGTTGGATGCTCCGCATCACGGCCGGAAAACGACGGCTCTGCGATGGACTCAACCGCCGCGAGGTGCTGCGGGTCGGCGCGGCGGGCCTTGTCGGGCTGAGCCTGCCGGGGCTGCTCCGGGCGGCGGTGGATCGGGCCAGGGCGAAGTCGCTGATCGTCATGTTCCTGGAAGGCGGGCCGGCGCACCAGGACCTCTGGGACATGAAGCCCGACGCCCCCGTCGGGGTCCGCGGCGAGTTCCAGCCGATCGCGACGACCGTGCCGGGCCTGCTCTTCTGCGAGCACTTGCCGATGCTGGCCCGCCAGGCGCACCACCTGGCGCTGGTGCGCTCGGTGCACCATACGATCGCCGACCATAACGCCGGCGCCTACTTCGCCCTGACGGGCCGCGCGCCGGTGGTCTCCGGACGGTTGATCACGTCGCCCGCGCCGGACAACTTTCCGCCGGTCGGTGCCGTCGTGGCCAGGCTGAAGCCGTCCGGCCGGGCCCTCCCCGACTTCGTCCACACGCCCGACTGGATGAGCAACAACGGGTTCTTCCTGCCTGGCCAGGACGCCGGTTTCTTCGGGACGGGGTCCGATCCGATGGTCACGGGCGATCCCAGTTTGCCCGGCTATCGGGTCCCCGGCCTGGACCTACCCCGCGAGCTGTCGCTGGAGCGGGTCGGACGCCGGCAGTCGCTGCTGGCCGCCGTCGACCGGACCCTCGGCGACGGCGCGGCGGTCGAGGGGCTGGACACCCACTATCGCAAGGCGTTCTCGTTGATCTCCAGCCCCGAGGCGCGGCGGGCCTTCGACCTGTCGCGCGAGCCGGACTCGGTCCGCCGGCGCTATGGCCTCGACCCGGAGAATCCCCGAACGAAGGAAGCGCGGCAGTTCGGGGGCCTGCCTCACCTGGGACAGTGCCTGTTGTTGACCCGGCGACTGATCGAGGCCGGCGTCCGGGTCGTCACCGTGTGCACCGGGGCCCGGTACGACCAGGCCTGGGACACCCACCGCCAGCATTTCCCGCTCCTGAAGCGGTCGATCCTGCCCATGTTCGATCGGGGGTTCTCGGCCCTGCTGGAGGACCTGCACCAGCGGGGCCTGCTCGAGGAGACCCTGGTCGTCGCGATGGGCGAGTTCGGCCGCACGCCCAAGGTGGGACAGATCACCAGCAGCGCCGGGGCCGACAAGGGCGGCCGCGATCACTGGCCGCATTGCTACAGCATCCTCTTCGCCGGGGGTGGCATCCCCGGCGGGGCTATCTACGGCGCCAGCGACGCCGACGCCGCCTATCCGGCCCGTGATCCGGTCACGCCCCCGGACATCACCGCCACCATCTACAAGGCCCTCGGCATCGACCCCGACACGACGATCCGCGATCCGCTCGACCGCCCGCACTTCGTCAGCACAGGCACGCCGATCCGAGCACTGGTGAGTTGACTGATGTCTGTGCAGCTTCCCTCAACTCCGGAGCCTTCCCGGGATGCATCCCGACCGGAATCCGGACGCACCGGCATCCCCTCATACTGGATCCTCGTTCTCGTCGGCGGGGCGATGACAGGCACCTTCATCGTCGCCCCGACCGTTCGAAGACCCGAGCGGGCACCTGAGTCCACATCTAGCGCCCCATCCAGCGAGAAGGGCCGGCTCGGCAAGCGGGTTGTGCCGAAATCCGAGAACTTCACCCGCGATTTCCACGAGGCGATCCGGCCTGATTCCCGGAACGCGCCGACTGCCACGAGTCGCACCGCCGGCATCGCTTTCAGTTGGGGGACCGAGTCGTTTTCCAAGAAGGACTACGACAGGGCCACTGCCCACTTCAGCACAGCGATCCAGTTCGATCCCGAGAACGCCTTCGCCTATCAGTATCGCGGCATTGCCTGGGCGAAGAAGAAGGAGTACGACAGGGCCATCGCGGATTACAGCGAAGCGATTCGACTCGTCCCCACCGATCCCAAGGCTTACTACAACCGCGGCATCACCTGGGTCTTCAAGAACGAGTACGCCAAGGCCATCGCCGATCTCGACGTCGCGATCCGGCTCGATCCCCGGGACGCCCTGGCCTACTTCGCCCGCGGACAGGCATGGTATTACCTGGGGCGATTCCACAAGGCCATCGCGGATTTCAGCGCGGCGATCCGAATCCGTCCACGATATCCTCGGGCCTATTACCGCCGCGGGCTCGCCTACAAGGGTCTCGGGGAGTTCACGAAGGCCATCGCGGACCTCAGTGAAGCCATTCGCCTAGGTCCTGGGCAGGCCGACACCTATTTCGAACGTGGTTGCGCCAGATCCGCGAAACGGGAGTACGACCAGGCTATCGCCGACTTCAATGAGGCAATCCGGCTCGATCCTCGAGATACCTGGGCCTATTTCAACCGCGGCATCGCCTGGGCAGCGAAGAAGGAGTATGACAAGGCCCTCGCCGATCTCGACCGCGCCATTGGCATCGATCCTCGGAATACCCGGGCGCTGTTCAATCGGGCGACCATCTCGTTTTCGACCCGCCGTAAGGGCGTCAACGAAGATATTCGCGCGGTACTCGACCGAGAGGACTGGCGGGACCCTACCTCCATCTACGCCGTGCTCTTAGGGTATTTCGCCGCCAGACGTGCCAATCAGGAGCCGGAGGGGAGATCCTTGCTGGACCAGGCCCAGGCGCGATGTGACCACTCAGCCTGGCCGTTTCCCATCGTCGAGTACCTCCGTGGCGCGCTCGAGGAGACAGCCGTTCTTTCGAAGGCGGACGCCGACGAGAAGAAGGCCACAGCCCATTGCTTTCTCGGCCTCGACCGGCTGCAGAAAGGCCAAGCGGATGCTGCGAAGGCCCATTTCCTTTGGGTCAAAGAGCATGGCGAAATGGGCGCCTTCACCATCGCCGTAGCCGAGCTGGATCGGATGACAGGTCAGACAGATCGAGCGAAGGCGCCCTGAGTCGACTGGAAGAGGGAGGGACCTTGCAGGATCTCGACAAGGGGGACAGACACCTCGAGGACTCGGAGCCGGTCTCGGACCAGTGTGACCGTCGGCACCGATGGGAATTCCGTCCACTCAGGCCCGGTCGAACCGGGTGAGGATCGCCTCGATGCCGTCGGCGTGGATTCGCCACGACTCGCGCGAATAGCCGCCCGAGAGGACCATGGCCATGGGGACCTTCCGCTCACGGGTCAAGGTCGCCACGAGGAGATCTCGCTCCGCCAGGTCGGTCTTGCTCAAGCAGAGGCGCGTCAGCGGGTCGTCGACATAAGGATCTGAGCCCGCGTTGTAAATCACGAGGTCCGGGCGGACCGTCTCCAGGGCATGAGGGAGCGCCTCCCGCACGATCTCCAGGTATTCCACTCCGGTAAGTCCGGCCGGGACGGGGATCGGGAAATCTTCCGGCTGCTTCGCCAGCGGATAGAGGTCGTCTTCGTAGACGTCGAGGATCGACGCCCATGGCCAGGATTGGAAGATGGCCGCGGTGCCGTTGCCCTGGTTCGCGTCGAGATCCACGACGAGCACGGTCTTGATTCGTCCTTCATGATACAACGTCGCGGCGGCCAGCGGGGTGTCGGCATAGACGCAGAAGCCATCGCCGCAGGCGGCGGCCGCGTGGTGATAGCCGCCGCCCAGGTTGATCGCGATGCCATGATCCAGGGCGAGGCGGCAGGCCAGGATCGTGCCGCCGGTGCATGAGCGCATCGGCAGCAAGACCCGCCAGTCGACGAACCAGAACGGCAGCCGGCCGAGGAGCGGCATCTCCAGAATGCCGGCCAGGATCCGCGGGTCGCGCAACGAGCGGAGGTACTCCGGTGTGTGGACTCGCCTCAACTCGTCCGGCCCGACCGGAGCCGGCCGCACGAAGTCGCTGCGACTCCTCAAGCCCCGGGCGATCAGGGCATCATGAATGCGGCGATACTTGCGGCCATCGAAGGGATGAAGCCGCTCCAGGCCGAACGCGGTGATGTCGTACCTGGGGTGATAGATGACCGGGATCATGGTCGGCGTGCGGACCGGGTTCGGGTGGAGTCTCCGTCCCTGGCGACCGAGTGCCCGGGCGCGGCCGGTTCCATGATAATCGACCTGCCGCCGAAAGAGAGCAGTCGGAGCCGGAATGCCGGCCGGCCGCATACAATGGTTCCCGAGGGCACGTGGCTCAAGGCTGAGGGAGCACGGTGAATGATCGAACTGCGGGGCGTCTCGAAGAACTACAACGGCGAGGTCGTCATCCCGAGGCTGGACCTCACGATTCCGCCGGGGAAGACGACGGTGCTGATCGGCCCCAGCGGCTGCGGGAAATCCACGCTGCTGCGGCTGATGATCGGCCTGGTCCGGCCCGATTCGGGTACGATCACGATCGCGGGAACCGAGCTGACGCCCGCAACAGAGCGGGAAGTCCGGCGCGGACTGGGCTATGTCACCCAGGACGGCGGCCTCTTCCCGCACCTGACCGCCCGGGGCAACGTGATCCTGCTGGCGCGCTACCTCGGCTGGGACGAGCCGCGGATCCAGGCCCGGCTCCGGGAGCTCACCGAGCTGGCACGGTTCCCCACCGACGGACTGGACCGCTACCCGGCCCAGCTCTCGGGCGGGCAGCGGCAGCGGGCCAGCCTGATGCGCGCCTTGATGCTTGACCCGCGGGTGATCCTGCTCGACGAGCCGATGGGGGCCCTCGATCCCATGGTCCGGGCCGAGCTCCAGGCCGACCTCCGCGCCGTCTTCCGCTCGTGGGAGAAGACCGTGGTGATGGTCACCCATGACCTGGCCGAGGCCGGCTGGTTCGGCGACGAGATCCTGCTGTTGCGCTCCGGGCGGATCGTGCAGCGCGGGGCGTTCTCGGCCCTCCTCGACCAGCCGGCCGAGCCGTTCGTGACCCAGTTCGTCAACGCCCAGCGCCTGGTGCACGAGCTCACGTACGGAGGTGCCGAATGAGAACGAGCCTGCTGGTTCTCGTCACTCTCGGGCTGCTGAGTGATCCGCCCCCGCGGACCGTCCGGGTGGGGTCGAAGGCGTTTACCGAGTCGGTGATTCTCGGCGACATCGCCGAGCGGTTGATCCGCGATGCCGGGATGCCGGCGACCCACCTCCGCGAGCTGGGCGGGACGCAGATCCTCTTCCACGCCCTCGAGGCCGATGAGCTGGACGTCTATCCCGAGTACACCGGGACGATCTCCGCGGAGATCCTGGCCCGGAGCAACCTCAAGGGGGAGGACGCACTGCGGCGCGCGCTGGCGGAGCGGGGCATCGGGATGAGCCGGCCGCTGGGATTCAATGACACCTACGCCATCGGGATGCGCGCCGAGGTCGCGGACCGGCTGGGCGTCCGCACGATCTCCGACCTGCGCCGCCATCCCGAGCTGCGCTTCGGCTTCAGCAACGAGTTCATGGAGCGGGCCGACGGCTGGCCCGGCCTGCGCGATCGCTACGCGCTGCCGCAGCGCGACGTCCGTGGGCTCGATCACGACCTCGCCTATCGCGGGCTGGCCAGCGATGAGATCCAGGCCACGGAACTCTACTCGACCGACGCCGAGATCCGAGCCTATGGCCTGCGGGTCCTGGTGGACGACCTCGGTTTCTTCCCCGCGTACGAGTGCGTGTGGCTTTATCGAGCCGATCTCCCGACCCGGTCGCCCGCGGCGTTCGAGGCCCTGAAGCGCCTGGAAGGCCGGATCAGCGCCACCGAGATGGCCGCCATGAACGCCCGAGCCAAGATCGATCGTCTGCCGGAAGCCCGCGTGGCGGACGAGTTCGTCGCGGCGAAGTTCGGCATCGCGGCGCAGATCGTGGCGCAGACGGCCGGGCAACGATTGCTCCAGCGACTCTCGGAGCATCTCCTCCTGGTCGGGATCTCGCTCGCGGCGGCGATCGCACTGGCCATCCCGCTGGGGATCGCAGCCGCCCGCCGGCCCAAGCTGGGCGCGGCCATCCTCTCGATCGCCGGTGTGATCCAGACCATCCCGTCGCTGGCGCTCCTGGCGTTCATGATCCCCTGGCTGGGACTGGGCGCGAAGCCCGCGCTGGTGGCCCTGTTCCTCTACAGCCTCCTGCCGATCATCCGGAACACGGTCACGGGCCTGCGCGACATCCCGCCCGCGCTGCACGAGTCGGCCGAGGCCCTGGGCTTGCCTCCAGGTGCCCGGCTGCTGCGGATCGAGTTGCCCATGGCCTCGCGAGCCATCCTCGCGGGGATCAAGACCGCCGCGGTCATCAACGTCGGCACGGCCACCATCGGCGCCCTGATCGGCGCCGGCGGCTTCGGCCAGCCCATCCTCACCGGCATCCGCCGCGATGACCCCTCGATGATCCTGTTCGAGGGCGCCATCCCCGCGGCGGTCCTGGCGCTGGCAGTCCAGGGCGCGTTCGACCTCGCCGAGCGGTTCCTGGTCCCCAAGGGCCTGAGGCTCTAGCGCGCTGCGCGCGCTGGACTCCATGCACGTTCGGCTGGACCTGCGCCCTCCCGAATCGCGACTCGTCGGAGGATTGCATAGAACCGTCGATCTCCTGGAGTGATTCGCAGCACTTCACGGAACAAGGCGAAGATCGTTTCGTATCGTGCCCGCGCGGCTCGCCACGGCCGCGCGAAGCAATGGCCAAGCCCCTCGCGCGAGAAGTCGGGGGCGTCCGCCAGGTAAACGACTTGCCCTTGCTCGAAACGCTTCCGGGCGACGAACGCGTCGGCGGCCGGGGCTTTGACGGGTTCCATCCCCCCGCCAAGGTGGACATGTGGCCGCGAGTGGCCGTCCTGGCTTGATGCACCGTGATAGGTGATCGAGGCACCGAAGAGGCCGAGGAAGTCCTTCGCGCTGCCACGCTCCCCGATCCGGCTGTCATCCAGGACGATGAGGTTGCCACCCTTCCGGACGAAGTCCTTCAGACGAGCGAGCGTCCGCGCAGGCGGAGTATTCACCGGGGCGACGACGAACACCGCGCGGGTCTCGGGCTTCAGCAGGTCCTCATCGTAGGTGTAAGCCACCCGCGGCACCAGCCCGAGGCGCTGGACCGAGACCAGCAGCGTGTCGAACCTGCGGTCGGCCGGCAACGATTCCGGGGTCCCGAGCACGGGCGGGAACGCGCAGGCGCCTCCTTGCCAGAGGAACGTGACCTCGGCGATCGGTGCAGGCCCTCGGACACGGCCACGCCCGACCACACGCCGAGGAGCCCGCCGAAGATCGCCGGCAGGGCCATGCCTGAGCCGGCCATCGCCAATCCCATCAGCACGGTGGCCAGCGTGGCGGCGATGGCCAGGCATCGGATCGGAGTCGCATAGGGACTCAGCTCCCGGTTCAGCAATCGGACGAGGTCCATCGCCAGCTTCTCGCGGTCGTGGCTGAAGACGGCGAACGACGACCAGACCGTGCTGTCGGTGAACGCGGCGATCCGGCCGCGTCCAACGCAGACCGTCGCCGCCAGGACGGTCCGGCCGTGCTCCATCTCCGGGTGCGGGCCATGCCGGCCGAAGAAGCTCGAGCCGGCATAGTCATGCGGCTCGCGCCGGCAGTCGTCCGCCGCGAGGACGCACTCGGCCCCGCCGGAGAGCTCCAGCGAGCACGAGGTCATGAATTCCAGCCTATCCACGTGCAAGGCCCCGACGTGGCGGCCGAATCGAGCCCCGACAGAATCGACGAAGCCGCCGGTCACGCCGTCGGAGACCGAATCGTAGCGGAAGCGGATGCCGTGCCGGGCGGAGAGGGCGTTGAGGTGGGTCCCCATGCCCAGCAGGTTGGTGTGATCGCCGACCAGGAGCAGCCCGCCTCCGCGGCGGACGAACCGGTCGATCGCGGCGACCTCGGCATCAGGGATCGGCTCCTCCGGCGTCTTGATGATCAGGACGTCGTAGCCGGACAGCAGTTCGTCGTCGTAGGGCCGCGAGGAGTTCGCGGCGACCGAGAACCATTTCCCCAGCCATTCGGCGAGCGCGGTGAAGCTATAGGTGGGGAAATCACCGTACCACTGGGTGTCGAGCTGGCGGGTCGCCGGCTCCCAGATGCCGCAGAAGCGGTCGTCGATCAGGATCCGGCCGGCCTTCTCTGCGCCCGGCGGGACGAAGGACCACGCCAGTCCTGCCGCCCCGCCGAGCGTGGCGACGATCGGGCCGGCTACGATCACCTTCCCAAAGCGAGGCCGGGGTGGGACCGCCATCGCGATCCCGTCGAAGAGCCACTGGCAGGCATGGTCCGCGGCGAGACCGGCAATGAGGAGAAAGACGCCGGTGATCCAGGGGGACGTGAAGAGGTCGAGGGCAGCCTGGCCTGCGCTGCCGGCGAGGATATCGTCGTGCTCGAGGTAGGCAGCGAGGATGGCCACGTACCGTACCATCCCGACGAGGAGAGTCGAGGCCAGCCCGACGGCGGAAGCGCCGAACGCAGGGCGATGATTGCGAACCAGCCGCAGGACGCTCCAGGCAATCGAGAAGAGCAGGAGCGGACGCAGTGCTAACTTCTCCATCGAGGGGAGAATCGTCACGAGGCCGTCGGGGTGGTCGATCAGCAAGAGGCCCCGATCGGCCATCGTGTGGTACCCCGCCAGGTTGAGGGCCGCCGAGGCCATGGCCGAGGCGGCGCCGAAGCGCGGCCCCCGCGCCTCCCAGGCAGCCAGTGCCCGGTCGACACTGAAAGCCACCAGGGCCAGAGTCGCGAGCTGGAGTGAGGCGAGTGCAACACGTCGCAGCAGCCCGCGCCGCGCGATCGGCCGCGCGAGCATCACGAAGGCCAGCGTCACCAGGGTCAACGCCCAGAGGTAGGGCCGGTCGACCCGGCGCTCGAACGCGAACATCCAGCCCGAGACGAGGAGTGCGGCTGGGATTCCGAGCGGGACCTCCAGTGCCGCGCCAGCCCGGTCGGGCGAGAGCGGGTGTGCGAGGGATGGCCGGCCCTGGGCTGCGGTAATGGTCGTCACGCCGTCGCGGCCTTTATCTGAGAGCTCATCGGGCATAGGTCAGGCTTTCCGCCTGACTCTCCAGGCGCGTCAGGCGGAAAGCCTGACCGACGTCCTGGCCGCCGTCCTACCAACCCTACTGGGGCTTCTCGGGAGATCGAAACACGGGTTGCACGGCGTCCGGGTCCGCCCCGAGATATCGCCGGAACATGTCGTGGACCAGGGCGAGGTTGCCAGGCCAGAAGCCCGACATATCCTCGATGTTCATGTCGGAGAAGAACCGCGTGTCCGCGATCAAGAGCAGGCCCCCCTGTCCTCTCTGCTGGAAGAGCGCCACCACGTCCTCCCCGTGCCGGTAGATGACCTCGACTCCCGGCAGCCCAGCCGGGTCGCCCCCATTGGCCGTCACGATCGGCCAGGCATCGAGGAACCGCGGCTGCTGCTCGCGCTCGCGGCGGCTGGCGGTCGGTGCGGCGGAGGTGACCGTCCCCATCGGCTTCGGAAGGAGCGCCAGGCCGTGGGCATCCAGGAGACGTCGCGAGCCGAACGAATCGGGCTGGCCGACGACCAGCAAGACGACCGACCCGCCCTCCTCGGCCCTCAACAACAGCGCGATTTCCTCGGAAGTGAACGGCCTTTGGGGAGCGACCAAGGCGACCCCGCGGGCTCGCGCGATCGCCGCCGGGTCCCAGGCCTCCATGTCAACTGTGCGGAATCCACATCGGAGCAGATTCGTGGAGAGCGGACCGATCGGGTTGACCCGGGCGTTGTAGTGCCCTGTCGCCGGGAAGTGCGAGCGGTCGATCAGGACCGTGTCGTCGGCGACGCGGACGCGGGCATCGAGGTGCGGCAGGCTCAGGCACCAGGGGATCACCATCCCGGCCAAGAGGCTCAGAGCCACGAGCACGACGTGGGTCAGCGAACCCTGAACGATCCAGAGCCACAGGATCGCCGCGAGAAGACCGGCCGCCGCGGCGATCCGGACGGGGATACGCTCGGTCCACGCCGTGGGCCGCGATAGCCAGGCGAGCATCGGGCCGACAGCCTTGGCATAATACGAGCTCACGCCCTGGAACGCCGAGGTATCGCCCCAGACGACGACCCGGCCCCGGCCATGCGTGGCGGTCGCCACCAGGACAACATCACCCAGCCGCTCGCCCTGATCGTAGTGGTAGTTGCCCAGGAAGCTGCCCACGACATTCTCGCGGACCCCGGCATCGGAGAAGCCGTAGCGGCCGAACAGGAGCGGTCGAGCCGAGCCGGAGAGTTCCAGCGAGGCACCGACGGCGACCCCGGGATTCTCCTCGTCCCATCCCCAGGCGACTGCGTCCGGCGCCGCGGCCTGGCAGCCGCGCCAACCCTCGCGTGCCTTGAAGGCGGAGTCGAACCGGAACCGGATGCCGAGCGGCTCGAGCAGGCTGTTGAAGCCGCGCATCAGGCCGAAGACGTCGGTGTGGTCGCCGAGGACCAGCAGGCTACCGCCCTGAGCCACAAAGTCGAGGACCGTCCGCCGCTCGGTCTCGTCCCAGACCTTTGGTGAATTGATCAGGACGAGGACTTGGACTCCCTCCAGGTCGGCGGCGTCGATGGCGTCCGCGTCGATGATGTCGAAGTCGTAGCCCTCGGACCGGCAGTACACGGGCAAGAGCCCGAACATCCCGCCGCTGAAGGCGCCGAACCGGCCGAAGACGGGTCGGTCCCAGTCGAGTCCACCGCGATTGTGGACGCGGATCGACTTCCCAGCCGTCGGGCCGATCAGGGCCGTGCCTACGAGGCAGACCCCGGCCAGCGCCGCCGCGAGACAAGCGGCGGCGAGTGAGACACGGCGCGGGCGTACTCCTGGGGGCTCGCCGGCACGTCCGGGATCCGCACCGGCCACACCGTCTTTCTTTCCCGCCCTTGATAAGGGTGGGTCAGGGAGGGTGGAGTCCCCGTTGAATTGGCCACCGAACGGAAGGAGTGCGCCAAGCAGTCCGGCAACGCTCAACCAGAAGAGCCCATGCCAGGCTCCTCGGGAAAAACCAGCGAGCGGCCCCGCCGAGACATCGGGCATGACAAAGGGCAGCGCCGCGAACCAGGCCAGCGGGATGATGACGGCCGCGAACGGCCGAGCCATTCCCCCGGCCCGTCGCCAGCTCCACAGGAGGTACAAGACGGCCAAGATAACCGCAGGCCCGCCCAGCACGGTGAAGCTCAGCCGGGCATCGAATCCGCGGGCGGCGTTAATGGAATGGCTGGCGACACGGGCAACCATCTCGGTAATCGCCCCGGCTTGCGGGACGAGATCGACTGCGAGTCGGAGTGCGACGTACGCAAGGCACGCCGGGAGGAGGCCGTCGGGCCACCCGGCACCCGCTGCCGTCGACTTCGCCGCGGTCTCGATCGCTGCGAGCGCGAGGACGAACCCGACGAGAGCGGACGGCACGGAAGGGGCTCGGGCCACCAGGGCGAGCGTCGCGATGACGCCGACCCATCCCGCGATGCCCCAACCACGACTCCGACCCATCCGAAATCCGGCGACGACTGCTATCACAACCAGAGCGATCGCACGGCGGAGCGTGAAAGACACCGGCCCAAGCTGACCATCGAGACTCAGCAGCGCGGCAGTGACGGCGGGCGTGATAGCCGCGCATGACGCTCGATTGAGCCATCCGGGTCGGAATCCCTCGGCCCGATCGTCAACCATCCCGGTGCCCTCTCGACATGCTGTGCGCTTCAGGGAACAAGAAAGATGGTCGATTCGGCTCCTCATCCGGCCTCCCGCCGGCTTCTGATCGGGGAGGTAAAGTGATGGAACCCCTCCGAATAGCCTCACCGATCATCGGGTTGGAGAACCGGCACGGGCTTGTTCAATAACCGAGCCAAGGCCCGCAACTGCGCAGGCTGAAGGATCTCCCAGATCGGTTGATCCAAGACGGCCACCTTGTGGTCGACCTCTTCCTTCCATCGCTGTTCCAGTGCATTGACGACGTTCGACGGCGTTTGATTGTTGTAGACTGGCACATCGGAGCGGACCACTCTGTGATACACCTCGACACGCTCCGTGAGCCGCTCGGCCAGCTCGTTGCGTTGCGCCCTGGATAAGTGCAGCCGTGCGGCGAGTTCGGGATCGAGAAGTGCATGCAGGCCCCGGCGTCGCCAAAGCTCGAGCTTCGCTTGTTCAGCTTGGTCGCGTGTCAAGACCGCTTCCAGCACCATCTCCTCGGCGTGGGCCGCGACACTGGCACGGAGCCGCTTGCCCCGCTCCGACAACCGGAGCTGCATCGCTGACGTGGGGGGCAACTCACGGATTCCTTGAGGATCCTCTTCGCGAGGCTTGGGCACCGGCTCAATATCGCGGAACCACCAATATCGCCTCGCGTTCCGAGCCAGCCGGTCCACGCGCTCGATCAGCTCCGCCTGTTGGCGCTTCAGTCCCGGGAATGGTTTCAGGATCCTGCGTTCATATCCAATCAGGACGCCAAACAAATCGGAGGCCCTCTGTTCATAGGCTTCTGCATGGATGATACCGTAATACTCTGCTCTCGTGTAGACTGCCGGTATGTTCCCGTCAACGTAGTCGATGGGAATGATGGAATACCGCCCCGGGAGCGGGGGAATGAGGGGCCGACTGGCGCGGTCCCGCCAGCGCCGGGCCTGCTCGGGACGGAGCACGGCTTCCAAAATGATCGCCTCGGCATGGCCCACGATTCGCTCCTTGAAATCCTGCCACTCCTGGAGCGTGGGCGGGTGTGAACCGGGAGCCAGGGCGCGGTCCAGCCAGAAGCGCAGGACCTCACGGGTCACCTCGTCCGCTTGCTTGATCAGCGCGGGCGCCTGCAAGGCATCACGTGTCGCCTGGTCCGCTTCCTTGATTAGCGCCGGCACCTCGCCGGTCGGAGCTTCGCGATTGCCGGGCTGGGTCGCCTCGATCAAAGCCGCAAAGAATTCCGATGCGTGACCGCGCTCCAATCGAGCGGCCTGGGCGCGGAGCCGTGGGGTAACATCAGTTCCGGGACGGGCCTCGTCCTTGGGCGGGGGATTGCCCTGCTGCGAAGCCAGGCCCGCCAGAACGAGCGACGCGGTGATCATGATTGAAGGAAACATGGTGCGAGCCTCCCAATTCAACGTGATTGTGGTGTAACCCTATCTGGATTTACCGGCCTGGTCTGCGTCCAGGCACCCTGTGGACGACCGTGCATGTGCTAGAGCGGTTGATGCCAGCTTTGAGCAACAGAGTAGAGGAAGAGGAGTCGGTGTTCGGGCTTCGGCTTACTTCGGTTTCAGGGTTTCCCCGTACGTGGCTCAATATCCGCTGGCCATGCACCGGCGACCGCCTCCTCCCTCGTCAAACCGGACGGGTGGGTCTCCCGCGTCCGGCTTTCCCGAACCTTTCGACCCAAGGCAAGCACAGGAGGTCCGCGAGGTTGCGTTCATAGGGGCCGCAGACCGAGGTCGTGCAGCCCGGCGTAGAACGACTTCCCTTCCGCAGGCCGGTGGAGACGCTGACCTCGACGTTGCAAGTGGCGAATCAACCGAGTTCGCACAGACACGTGGCAGTTGGTGGGCGTAGGAACCAATCCAGGGATACCCCGAGCAAAATGGCTCCGCTCTCCAAACCCCCGGATCGCCCCGGTCTCCTCGTTTCGCCATACGGGCGCACGCAGGCCCGAGGGAGTCAGCAACCAGGATTTTGGGGGCCGTTGCAAACGATTTGCAGTCCTCCCTGGCCCTGGCCGCACACACTGCATGTGCCGTTTGAACCTGAACCAGGCTGGACGCTGCATGTCGCGCTCCCGGCCTTACCAAAGACCGTGCATTTCCCGCCCGTTTGGCCCGCTGCTACGGAGCAGCAATCCGCGGCTCCGCCACTTGAGGTGACTGAACAAAATGTGTTCGCTCCTGAATATGAGTTGTCGGCACTGCAAATATTGTTGTTCTTGGCGCCACCGCTGACGGAGCAAAAGTTGCCACCGCTCTGGCCCTGAGCCGAGCACGTCGTATTGGTTTGGCCCGAGTTGCCGCTTCCTGCTTGCCCCCCCGTACTGCAGCTGACCTTTCCTCGCAATCTGATTGCTTCGCGCGTGACCGTCCCCACTGGGCTGCCTGAAGTCAGGACTGCGGCTGAGGCCGTATCCTCAGTCCCGCGGGAACCCCGCCTTTACGTGGATTCCGTTGCTCTGACCACGTGAGGACGGGCCCCTAACCTATGGGGGATCTACACGGGCGGCCCACTCTAGGATCGGCGCGGAGGATCCGCACCGAACGGGCGCCGCGGACCAGGCGTCCCGTCATAATCTTCGATCAACCCGGCCGATTGGGTCTGCCACGCTTCGTGGCGGGTCGGCGCGGCGGCTGTGCATCCGCGCCCAGCAACCGTTCCAGCATACGGGCCTGGGAGGGGGTGAGCACATCACAGATTCGTCCATCTACCTCCTCCTGACGGTTGCGAGCCTCTCGGCCTAATTGCTCGATCTGCTCCCCCAGTTCGGGCCGGGTGACACGAAGACTGACCAGAGGCATCGACATGTTCCTCGTTTCCTCCCAGATGCTCCGCTTGGTATTCAGCAGGAAGAGCACCTCCTCGCGTTGCGATCGTGAGAGGCGCAATCTGGAGGCCAGCACCGGGTCCAAGAGAGATCGCATGCCGCGCAACTCCCAGACCGCCCTCAGGGCGCGCTCCGCCTGGTCCGGCGTCACGATACCTTCCAGCGCGATCGCCTCGGCGTGGGCGAAGAGACTCTCTCTGATCCGTTCTCCGCCCTCCCATAATCGCTGAGCCAGGACAGGCTGAGGCGGCAGGGGGACCTTGTCCAAATCGCGGGTTAGCCAGAACCGCCAAATGGCGAGAGTTACCTGGTCGAGACTCTCGGCCAACTCGGCTTGCTCCTTCCCGAGATCGACCTTCGGCATGTCTCGAATCGCCAACCTTTGACGAATGGGATCGAGGTGACCTATCCCATTGGGGAACGCCGCTCGCATTCCCGGCTCGCCGAGGAGTACGTTCGAGACAACCCCGGCGCGATTTCTCGTAGTGGTTTTGCATCGCAGTTGGTCCGCCAGCTCGGCCGCCGGGCGCCGCTCATCTGATGCCATCGGTAAAGGCCCGTCTGCCCCATCTCGCCCGCGCAGCAGCGGCTCAGGCTTCCGGCCTGTGGCTGTGCACCAGAGCCGAGCCTGCTCGGGAGTCAGGATCCCGTGCAGGGCGATCGCCTCCGCATGGGCGATGAGACGAGCGCGCAGTCGGTCCCCTGGCTGGGAGAGCCGTTCGGACAAGGCGGCCGGCGGCGGAGGTTGATCCGTATCGAGGCTGCGGATCAGCCAGGCTTTGATGATGTCACGGGTCAGCTCATCCAACTGGCGGGATAAGCCGATCTGCTCGGCCGAGAGACGAAGCTCTGCCCGGATTCTTGGTTCGGCGAGAGCCGAAAAGAGCTGCGAGAGCTTGGCAGTCTTCATCTTCTCCGCCTCGCCCTTGAGCCTCGCCACGAGCGCGGCAGCCGACCGACCCGGCGCCGATTGCGCCTCACGGACGCCCTGTGCACGCGCGGCGGCGCCGAGGGCTATACTAGCTACCACAACGATCTTAACAAAAGAGCGCTTCACCTTGCTCTCCTCCTTGAGGCCCCGCCACCCGTGACGGGGCATGACTGATGTCCTTGTACCCAGAAGGCCGAAGACAGTTGGTTCGCCTCCACATCGAGAAGCGGCGACCGCCCGAGACTCTGAAGCGGCCCCGGGCAGGCCAGCACGCTCAGCGGAAAGGATCGTTACGACCCCGTCGCCTGACAAAGACGGTTTCCACCAGGCCCGGTAACGGTGGTCCCGCTCTTGACGCTGCAATTGTTCGCTGAGCCAGGGGATGCACTGCATGTGCCGCCTCCTGTGCCGGGATTGAGCACCGTGCAGACGGCATTGGAAAGGCTACTCGCAACGGAGCAGAAATCAGTTGTTATCCCGTCACCCTGACTACCGTTCGTCGAGCAACGGCTACCCTGGGTCCCATCGGTACTGCATTGGTTGGGGCTGGTGCCGCTCGCTCCGCTGGCACTGACGGAGCAGTTGTTATTCTGAGTGCCTCCGCCGATGTTCCCAGCAGTCGTCGAGCAATAGCCGACACCACCCGAGGTGCCGGAAAGGCCCCCTGTGCTGCACTGGCTCTGAGTTGAAGCACCCGCCACACCAGCCGAGCAATTGTACTCTGTCATGCCCGCGTTCTCGCCATTCGCTTTCGTCGAGCATTTGGAGCTCGAGCCGTTCGCAGCGCTGCAGGAGTTCTTGCCCGTTCCTGTCGCGTTGCCGGAGGCGCTACAAGTTCCAGGACCGGCACTGCCGCCAGTACCCACGTTTGTCGAGCAATAGGCCTGGAGCGAGGTCGTCGAGCAGCTCAGTTGACTACTCGAAGGTGCCGCATTGACCGAGCACCAATCTCCAGACCCATATGTGTACGCACCCGTTGAACATGCTGCATTGCTTTGACTAGGCATCTCGATTGAAGCACAAGGTTCCGCGCCGCAACCCATCGGGCACATGACTGATGCAGTACCCGAACACCCGACTAGACTCGTAAAGACGCCCTGTACCTGACCGAGTCTCAAGACTGCGGGCCGCACCAGGGGGGCAAATGCGGATCCGGCCCATCTCGTCAGGGTCAGCCCCGTGCTTGGGTAGGTCGACCGGATCGACCCACCTTGCTGATGGGAACGGAGCAGCCCGGAGTGCGACTCTGACGGCTCCCAGAGCCGGGCGTGGCTTTCCGGACGGCTGGAGCCCACCAGTACGAAGACGAAACCAATCGCTGTCATCGTAAGACAAGACTCCCGCAAACGGATCATGGTGCACCTCGAGGTGGATCAGCATTGGTGGTTGGCGAATCGGCTCGGCCGACGCAACCGGGCCTCGTGCGGAGTTTTTTTATGGCACCGACTCCGGCCAGCGGACGACCTCCTCTTGGCCCTCCGCGACCTCAAACGGAAGGGAGCGCGCAACCTCGTCGCCCCCACTTGACCGGACCTGGACGCAGTAGCGACCGTGAGGCACGTTGGCGACCGTGAACTTGCCCGAAGGTTCGGCGCGGAACGTCCACATGAGTTGCTCGGCTTTTCCCTCAAGGCGGACGAACTGCAAGGTACCTCGCTCACCCGGACGTCGCGCTGCCAGGACTGCGGCGGGCAAGTCGCCCGTGACGCGGTGCGGATGCAATGTCAGCGGTCGCCAGACCTCACGTTGGACTGTCGTTACCGAGAAATACTCGAAGTTCCTCATCGCATCGTCATCGCCCGGCGGCAGCGCGAAGACGAAGTATGACTCATCACCTGGGACTTCCGAGAAGCGGAAGAATCCGTGCTCGTCGGTCTCGACTCGCCGCACGTACCTCCGGAAGTCATTCGAGTTCTGAAGGAAGACTGCGGCCTTCCGGACCGGCAGGCCGCTCTCCCAGCGCACGAAACCTATGACCTCGCGGATGTCGGGCTCGTCGAGGTCGACCTTGGCCCAGAGCCGGACCGGCCCCGCCACCGAACCCTCGCGGACCGAGACCCCAGAGGCGAACGTCACGTGGCCGAAGAGGTCGAGCGCACGGACCCGGAAGACGCCGGCCGGAAGGCCGCTCACCTCAAACTCCGAGGCTTCGCTGGTCCACCCCAGCCAGGAGCCGCCCGTTCGGGATTCGACCAGCACCGGCAGGAACGGGTGCGGCGCGAATCCGCGAATAATCCCCGCGCCCGACTTGGCAAACTTTAGCAAGGGGGGGTGGTAGAGGATGGGCAGGCTGAGTCGCCCACAACGGTTGATCGTCCCCAACCACCGGCCAGAACAGGGCGACTGGGGACATCGCGGCGTAGAAGAGGCGGTGGCTCGCACGCATTGGCACGCGCCAGGTTTCGAGCCCGGCCGCTTCGGGCAGATCGAGCAGCGACGCGACCTCCTCCGCCCCGCTGATGATGACCTCGGCGGAACGATCGAGGTCGTAGCGGCCCGCCACACGCAGGCGTGAGGAATCCTTCGGCTCCGACACAGCGATGAGCCCCTTGTGGAACGGCCCGCCGAGGCCGGAAAACTCTACCGAAGTTCCACCTTGCGGCACGACCGCCGTCATGAGAGTCGGCCACCAGCGCTGTGGAACCAGATGAACTCTCATCGCGGCCTTGGCCGGAGTCTCCAGCCGCACGCGGAGCGCGGCGGGCCGGCCGAGCGTGACCTCGAGCTGGGCGCCCAAGCCGTCCTGGACGACGATCAAGTCCTTGATGGCCGGGGCCAGCTCACGACCCGGGGCCGAGAAGAAGAACGTCCGCGCGCCGACAGGGAGGTGCGGGAAATCGTAGGCTCCTTCGTCGTTCGTCGTCGTCTCGGCCTCGATCGGGACAATCCACTTCGCGGACGTTGGCAGCCCGGCTTTGGCCAGGTTGACGAGACTCTCCAGCTTGACGCAACGGACCAGCGCCTTGGGAACGGGCTTGCCCTCCGCGTCGATCACTCGCCCGCGGATCGCGCGGAAGCGATCGCGATGATACAACTCCTCGGGAAGTCGCTGGCATTCCTCGTGATGCTTCCGCCAGGCGGCATCCGAATGAGTCCCCGTTGCCTCGGCGATCGCCAGCGCGATCAGGACGCCGAGGGACACGCCGATCCCGGCCACGAGGGTCACCAGGGCGGGGAAAAGCATCCGGCCCGAGATCGGCCCATCAGACCCAGTGATCGCGCGGTGCACGTTCACAGGACCGGCCACAACGAGGTTTTGGAGTCGTTACGCGAACGTCTGAAGAAAGGAGTCCGAATGGAACCAACGCACCTCTCGAGAGGCAACGCCCGGATTAGAACGTCACGAGATTCGCCCGTCAAGGGGTTCCCAAAAAAGAAATATCAGTCAGGAGCCCTGTGATCAACGGGATCACGTTGGCCACGCGTCACGGAATCGTGGCGGCAGCCATCAGGGGAGGAGCTCGTCCACCGCAACCCGGCCCACTTCCTGGCCGTCAAGGACGATCGGCACCAGGTCACCAGGGTGATAGTCCTGCCGGTGCGGGTAACCGTCCGGCCCCGGTCCGGTGTAGACTTCGACCCGGCGGTCCACCAGGTTGACGATCCAGTAGACCGGGATGCCGCCGCGGGCGTAAGACAGGAGCTTCTCACCTTGGTCGAAGGCGAGGGTGGCTCCGGAGACCTCCGCCAGGAGCGGCACATCACTGGCCTTGGGTTGCTCAAGGTAATCGCGGGATTGGCCTCGCACGACGGAGACGTCCGGCTCCGGCATGCCGGACCGACCGGGGATGCTTACCGGATCCTCGCGCGTGACGAAGTAGGCCTGGGCTGGCACCTGGCGCGTCAAGGCCGCGGCGGTCTCCCGGCCGGCGATCGCGTGTGGCCCCTTCTTCATCGGCTTCCGGTAGACCAACCCCTCCACCAGTTCGACCCGATCGTCCTCCGTCAGGATGCCCGCATCCCCCATGCGCTCATACTGATCCACCGTAAAACGGTAGAGCTCCGGATAGGCCGGGAGCAGGGGCGGAATCGGGGCTCCCGCGAGCCCCGCCGCGGACGTCGCTGCTGGCGTTGATGTGGCCGTGGACATGAGGTTCGCTCCTGTCAAAGGGGCCTGGGCTCCGACCCGCCGAATCCGTCCCGGTCCCCCGCGGCGACTCCGCCGCCTGACCCAGCATAGCCGACACCGGGCAATCCCACGATCCCAATGCCCACGAGTCTCGACCTTGGAAATGAGGGCCTGGACCGGATCGGCGTCGGGTCCTTGTCGAGACGGATCACGGCCTGGCGCGCAGCTCCAATCGATCCGACCCCCCGTACGCCTGGAGACACACCGCGTACGCCCGTTCGGCCTCCGCCTGGGCGACCGGTTCGCCCATCGCGTCGACCGGCGCCTGGATGCGGAGGCGGCGGGGCGCCAGCCGGGCGGCCAGGTCGGGCAGGTCATACGCCTGGAGCGCACCGGGGACCACGTTGCCGAGCTGACCGCGGCTGATCCCCCTGGCGACGACATCGCTCCAGGAGATGAGCGATCGCTCAAGCGCAACGTCCTGGATCAAGCCCTTCTCGTCGAGCACGGCGGCGTGCAGCACGACCGGCCCGGCGGCACCGATGCCCACGAGCTGGAACCCGGCGGCACCCCCCGATTCGGACTTCAGCCCCTCCAGGACGGTCAGGACATCGACCACCCGCTGGCCGAGCAAGGGCCGCGCCAGGTGGATCGCCAGGAAGGCTTCCTTGACGTCATGTCCGAACGGCGAGCCGCGCCGCTCCTGTCCGGCCGCGGGATCGGTCTCCCCCATGCCGCGGGGATGGACCAGCACGACGCGCGCGGCGGGGCGCATCAGCGCGTCGATGGCCTTCTCGCTCGCCAGGTCGTGCGTCCAGTCGACGCCCACTTTCACGACGACCGCACCCTGCCGATCATGCTGGCCGGGGGCGATGTCCAGCGCCGGGATGACGATCCCGGGCTCGACCTCGAACGTCAGCTTGCGGATCGTGCAGTTGGGACCCGGCAGCTTCGCCACCTCGCGGGGTGTCACCGCCGCGATTTTCCGATCGCCGAGGCCCAGGTGCTTCTTGACCTCCTGGCGGAATTCCTCGATCGAGCGCCGGGCGTTGGCGGCGTCGCGGGCTGCGTGCAGGGCGCGCTCGCGCTCGACGTTCAGGTCGAAGACCGACCGGCCGTGGAAGTCGCTCAGCACCTGCCCGGTCCTGGTGCATTGCAGCTCGGCATCGGTGGCGATGGGGAAATCCGGCTCATCGACGGCTTCGTCCAGCTTCAAGAGCCAGCGTTTCATCCAGCGAGCCGTGGCGATGCGGCGGGGACGCGTGAAGCCGTGTCCCTCGTCCGATTCGAACAGGTCGACGCGCTCGCCATGGCCGAGCCGGCCATAGATCAGCTTGACCTCGCGGAACGTGTTCCAGCTACCCTGGATGTCGAAGAAGTCGCGGGTGCCCACGGTCAGGAGGGTCGGCCTGGGCGCGCGCAGGGTGATGTAATCGGCGTGCTCCAGGCCGGCGGCGACCTGGCCGGTGATGTTCTGCTCGGCGTCCTGCGGCCCGATCGTGGCGAAGAGTCGCTCCAGCGAGGTGATGTAGCACGACGGCGCCGCCACGCCGATCCGGTCGTCCAGCGCCATGAGATAGGACGTCAGAGTGCCGCCCCCCGAGTTGCCCGTGCAGCCCAGGCGGCTGGGATCGACCTCGGGCCGGCCGGCCAGGTAGTCGAGCGCGCGGAGGCCGTCCCAGATCCGGTAGCTGGCCGCTTGCCGGCCGATCAGAAGAGCCCCGATCCCGGCCATCGTGTGCTCGGTCGTGCCCCGGATTACCGGCTTCCCCTGGGCGTCGAGCCGCTGGAACCGCTCCCCCTGGCCGATCGGATCGTAGCAGAGCACGGCCATGCCGTTCCTGGCCAGCAGAATGCACGCCCGCTGATAGCCTTCGAACGCCTTGCCGTTGTCGCTGTGCCCGCACGGCAGGAGCACCCCCGGGAACGGAGGCGTGCCCCCGGGCAGGTACAGGCTGGCCGTCACGTGGTGCCCCGGCCGGCTCTCGAAGAGGACCTTCTCGACGCGGTAGCCGTCGCGCGCGAGGGTCCCGACGACGCGCGGGTTCAGGGGCGTCCGCTCGGGCAGGTCGCCGAGCGAATCGAGGAAGAACGCCCGGAGCTGGTTCTGCCGCCGCGCGATGTCCTGGGGCGTCTTGATGGCGGCGATCGCCTGGCGGCGCGCCTCGAAGTGCCGGTGCGCCTGCTCGAGCAGGTAGCGGTGGAGCATCGTGCGCGGCGGCGGATTCCGGGCATCGCCTGCCGGCCTCAGCACCTGCAAGTCCAGCGGTTGGATCGCACCGTCGTCCGCTCCGAGGGCTCGGGGCCCTGTACCCATGCAGCCCAGGACGAGACACGTCAGCAACAGGCTCGCGCGCATCGATCTTCCTCCTCACGTAGGTCAGGCTTTTCGCCTGGCGTTCCCAGGCTGTCCGGCTAAAGCCTGACCTACGTTTGACCATGGTCCAGGATGCGGAGGGCCAACGCAAGCGAATGGAGCCGGGTCGCGGCGGTATCGGCGCGGGACATGAAGACGACCGGGGCGGAGGTGCCGCTCAAGATGCCGCCGAAGCGGCATTCCGCGGTGTACATGATCGCCTTGACGGTGAGATTGGCCGAGAGAAGGTTGGGGAAGAGCAGGATCTCGGCCGCGCCGACGACCGAGCCCTCGACCCGCTTCCTGGCCCCGGCCTCGACCGCGTAGGCCAGGTCGAAGGAGAGCGGGCCTTCAATCACGCAGTCGTCGAATTCGCCCGCCCGGTTGCGCCGCGACAGCTCGGCGGCCTCGAGGGTCTCCGGCATCTCGACCTTGACTGTCTCGGTGGCCGCCAGCAGCGCGACCTTGGGCCGCGACGCACCCAGGGCATGGGCGACGTCCACCGCCTGCCGGAGGATCTCGAGCCGCTTCCGCCGGTCCGGATGGATGCAGATCCCGGTATCCGCCAGGAGGAACCGACGGTCGTCGCGGGGGATCTCCATCAGGACGACCTGGCAGACGACGCGCTTCTGATCGCTCCGCAGTCCGGTCGTGGGACTCAGCACCGCCGCCATCAGCGCGGGCGTGGAGATCTGGCCTTTCATGAGCATCCGGGCGCGACCGGCACGGACCGCCGCGACCGCGGCGTCGGCCACGGCATCCCCTTGGGCGTGATGGATCGTGAAGCCGTCGAGGGAAAGGGCCAGCGCCGCGGCCAGGGACTCGATCCGGGGTGCGGGACCGACCAGGATCGGCCGGACCCAACCCCGATCCGTCGCGGCGCGGAGTGCCTCGAGCACGGTGGGATCGTCGCCACCGGCCACGGACACGCTTGCCGCCTGGGCCTGGGCATCGGCGAGTTGAGCGAGGCGGTCGAATCCATCGAGGGGCATAAGAGACTCTCGGTCGATCACGTGCTGTGGGCGGGGATCCAGTCCTGCTCCGGCCGTCTCAGGAGCGAGACCAGGTCGTCGATCTGGACCGGCTTGATCAGGTGGTGGTTGAAGCCCGCGGCCCGGGACAGCCGGTGGCCCTCCTCCTGCCCATACCCGGTGATCGCGATGATCGTCGCCTCGTCGAGACCCTCCTCCAGCCGGAGCCGCCGCGCCACCTCGTAGCCGTCGATGCCGGGCAGGCCGATATCCAGCAGCACGACCTCGGGCCGTTTCGCGCGGGCGGCCTCGATCGCGGCCACGCCATCGTAGACGGCTTCAACCTCGTAGCCGAACCGCCGGAGCAACACCGACAGACCGCGCGTGAGGTCCACATTGTCGTCCACGACGAGGATGCGACTGGCCGGGCTGGGACCCTCGCCAGCCGTCGGCGTTGGTGCGGGAGACGGTACGGGCCGCGGAGCGTCGGCGGCGGGGAGACTCAGAACGAACTCACTGCCGCGACCCAGGCCCGCGCTGCTGGCCGTGACCGTGCCGCCGTGCAACTCGGTCAGCGTCTTGACGACCGTCAGGCCGATCCCCAGGCCCCCCTCCGTCCGCGCCAGCGAGCGATCGCCTTGCGCGAAGAGCTCGAAGACATGAGGCAGGAGCTCCGGACCGATGCCGGCACCATGGTCCCGCACCGTGATGCGGATCTCCGTGCCGGCCTCCGACCGCTCGGCCCGCAGCTCGATCCGGCCGCCGTCGTCCGAGTACTGGACGGCGTTGATCAGCAGGTTGGAGACGACCTGCTCCAGCCGGGTCGCGTCGCCCTCCAGCCACAAGCACCCCCGGGGGAAGGACGCCTCCAGGTGCTGGTGCTTTTGCTCGCGGAGGGGTCGGATGGCTTCAACCGCGCGGTCGAGGATCGTGGCCGCGTCGACGACCGTCTTGCGCAGCTCGATCTTGCCGTGGGTGAGCCGGGAGACATCCAGCAGGTCATCGATGAAGCGGGCGAGCTTTTGCACGTTGCGGCCGATCACCTCGGCGCTCCAGCAGAAGTCACCGCGATCCGAGGCTTGAGCCGCCAGCGTCGCGGCGCTGCTGATGGCCGCCAGCGGGTTGCGCAGCTCGTGAGCCAGCATGGCCAGGAATTCGTCCTTGAGCCGAGCGGCCTCCCGTAACGCTTCGGCCTGCCGCCGCAGTTCGTCCTCCAACTGCCTGCGGCCCGAGAGGTCGTGGAGATAGGCCGTGAAGGACGGCTCCGCATCCGGGCCGGTCACCGCGACGGTGACCTCGACCGGGAACTCACTGCCATCGGCGCGGACGCCGGTGACTTCCATCCGCTGGCCCAGCAGGGCACCCGGGATGGACTGGCCTGGCACCGGGATGAGGGGCTCCCTCTCCGAAAGGCGAGGCAGCCGGACCAGCTCCGCGAACCGGCGGCCCAGCAGCGTGGATCGCGGACTCCCGAACGTCCCCGCGGCGGCCGGATTGAGCTCCCGAATCCGACCCTGATCGTCGAAGGTGATAATGCCATCCAGGGCCGACTCCAGAATCGCCCCCTTGAACGCCTCCATCTTGCGCAGGACCGCCTCGTTCTCCCGCCGGCGGGCCGCCTCCCGGCGGGCCTCCTCGCGGGCGCGGCGGAGCGACCCCATCAGGACGCTCGCCAGCAGGCATCCCCCCAGGAACACCGCCAGGCGGACGAGGCTCCATGGGGTCCAACCGTGCGGTAGGGTCACCACGACGATCAGGGCCGTCGCGAACAGCCCCGGCCCGAAACCGCCATACCAGGCGACAATCAGCACCGACAGCAGGAGAATGAGCTGGGGCGTGCCGGCCGCGGTGCCCAGGGAGGGAACCGCCAGCAACAGCCCGAAGCTGGCCGCGACCACCAGCAATCCCACGACGTAACCCGCCCAGCCGGCGCGACCCGCACGATCGCTGGCCCAGGTCAGGCTCGTGAGCTCCCCCCTCATGGCACCGGCCCTTCCAGGGATGGACCCACCGGGGCTCGTGGGGACGCGGTCCGTCACCCTCCTCGAGCGCCGACCCCGGCTGCGGTCACTCTGCTTATTTTGTCCAGGAAGCGGGATAAAGTCGAGCGGGTCTTCCCCCGCGTTTCGTGGGTTCAGGCGTCCAGGTCCCGGGGGGTGTTTCCTCCACGTGGTGAGTCGCTCGTTTCGTTCGGGCGTGGGTCTTCAAGTGTCCGCGGCTTGGGGTTATCGTACCTGCGCCGAGCGTTACAGCCAACAACCGAGTCGGCGCGATTCCACGCCCTCAAGACAGGACGAGTGCGGAGGCCCGTGATGGACGAAGCTTCCCAGGAGATTGCCCGGTCCGCCTGGTCGCGCTGGGCGGCGGCCCTGGTGCTGACGCTGGCCGCGCCATCGTGGACTGTCGGCGGGGTCGAGGGACCGCCGCCGGGGGCCACGGTCAGGGTCCATGCCGGCCGGCCCAAAGGCCGGATCAGCCCGATGCTCTACGGTCAGTTTCTCGAGTACATGTTCGAAGGCATCAAGGGGGGCCTGCATGCCGAGCTGGTCCGCAATCGCAGTTTTGAGGAGCCCGCCAGCGTCATCGGGCTGTCTCGCTACTGGGAGCGCTATCCGGACGACCGCAACGACGACCCGGCGCTGGACTTCGCCTGGGACGACTCCACCGCTTACCCGGAGCCGGCCCGGCCCGAACCGGGTCGACCGGAGCCGCGGACCCGGGACCACTGCCTGCGAATCGACGTCCGCCAGGGGCTGATCGTCCGCCACGGGATCTGCCAGGGACAGGTCCCCGTGCGACGCGGGATCGCGTATGCCGGCTCGCTCTGGCTCAAGTCGGGGGGCTATCAAGGCAAAGTCGTCGTGACCCTCGAGCCGCAGGTCGAAGGTCCCGCGCCGTTTGCGGAGGCGTCCTGGGAGGTCGAGGGCGCGGGGTGGCGGCGCTACGACTTCCGGCTGCGCAGCGATCGCGACGATCCGCACGCGCGGCTGGCGATCCTGTTCCTCGGGCGGGGCCGGCTGTGGCTGGACCAGGTCTCGCTGCTGCCCGGAGACGCCCTCGATGGGGTGCGCCGGGACGTCTTCGAGCGCGTGCGGGCGCTGCGGCCGGCGTTCCTCCGCTGGCCGGGCGGGAACGTCGCCCAGGATTATCACTGGCGATGGGGAGTCGGGCCGCGCGACCAGCGGGTAACCTGGACGAATCTCTCCTGGCGGAATGAGCCCGAGCCCAGCGACTTCGGCACGGACGAGTACGTCCGCTTCTGCCGTCGCGTCGGCGCGCAGCCGGCGATCACCGTCAATGTGGAAGGGCGGGGCGCGACCGCCGCGGAGGCCGCGGCCTGGGTCGAGTATTGCAACGGCCCGGCATCCTCGCCGCACGGGGCGCTGCGGGCGGCCCACGGGCATCCCGAGCGTTATGGGGTGCAATACTGGGAGCTGGGCAACGAGGTCTGGGGCTCGTGGGTCCGCGGGCACAGCGACGCCGAGACCTATGCCCGCAACGCCGTCCGCTATCAAGCCGCGATGCGGGCCGTGGACCCGACCATCCGGCTGATCGCCGTGGGCGACAATGACCTGGATTGGAACCGCACGGTGCTCCGCCGCGCGGGTGCGGTCATCGATCTCCTGTCGATCCACCATTACTACGGTCTGGGCGAGATGGCCGGCGATCCCCGCAACTTGATGGCGCGGCCGCTGCATTACGAGGCGTTTTACGGCCGGGTCCGCAGCGTGATCCGGGAATGCGTGCCCGAGAGGCCGATCCGGCTGGCCATCAACGAGTGGGGCCTCAGTTTGCCGCTCGAGCAGCTGTATTCGATGGATGCGGCGCTCTACGGCGCACGGTTGATGAACGTGTTCGAGCGGGCGGGAGATCTGATCGCGATGAGTTCGGTCTCGGACCTGGTCAATGGCTGGCCCGGCGGGATCATCCAGGCCAACCGTTATGGAAACTTCGTCACCCCGATCTACCTGGTCAACCGGCTCTACGCCGAGCACCTCGGGGCGGAGCTCCTGGAGTCGACGACCGAGAGTCCCGTCTTCGACTCCAGCCGGGAAGGGAAGAACATCCCCTACCTGGATGTCGCCGCCAGCCGGTCGGCCGACGGCCGGTCGATCTTCCTCAAGGCCGTGAACACCGACCGGCGCAACCCGCTGGCCACCACCATCGAGATCCGCGACGCCCGGATCGGCCCGCGGGCGAAGATCGCGACCATCCGGGAGGACAAGCCGGGGGCCTTCAACAGCTTCGCCACTCCCGACGCGATCGCGATCCGGCGGAGCGAGATCGATGCCGGCGCGCGGTTCACGATCGAGCTGCCGGCCGGCTCGGTCGCGGTCATCACCCTGGAGGTGGTCTGACTCAACTTACAGGACGTATTGATTGCACAGGTCGACGATCTTGAAGGAATTCAAGGTCTTTACGAAGAGCTCGCCATTGATCCTGCGTGTCTCGGGGTTGTCCGCTCCTCCACCGAAGCCGACCAGGGGCAAGTTTCTCGTAAACGCCACGGGGTCCTTTGCGAGATTGAGCAAAGTGTGCACGACCCCGGGGTTGGGCCAGTGAAGGATCCATTCACACCAGATCCGGGCTGCGTCGTAGAGGTCGGCATTCCCCTGGGAGTCTGCTGTCGAGATGAAGTCGGCAAACGCTTTCTTCGTGGGCTCGCCAGGCTGACTCACAACCGTCTGGATTGTCTTGATGGGACAGGGGGTCACGCCATCCTTGGATTTCGGCCATGCCCAGTTGGCAGGCTTTTGAAGATTGAATGGGCATTTCGTCTGCTCATAGATGGGACTCGTACCAAATTGGGATTCATGGCAGCCGCAGGCCACCATGGCCGCTGGTGGAAGGTTGTTCCACTTCACAACGGGACCGCCCAAGAGGATCAGATCCATCTGGAGTTTTGCAAATCGCCCGCCACGACTGTTAAAATAGGGGAAATCGACCCGTTCCGCCCTCAAATTGCCCTGGCGCATTTGGGTCATCGGAGCATCTGATCA
>JAJPJC010000115.1 GCA_021324445.1 Isosphaeraceae bacterium
GCGCCAGCGAGGGTCGTTCCGGATGGGCTGCACGACCTCCGGTGATCCGCGCTGGCGCGTCGGGCTGGTAAGGCCACGATGGGGTCAGTGAATTCCTGCCGGTCGCCCAAAAGGCGTTCGGCTGCTTCTCCCCGACCGAGTGCGTCTGACTGCTCGCGATGTCCGAATCCCATGCGTACGGGCCCAACGCATTCTCGTCGTCGCCGAAGGAAAACCGCGTGGTGGTCCCCGCACGGCAGGCGGAATCGCGTTGCGGTAGGCCAGCCGGGCCAGAGAGGGCGGCCGGTTCGCCTCGCCCGACCTCCGGGCGCGCTCGATCAGGATCGGGAGCACGGGGAGCTTCCGCTCCAGCGCGGATTCGATCTCGATCCGGACAAAGTCCCCGGGATCCTCGATCCGCCGGGGAGCCCCGGCTTCCCCCGCCCCTTTGGGTCCGATCACGGCGAGCAGGACGCCGCACGGATCGACCGCCGAGCTGATGTGCTCCCGGAAGTCGAGGCCGAAGGGAATTGAAGCAATGTCCATGAAGATGGCGTCGTCACCGAAGTGAGCACGCAGACGGTCCTCGATCCGCCCGGCCACACCGGCCGAGTCCTGGCGCCGGTAGGAGAGGAAGATCTTGGACATCGATCCCTCGCCCGGTCGGTTGGTTCTCCGGTCGTCATCCCCTGGTGGAGGATCGACCATTCCCTCCCGGGCAGTCCATCCCCTGGAAGCCGGTTCTCGCCCCGGGCTTGCGGCCGGGCTCGGTCGCTCGGTGCGTGTTGAAAACCCAATTGCCCGGCAGCGCGCGCTAGCAACGTGCCGCGGCGCTTTCGTATAATGCGGGAATGAATTCGTTCTGCCCGGGCAAGAGCCGCCGCGATCCTTTCGGGCGTGGATTGGAGGACCGCTGATGGAGAGAGGCTGGCCGGTCATCGCCGTGGGCCGGCGGTTGCGCAGGCGCTGGGCTCAACTCCGGCACGGTGAGTACGATGCGGCGACGCTCCGCTCGGTCCCCTCCTGGGGATTGAGCGTGCTGCTGCACCTCCTGCTGCTCTTGATCCTCGCCCTGATGGTCCGGTTCGGCCGCGGTTCGGCGCAGTCCGAGCCCACGATCCAGGCGGCGGTCGTGGACACCCAGCTGGGGGAAATCACCTCGCTGGTCGACGCCCAGCGGTCGGGGGATCCCTTCACCAAGGCGGACAGCCTCGACCCGCCCTCGCTGGGACTGGACCCGGCCGACTCCCCCTTGAAGCTCGTGGGCCAGCCGGAGGTCTCCTCACTCCAGCACTACGCGCCGGACTTCGCCGGTCCCGCGCCCCTGACGGACATCCAAGGGGCGTCGATGGCCGCGATCCGGCTGCCCGAGCTGGCGGCCACCGTCATGGCCCCGTTCTCCGGCCGGCAAGGCTTGACCCGAGCCCGGTTGGTGCAGCGCGAAGGGGGTACGGCCCGCTCGGAAAAGTCGGTCGAGGACGGCCTGGCCTGGATCGTCCGGCACCAACGCGAGGACGGCTCCTGGAGCCTGAACTTCCACAGCCAGTGCAAGGGCGTCGGCTGCACGCCCCAGCGCGCCATGGAGTCGGACACCGCCGCTACCGGCCTGGCTCTCTTGCCCCTCCTGGGCGCGGGCTACATCCACACCGTCAAGAGCCGGCACCAGGATGCCGTGCGCCGCGGACTCTTCTGGCTGGTCAACCACCAGCAACCTGATGGCAACCTGTTCATCGGGCCGTCCGGTATGGCGTTTATGTACAGTCATGCCATCGGGACGATGGCGCTGTGCGAAGCCTACGGACTCTCCCAAGATCCCCGGCTGAAGAAGCCGGCCCAGCGGGCGATCCAGTTCATCATCAATGCCCAGAACCCGGTCACCGGCGGGTGGCGCTATTCCCCCGGCCAGGAAGGCGATACCTCGGTCTTCGGTTGGGAAATCTTCGCGCTGCGCAGTGGCCACATCGCCGGGATCAAGATCCCCCGCGGCGTCCTGAAAGGCTGCTCCCGCTACCTCGATTCGGCCGCCGCCGACTCCCATCGGACCACCTACTCCTATCAGCCCGGTCGCCCGCTGACCCCCGTCATGACCTCCGAAGCCTTATTAAGCCGCCAACTCCTGGGCTGGCCCCGGAATTACCCGCCGCTGATCAAGGGGGCTGCGCAGGTCGCGGCCCATCTCGACCTGGCGCCGGAGCGGAACATTTATTACTGGTATTACGCCACGCAGCTCCTGCACAACATGGAGAACAAGGATTGGGAGCGGTGGAACCTCAAGGTCCGCGAGAACCTGATCCGCATGCAGGTCCAGGAAGAAAGCTGCGCCCAGGGGAGCTGGGACCCCGAGCTGCCCGCCCCCGATCGGTGGGCCCTGGTGGCCGGCCGGCTCTATCTGACCTCGCTCTCGATCCTGACCCTGGAGGTCTACTATCGCTACTTGCCGCTCTATCGCGGCTACGACGACGATCAGGGGAAGGGCGAGCCGGCGATGGGCGGCGACGACGGCAAGGAGGACGAGCCTGCCGCCACGGGTGTCGGGACACCGGCGGCGGGCGTCCCCAAGCGACCGCGCGCGGGGTGACCAGCCGGGAGCGATCGCGCGCTACCGGGCCGGCGCGGGCGCGGCGGCGTTGGGGTCGAACTGCCGCAAGGGAATCGTCTTGTAGAGGACGAACTGGGACAGGAGCAGCCCCCTGGGCGTGATTCCCTGCGGCATCAGGAACGCGTAATCCCCTTTGCGGATATAGTTGACCCGGCCCCGCGTCACCTGGCTGACGGTGAAATCCTCCCCGGGTGGGGCGGTGACCGTGACCAGGTTGTTTCCCGGCACGGCGAGCTGGAGCGGCGAGCGGTTGACGGCCCAGCCGACGACGTGCGACCGCGTCCCGGCGCCCAGCATCGGGCTCATGGGATAGGCCCAGCCGTACAACCCGGTCATTTGACTGATTCCCAGGGGATTGAGCATGAAGTTCAGCCCGGGGTCGATGGCCGGCATGCCGTTATAGCCGCGCAGCAGGCTGGAGTAGGTCGGCACGACCAGGGATTGGTCGGCTCCTTCGAAGACATCGACATGCTGAGTCCGGATGAAGTTGGATCCCAGGTCGTCACCGACCGCCTCGACCATCGAGCGGTTCCCCAGAGCCTCCACCCGGAGGGGCCAGCGCACCAGGAACTCGCCCAGGTCGTCGACGGCGATCGGATACTGCTGGCCGGAATGATTCTGGATGACCACCCACCGGGACGTCACATTGATGATCTCGCCCCAGGCCCCCTGCGGGGGAAGTTGCGGCAGGCCGTGGGTCTGGCCCACGATCGGATCGAAGGGCGCCTCCCGATTCTGGGCCGGTGCCGGGATCGCCGGGACGAGAACCGTGGCGATCGCGACCATGAGGAATCGGCGTCGGAGCCCGGGTGATCGGCTCATCAACCCACCTCCGTTTCGATGGGGCCCCTGGTTCCCAGGGGCTCCCGGCCCGGGAGAATCGCCAGGCCGAAGGGCCGCAACCCGGCCAGTCCGACCCGACCTTCTCACGATAACCGGGCCCCGCGCCCTCAGACAATGTCTCCTCACTGGGATTCTCGGTTTCCGCGCCGGCGGCCGCTCCCGATGATCCGTCCCAACGACGCGTCCCCGCGCCGATCCGATCCGTTGCGATCCTTCCCGCACGTCGCATCGTAGCAATTCCGCGGAGAGACGCTTTGCCCTTTGCCCGGGATTCGCGATTTCCGTAGACTAGGGTTGATTCGCCAGGTCCTCGACCCGTCGCCGCAGTGCCCTGAGTCCTCCGTCTTGCTGCAGGCAGACCGTCACCATGAGCCAGGTTGACCGGCAATTCTCCGACGAAGAGGATACCCTCGCCTGGGTCGTGGACGGGGCTCGTGTCTCGCTCGGGGACCTGACCGGCATGACCATCGGCGATTTCCAGGTCGAGCGGCTGCTGGGCCGCGGGGGGATGGGCGAAGTCTACCTGGCCACGCAGGTGAGCCTGAACCGCCCCGTCGCTCTGAAGGTGCTCCGCCCCGATTTCCTGGCCCGACCGGCTTACCTGGACCGGTTCGAATCGGAGGCGATGGCCGTTGCCAAGCTCAATCACCCCAATATCGTGCACGTCTATGCGATGGGTCGGATCGACCAAATCCATTACATAGCCATGGAGTATGTCGAAGGGACCAACCTGCGCGATTACATCCGGAAGAAGGGGGCGGTGCAGGAGCTGCCGCTGGCGCTGTCGATCATGAAGCAGACGGGGCAGGCCATCGGCGCCGCGGGCGAGGCGGGCCTGATCCACCGGGATGTCAAGCCGGAGAATCTGCTGATGACCCGGCGGGGGCGGATCAAGGTGGCCGACTTCGGCCTGTGTCGCGACCTCCGCGACGACCTGAACCTGACCCAGACGGGTGTGACGATGGGGACGCCGCTGTACATGAGTCCCGAGCAGGCGCAGGGGCACCCGCTGGATCACCGGAGCGACCTGTACTCGATGGGGGTGACGTTCTACTACATGCTGGCCGGCGTCCCGCCGTTCCACGCCGACTCGGCGGTGGCGCTGGCGCTGAAGCACGTGCGCGAGATCCCGCGGAGCCTCCTGGCTCATCGTCCGGACCTGCCGATCGAGCTGGACCGACTGGTGATGAAGCTCATGGCCAAGGATCCGGCGGATCGGTACCAATCGGCGGCCCTGATGCTGGCGGACCTGGCCAAGGTCCGCGAAGCGGTCCAGGTCGGCGCGACGGCGGCGTTCCCCGAGTCGCTCGACAGCGGGGCGACGCAGGCCGAGGAGTCGCTCCGGGTCAGCGGGCCGCACCGCGAGCTGGCCCTGCGGAGGCCGGCAGGGGGTGCGGTGGGAGTGCCGGCCACCTTGCGGCAGGGCGCCGTCGCGGCAGGGCCCCGGCCCGCGGCCGCGCCCCAGGCGGGTGGTCCGGCCGCCCGTGCGCCCGCCGGCTTCAGGGGCCTGGTGGCCACCCTGGCCGTGGCCCTCGGGGTCTGCGGCGGCGCCCTGGCCGGCTGGGCGGCACGGTACCCGGACCTGCTGGCCGTCCCCAGGGAGCCGGCCCGGCCCCTGCCCGGACTGACGATCGAGCCGCGATGGAGCACCATCCTCAGGCAGCACAGCCCCGCCGAGCAACTCCAGTACGCCCAGCTCCAGGCCCCGCCCGACCAGTGGGCTGCCGCCTGGCTGGCCGTCCCGGGATATTATCCCCACTCCCATGAGGCGGTCTCCAAGGCCTATCTCCAGCTCGCACGCACCTGGTACCGCCGGGCGGACCTCGATGCACTCCGGGCCCTGGCTTCGGAGCTGGCCGCCTGGGACGAAGCCCAGGCGCACGACAAGGAATTGATCGGACTCATCCGGATCGCCCTCAAGCTCAAGACCGGCGATTCCAAAGGGGTCGCCGAGGGGTTCGAAAGCCTGAGGCAGGCCGGCGTCACCCATATGGACAACCCCGCGCTCCTGACGCTGAGCCTCGAGATCGGCATGGATGCCCTCCAGGTGGCGCAGAAGTCGGAGAATTTGACGGTGGCGGCGGACCTGCGGCAGGCCCTGGTGCCGATCGTCAGGCAACTCTATCGGATCGAAATCGGCAATCCGGCCGGCGCGGGACGGGCGAATCCGGCTGGGAAGGTCGCATCGCCAGCGAGCAGGTCGGTGGGGAGTTGACGGGCATGGCATTCTTGAAACGAGCCAATGGCGAATCGGCCGGGCAGATTATCGAATTGAAGCCGGATCGCGTCGTGATCGGCCGGTCCCCCGAGCATTGCCACGTCGTGCTCGACCCCAACGGCGTCAGCCGCAAGCACGCCGAGATCTATCGCAAGGGCGAGGACTTCTACCTGGCCGACCTCAATTCCCGCAACTTGACCAAGGTCAACAACACCAAGGTCATCCCGGGGATCGATCACCGGCTGGCGCCGGGCGACCGGATCAACATCTGCGATGTGGAGTTCCTCTTCTACGCGCGGCTCCCCTCCGACGGTGCCGACAAGGACCGCGGCGACATCATGATCATCAACGAGGCGGACAATCAGGATGCGCCTCAGCTCCATACGCTCGACGCCTCGCGTTCCAGCGCGATGGCCAGCCTGGTCAAGCCCGAGATCAAGCTCAAAGCCATCCTGGAGATCGCTCGCAACCTTTCCAGCGAGCTGAAGATCGACGCGGTCGCTCCCAAGATCCTCGACTCGTTGGTGGAGCTTTTCCCCCAGGCCGAGCGTCTCTTCCTGATCCTGATCGATCCCGAGACCAAGCGGCTGGTCCGCAAGGCGTTCAAGTACCGCCCCGCCCGGCGGCCGCACTTCTCGACGGTCATCCCGGCCGACGAGGTGCCGATGAGCATCAGCCGGTCGATCGTCAACCACGTGCTGGGCCAGCGCAAGGCGGTTCTCAGCCAGGATGCCAGCTCGGACCAGAACCTGCCCACCAGCGCCTCGATCGCCGACTTGAAGATCCGCTCGGTGATGTGCGTGCCGCTGTTGACGCCCGATCGGGAGGCCCTGGGGATCATCCAGCTCGACACCAGCGACCGCAAGCAGTTCCACCAGGAGGACCTGGACGTGCTGGCGGCGGTGGCCAGCCAGGCGGCCATCGCCATCGAGAACGCGCAGATGCACGAATCACTGCTGGAGCGCGAGCGGCTCAACCGCGACCTCAAGCTGGCCGAACAGGTGCAGAAGCGGTTCCTGCCTCAGTCGGTCCCCACGATCCCCGGCTACGAGTTCTTCGCCCACTACGACCCGGCCTACGAGGTCGGCGGCGATTACTATGACTTCGTCCCGTTGCCCGGCAACCGGCTGGCCGTGGCCGTCGGCGACGTCTCCGGCAAGGGGGTCGCCGCCGCCCTGATGATGGCCAAGTTCTCGGGTGACACTCGGTATTGCATCCTCACCGAGAACTCGCCGGCCGCCGCCGCCAACGAACTGAACAGCCTGCTCTTCTCCGCCGGCATCGAGGAGAAATTCATCACGTTGAGCCTGGGCGTCCTCGACGCCGAGCGGCGGACGGTGTCGCTGGCCTCGGCGGGCCACTTGCCGGTGATGGTCCGCCGGGCCAATGGGACCGTCGATGAGATCGGCGAGGACATCGCGGGGTTTCCCCTGGGCATCATCCCGGAGTCGGACTACAAGCAGACCGAGATCCAGCTCTACCCCGGCGATGTCGTCGCGGTTTTCTCCGACGGCGTGACCGATGCCCGGAACCTCCGGGAGGAGCTCTACGAGTCGCGGGAACACCGCCGGCTGCTCCGCAAGGTCGCCGAGACCCAGGGAACCCCGGAGGCCGTCGGCCGGGCCATCCTCCAGGACATCCGCGAGTTCTCCTCGGGGCATGTCCAGGTCGACGACATCACCTTGATCTGCTTCGGTCCCCTGGCGCGCTAGAGCGGTCCCTACTCGACAGGAAATGCCCGGCCGTCGATGTCGATTCGAGTCGCCAACATCCGCCTGGAGCTGGGTGAGCCCGAGGAGGGTTTGCCGGCGAAGATCGCCGCCCGGCTCGGCCTGGGACCGGACGCGATCACGCACTGGCGGATCCTCCGCAAGAGCCTCGACGCCCGCCGGCATGAGGACCTCCATTTCACCTACTCGGCCGCGGTCGAGCTCGCAGGCGATGAAGCCCCGCGGATCCCGACCGATTCCGCGAGGGAGATTCAGCCCTACCTGCCGGAGCGATTCGAATGGCCCGAGCCGGGCGCGCGGCCGTTGCGGCACCGGCCGGTGATCGTCGGCTCGGGACCGGCCGGGCTGATCGCCGGGTATCTCCTGGCTCAGAACGGCTATCGGCCCGTGATCCTGGAACGGGGCCGAGCGGTCAAGGACCGGGTCGCCGATGTGCGCCGCTTCGACGAGAACGGCCCGCTCGACCCCGAGAGCAATTATCTCTTCGGCGAGGGGGGCGCGGGGACCTTCAGCGACGGCAAGCTCACCTCACGCAGCACGGGGCCGGACGTCCACCGCGTGCTGGAGATCCTGGCGGAGTGCCATGGCAAGCCCTCGATCCTCTACGAGCATCGCCCGCACCTGGGCTCCAACCGCCTGCCGTTGGTCGTGCGGACCCTCCGGCGCAAGATCGAAGAGATGGGGGGTGAGGTGCGGTTCTCCTGCCTGGTCGAGGATCTCGACATCGCCGACGGCCGGCTCCGCGGGCTGTCGACCTCGTCGGGCTATCTGGCCGCGGACCTGGCCATCCTGGCGATCGGCCACAGCGCCCGCGACACCTACGGCATGCTCCTGCGCCGCGGGGTCCCGATGGTGGCCAAGCCGTTCCAGCTTGGGGTCCGGATCGAACAGCCCCAGGCGGGGATCGATCGGGCCTGTTATGGAGTGCACGCCGGTCATCCGGCCCTGGGCGCCGCCGATTACAGCGCCTCGGTCCGCGCGGGCCGGCGCGATCTGTTCACTTTCTGCATGTGTGCCGGCGGCTACGTCATGCCCAGCGTCAGCGACCCGGGGTACTTCTGCACCAACGGCATGAGCGAGAGCCGCCACGATTCGCCCTACGCCAACAGCGGCCTGGTCGTCACCATCGAGCCGTCCGAGACGGGCAGTCCGCATCCCCTGGCGGGGATTCATTACCAGCAGCGGGTCGAGCGTCGCTCGTACCTCGCGGCCGGACGATCCTACGCGGCGCCGCTGCAATGGGCGCGCGACTTCCTCGCGGGCCGGCCCAGCCGGGGGCGGATTCCGACCAGCTATCGACGCGGCGGCCAGCCGGTCGACCTGCGGCGGTTCCTCCCCGAGCCGGTCGTCGAGGCCCTCCAGCGCGGGCTGCCGATGATGGATCGGCGGTTCGGCCGCCAGTTCCTCCGCGAGGCGACGCTCACCGGCCCGGAGGCGCGCGGCAGCTCACCGGTCCGCATCCTCCGCGACCCCCGGACCCGGGAGAGTCCCACCGTGGGAGGGCTTTACCCCTGCGGTGAGGGGGCCGGCTACGCGGGAGGGATCATCAGCGCCGCCGTCGATGGCCTCCGCACGGCGCGCGTCCTTGTGGCGACCTACGCGAATGCGTTCTGAGCCAGGACGGTACCGGCCATGGCCTGGGGCCGAAGCTCATCCCCGTCGGGACCCTCTGAGGAACCGGCTCTCCGCCCATGCCGAAGAACTAGTTGGGTCTCCGCTTCGATCCCCGTCTCGCTTTCGATCCACTTCCTGTCGGTGTCGCAGTGGCCTGACGCCATGGTCTGACGCTGATGTCTTCGTCATTCACGATGAAGGTGTAGTAGTTCTCCGGAGCGACACCGGGAGAGGCTCCGTCGCTCGGATCGAGCCTGAAGGGAGATGGACCTTTCCAGGGCCGCACGGACAAATCCTCCTTGCCCTCGACCGTGAGGTCCACGTAATACAAGGGATTGAGCTTGTTCGGATCCTTCATGACAGCCCCCCACGCGAGGAGACGTCGACCCGCCGCTGGGCGATCAAATCGCCGTCGACCAGCAGCATGAACGAATAAGAGCCGGGAGCGGGAAACCGAATCTTACTCACGCGGAAGTGAACATTGACAACTGCAAACCGGTGTGGAAAAGTCACTTCTCCCCGCTGCGAGTAGATTTGATCGTCGGTCTCCAGGCGGACTGCGACCAACTCAATTGTGCCGGTCCCTGAGCCATCCGTCAACGGGACGAAAGCCGAGAAGGCAACCGGCTCAGACGGGAACTCCTCCACTTTCCTGGCGAGGAAGATGCCAACCAGAGTCGGATTCTTCGTGCCTTGCTCGATAATGACTCGATCACAGAGTGCCAGACCGAGAGCTTGGGGCGTCGGAACCATCGATGCCTCCGAGGTAATCCGGGACTGAGGCGAATTCGTTCCAAGCCAGGACGGTACACGGCAAGAGCCCGGGGGCGGAAGCTCATCTTATCCCTGCGTCCCCAATGAGGTCTCGACGACTTCCGGCCGGATCCGCCGCCGCCAGTAGTCGGGGTCGGCCTCGATCTCGGCCAGAAAGCGGCGCGCGATGGGCTGCGGGGGGCGCTTGCCCTGCTCCCAGGCCCTGACTGTGTTGACGTTCACACCGAGGAACCCCGCAAAGACCGCCTGGCTCGCCCCGAGTAACTCCCGCACCCGCTTGATGTCGCCAGGCCGGTAGGCTCGCGGGGCCGGGGGCATCCGATAAGTGCGGACCGTCAGCCGCTGGCTTCCCAGCCCTTCCGACCGCAGCAACTCGGTCGCCTCCTCGATGGCCTCCGCACGGCGCGCGTCCTTGTGGCGACCTACGCGAATTCGCTCTGAGCCAGGACGGTACCGGCCCTCGCCCGGCGCCGAAGCTCATCCCCGTCGGGACCCTCTGAGCAACCGGCTGTCCGCCCATGCCGAGGAGCCCAATGGAACCTCGCGATCGGGACGGTGGGGCAGCCCCCCGGCTGTCATCGGCCAGCGTCAGAGCCGGAGTGGAAGTTGATCGCGAGTGGCTGTTCTTGCCCCAGGTCTCGGTGGACAATGCAGGTTCGGCCGATGCGCCGGGGTCCTGCGACTGGGCGGCAGCCCCGTGCGCGGGTTCGCGACACGTCTCGGCTCTCATCGACAGGGGAAAAGGACGAGCCATGAAGCATCTCCTGGGGATCTTGCTCTGCTCAACGATGGCAACGGTGGCCCATGCCGCGGACTGGAAGCTCGTCTGGAGCGACGAGTTCGACGGCCGCGGCCTGCCGGACCCGGCCAGGTGGACCTACGAGACGGGCTACGTTCGCAACCACGAGCGGCAGTTTTACACGCGGGCCCGCCCGGAAAACGCGCGCCTCGAGGGTGGCCGGTTGATCATCGAGGCCCGGAAGGAGCGATACCGGCTCCCCGGCTCCGATGCCAAGGCCCCAGCCGAGGGTCGGGGCCGCCGCGGACGCGACCGCCAGGACGCCGAGTACACCTCGGCCAGCCTGACCACCCAGGGCAAGGCCGCCTGGACCTACGGCCGGATCGAAGTCCGCGCCAAGCTGCCCGCCGGCCGCGGCACCTGGCCGGCCATCTGGACCCTCGGCACGAATATCCCCGAGGTTGGCTGGCCCGCCTGCGGCGAGATCGACATCATGGAGTTCGTCGGCTTCCAACCCGGGGTGATCCACGCCACCGTTCACACGTCCAAGACCGACAAGGGCGACCGGATCACCATCGCCGACGCCTCGCAAGCGTTTCACGTCTACGCGATGGAGTGGGACGCCCAGAAGATCGACTTCTTCGTCGACCAGAAGCGCTACTTCACGTACCGCAACGACGGAACCGGCCGGGGTAGCTGGCCCTACGACCGGCCGCAGTACCTGATCCTCAACCTCGCCATCGGCGGCAACTGGGGCGGCCAGAAAGGGATCGACGCGGCCATCTTCCCTCAGCGCTACGAGATCGACTATGTCCGGGTCTACCAGCGGTCGCCGTGAATCGGGTGGGTCGCGGTGGGGTCGGATGGCCCTTCCCGAACCCGCCCCCTCAGGGACCGGGTTTCGATGCGATCGGCTGTGGTGGGAGCTTCGCCGCGTCTTTCGGGTAGACCGTCGACTCGACGCGCTCCACGCGCGAATCGAGCTTGGCGAGATACCACGTCATCGCGAACGCCGAACCGATCAGGGTGACGATGCTTGGTGTCGGGATGCCGACGGTCCACTTGATCACCGGCAGCAGATCGCCCATGCGCACGTTGAGCGATTCCAGCTTCTGCGTGATCTCGACCCGAAAATCGTTGAGATCCGGCCGGAGCTCATGGATCTCCTCGGCAAGCATCTGATCGGTCTGCGACGGAGGCATTTCGTTCCCCTACAGAGCATTCGCCCCTCGGTCCGATCCCGACCACGGCGACCCTCGACCATTGGCGCACGAACCCGGCATGGAGTCAATGGCTCGATCTGGAGGGTCGCCTTTGACCCCGGCAAGAAGAGGGTTTACGGCGGTCGGGCTTTTGCCTGACGGGACGCCGGTCCGCTCTTGGCCTGATCGGGTTCCGTGTCCGTGCACACTCGTCCCGCAATTCCCCTTGGATTATCGGAGCAGCCGCAGGATCAACGGAATTCGACCCGCGCCGGGCAGAATCGCTTGAGCTTGTCCGGGTCGATCTCGATGCCCAGGCCGGGTTTGGAGGGGATGGTCAGGAGCCCGTGGTCATCGAGGCGGAAGGGTTCGGTGGTGAGCTCGTCGATGTAGGGGCTCGGGGTCAGGTATTCGACGAAGCGGGCGACGGGGAGGGCGGCGGAGAACTGGAGGTCGGCCGCCAGGCCGACGGCCGTATTCCAACCATGGGGGACCACCTGGATATTGTGATCGTAGGCCAGCCAGGCGATGCGCCGGGATTCGCTCAGGCCGCCGTTCTTGGTGCAGTCGGGCTGGAGGATGTCGACGGCGCGCTGTTCGATCCAGGGGCGGAACGATTGCCGGCGGGTCAGGACCTCGCCGCCGGCGATCGGCACGGGGGAAACCCGCGTCAGGGCGACGTAGCCGTCGAGGTCATCCGGGGGCAGGGGCTCCTCGAACCAGGCGACGCCGTAGTCGGCAAGCATCGCCGCGGTGTGGCGCGCCCAGTTGGTCCCGTGCGGCCAGAACTGCTCGCTGCCGCCGGCATCGACCATGAGGGCCACGCGGTCGCCGACCGTCAGACGGGCGGTCTTGACCAGCCGCTCGTCGAACGCCCGGTCGCGCCGGCCGAACGGCCGCCATCCCAGCTTGATCGCCCGGAATCCCCGGCCGACGACCTCGGCGAGTGTCCGCTGGAGGGGCTCCGGCTCGTCGAAGAGGATCGATCCGTAGGGCTGGATCGTCCGGCGGTAGTCACCCCCCAGGAGTCGCGAGACGGGCTGTCCGCAGGCCTTGCCCATGAGGTCCCAGAGCGCGATGTCAATCCCGCTGATCGCGTGCTCGACCGACCCCCCGCGTCCCTGCCAGAACGTCGCCTGCCGGAGCGTTTCCGAGACGCGCTCGGGCTCGACCGCCGACTGGCCCCGCAACAGGGGCCAGAGCAGCTCGACCGCCGCCGCGATCAGACTCCCCGATGTGTAGCAGCTCCCGAACCCCTCCAGGCCCGCATCGGTCCGGACGAGGATGAGCGTGTGCAGGTTCTCCTGCGGCTTGAGCCCCTCCGGCCAGCCCCCGTCCACGGTCGCGCCGGTCAGCGGGCAGACATCGATCGATACGATGGTCATCAGCGACAGCCTCCCGATCCCGCCGTGTCTGGCCCAGCCAGGCGGCCCGGCCCGCAGGCCGCGGCGCCCGATTCTACCGGAAGCCGGCGCCTGGGGGCAGCGGTCGATTTCGATTAGAATAGGGAGTGCGTTCCAGACGACACCGCGTTCCTGTTCCGATCGACTCCGGAGGGTCTTTCCCATGCCATTCTTGAAGCGGTGGGGGTTTGCTGCACTCGCCTTCGTCCTGGCCGCCGGGTGGTCCTGTCGCGAGGCGGCCTTCGCCCTGGGCAGGTCGAAAGACGTGGCGTCCGGAACCATCACCCTCGAGCAGGTGCGGATGGTCCCGGCCACGGACAAGGGGCAGCCCGTCGGCAGCAACGGCGTCTATCTCTCGGGCCAGACCCCAGCTTCCACCAAGTTCGTCACGGGGCGGTTTGTGCTGCCGGCCGGCAAGTCGCCTCACGCCCCGCATACCCATCCCGAAGAAGAGGTGATGATCATCGAGAGCGGCCACGGCGAGATCCTCTGCGACGGCACGACCACCAAGGTCGGTCCCGGCTCCGTGATGTACACGACCCCGAACGCCCCGCACGGAATCACCAACACCGGCAGTGAGCCGATCGTCTTCTACTATGTGAAGTGGCAGGGCCGGAAGTAGCCAGCCTCCTCCGCAGCCCAGGGACCACCACGCTGCGGAATGTCACCGTGTCGATCACCAGGGGACAGAAGAGCCCGCGCCGCCAGACCGGACGTCCCCGGATTCCCGGTTGCCGGCTTGCCGACCATCGGGCCGTCGCGTTACGCTGACTGAATCCGACAACCGATGAAAGGGAGATCAGACGTCGCGACCGACCGTTCCCCTCGCGTCTCCGGCCCGCCCGGTCCTCGAATCGGGAGTGTGATTGCATGGCCGAGCCCCAGGAACCCCAGCGGCCCAAGACGAAGGCCCCGATCGCGGGCCAGCCCCTGCCCCGTCTCTGGAAGACCGAACCAGATCCGGACGAGGAACCGGATGCGAACGGCGCCGAACCCTCCCGCAAGAAAGCGTCCAAGAGCGACACCACGGCTGCATCCGCGGCGCCGGCCAAGGCGAAATCCCCCTCGAAAAAGCGAAGTCAATCGAAGTCGACCCAGGCCGCGACTCCGAAGGGGGAGAAGAAAGTGTTGCTCGAAGACACGCCGGCGCTGGACACCTACGAGACGCGACGACGGGCGCGTCTGATCATGGGTGCCCTGATTGTTGCGTGCGTGGTCCTCGTGGGCTGGATCACCTATCGGGTCTTCTTGTACGACCCCAGTGCGATCCGGGTGCAAGCGGAAGACCCGATGCTGATGATGGCGCCGCCGCCCATGGTTCGATCGGCCGCGGACGTGGACAAAGAAGCGCGCTACACGCTCCACAACGCCCAGGAGTATGCCAAGAACGGCCGGACCGACCAGGCGATCGGCCTGCTGAAGCAAATCGTCGCCGTTTATAAAGGGACCCAGACGGCTGCCGAGGCCAAGGCCGCGTTGGACCGGCCCGCCCGCAACTTGCCGTTGTTCCCCACGGGTCCGGCGATCGTGGCCGAACAGAAGCCGGTCGCGCCGGCGCCCGCCCCGGCTCCCAGTCCGCCGCCCGCTTCGAGGGCCGGCCCACAACCCCCCGCCACCGGGCCGATCGCTGCGGTCGCGGTTGCACCGCCGCAGCCGCAGCCGCAGCCCCAGCCCGCCCCGCCGCCGGTTGCCGGTCAAGTCGCGGTGATCGTCCCGGGCAACCCCAACGCACCCGGGGCGACCCCGTCGAACGTCGATCGGGCCGACATCGCCGGAGCGACGATCACGCCTCGGAGCCGGCCCGCCCGCGTGCTGCCGCAGGGCTTCAAGGCCGTACTCGAGGCCGGAGTGCACGAGTCGGGATGGCCCCTGAAGATCGTCGGCGAGCGGGACGGCGGCCCGATGGTCCTGGTCCCGGGCGGCACGTTCACCATGGGCAACGACCGCGGCGACGCCGCCGAGGGAACGGCCCATACGGTCCGGGTGTCCACTTTTTACATCGATCAACATGAGGTGACCAACCGACAATTCCGCTACTTCGTCGAGGAGGAGAAGCAGACCGGCCAGCCCGGTGGCAAGCGGCTGTTCGACGACAAGGGCCACTCCGACTCCGCCCCGGTCGTCATGGTCGGCTGGAGGGACGCTGAGGCCTTCGCCCTCTGGGCCCGCAAGCGGCTGCCCACGGAGGCCCAATGGGAGTTGGCCGCACGGTCCACCGACGGCCGCCGTTACCCCTGGGGCGATCAGCCGATCCGATGGGCGCACCCGCGGGCCTTTCACCAGGTCGATCCGGTCATGAGCTTCCCCGAGGACGTCTCCCCCTGCGGGGCCTATGACATGGCGGGCAACGTCATCGAGTGGGTGCGGGATTGGTACGACCCCAGGTACTTCGAGAAGATGCGGAACATCGTCCTGGAGGATCCGACCGGTCCGGCCACCAAGGGCCCCCGTTCGATCCAGCACGTCGTCAAAGGGTGCTCGAAGGACTGGGACGTCTCTTCCCGCCAGGGGATGGATAGCGACAAACGCCTCCCCTACCTGGGATTCCGCTGCGCGCTGGCCGTGGAAGGAGCCGAGGCCGCGGCTACCATCGCACCCCATCCGGCCAAGCCGGCGGCCTCGCAGCCCGGCACCAACCCGGCCGGCGCCGATCCCGTCCCCGGCGGGGTCCCGTTCTGATTCGGGACGCGGGGATGGGGATGCCGGCCCGACCGGTATCACAGTGGACTGCGCCGCCCGGCTTCCCGGTCGAGTTCAGCCGGCCCGGCGGGCCCGAGCGATCAGCTCCGGGTCCTGGGCGCGGAACCATCCGATGGTCCGCTCGATGCTCTCGCGATAGCCCAGGGCCGGTTGCCAGCCGAGCCGGGTCCGCGCCTTCTCGGTGCTGTATTCCAGGGAGCGTCCCAGCAGCCAGGCACCATAACGCGTGACGCGGGGAGGCCGGACACGTCGCAGCAAACGATCCTGCATCTCCAGCAAGAACCCGCCCGCGTACGCCAGCCGGTAGGGGACGTGCCGCCGGACGCGCGGCAGTCCCAGGGCGTCGGCGAAGAGATCGAGGAATTCCTGCTGGGTAATCCGGCCCTGGTTGGTGATGTTGTAGGCTTCGCCGCGCGAGTCGGGATCATTGGCCGCCAGGATGGCGGCGTCGGCCACGACCCCCGCGTAGACCGCGCTGAGCGGGTTCTCGCCCCGGCCGACGACCAGCATCCGCCCACGACCGAATTCCCGCAAGAATCGTGGCACAGTCGTTCGGTCCCGCTCGCCAAAGAGCCAGCTCGGCCGGATGACCGTCAGAGGCAGCCCCCCCTCATCGGCCATCGTCCACAGGAGGCGCTCACACTCGACCTTGCTCCTCGTGTAGTGATCCAGGAACCAGACGTTTTGCCCCAGGGGCTCCGTCTCATCGACTGGAGTCGCTCGATCGTGGGGATGACCGTAGGCACTGGTGGAGCTGATGTGGAGGAAGCGACCGACGCCGGCCGCGACCGCCGCCTCCGCCAGGGTGCGGGTCGCGTCCAGGCAACCGACCTGGAACTCGCGCCACGCGCCCCAATCGCCGACCTTGGCGGCACAATGGTAGACCTGCGCGACATCCTCCAGGGCCGCCGCACACGACGCGGGATCGGTCAGATCGCCGCGCACGATCTCGGCACCCAGAGATTCGAGGAATTCGGTTCGGCTCCGGGGACGGACCAGGGCGCGGACGCGATGGCGCCGGGCCGTCAGCCGCTCCGCCAGGTGACTCCCCAGCAGGCCCGTCGCCCCCGTGACCAGAACCCGATCGCCGCTCGTCCCGCTCTGGATCTGCACCATCTCCCGATCACCTGGCCGTAGCGCTCCAGCGATCTCCCCGCTCTTTGTGAGATAGCGTAACACATCCTGGAGGCCGATGGCCCGCCCGTCCCGGATTGTGCGGGTTGTGCTCCGGCTGTTCCGACCACGTGCACACAAGGGCCCAGGCCCAGCCCCTCCCGTCGCGCCACGCACCAGGGGGTTTCGAAGTGTAGACTTGATCCCGAGGCCAGAGGGGTCGCGCGAGTCCGGGGCATCCGACCCCGCCGACGTTGGAGACCAGGCCATCGTCGGGTGGGAAACCCTCTGCGCCCCCATACCGGAGGGTCTCCGACAACTCCAGCCGCAAGGGAATGCCCATCGAGGGGAGATGGTCCGTCATGAGCCTGCCTCGTCGCCGCCTGCGGCCCGACGTGGATCTCCTTGACCGACGCTGCATGCTCTCGAGCCTCACGCCGGCTTTGTTGACCAATGCCTACGGGCTGAACGCAATCCGCTTCACCACGCCGTCCGGTTCCACTGTCGTGGGGGATGGGTCGGGGGAGACGATCGCCCTGATTGACGCCGACCACGATCCGACCCTCGCCTCCGACCTGTCGACGTTCGACACCGCGTTCGGCCTGCCCGATCCGCAGCTCCAGGTGGTCAACCAGGCGGGGGCGAAGACCAACAGTACGTGGGCCTCGGAGGAGTCGCTGGACGTGGAGTGGGCGCACGCCATCGCGCCCGGCGCCAATCTCCTGGTGGTCGAGGCGCGCTCGCAGAACCTCTCGGACTTGCTCGCAGCCGTCAACACGGCGCGGCACACACCCGGGGTCGTGGCCATCTCCATGAGCTGGGGGTTCACGGAGACCCACGGTGAGACCGCGTACGACTCGACGTTCACCACGCCTGCTGGACACACGGGGATCACCTTTGTCGCCGCCAGCGGCGACAGCGGACCCGACAGCGGCGCCGAGTACCCGGCGGCTTCGCCGGAGGTGCTCGCCGTCGGGGGCACGACGCTGAATCTCGACGACCAGGGGAATTATCTCTCCGAGACTCCCTGGAGCAGTGGTGGTGGTGGTTACAGTCAGTTCGAACCCGAACCGACCTACCAACGCTCGGTACAAAGTTCGGGGCGGCGCAGCACGCCTGACGTGGCCTTCGATGGCGATCCCGCCACCGGGGTCCAGGTCTACGAAACGCCACTCTCGGGCGGACCTGGCACCTGGCAGACCGTGGGCGGGACCAGCCTGGGCGCGCCGGCCTGGGCAGCCATCATCGCCATCGCCGACCAGGGCCGGGCACTGGCGGGCAAGCCCAGCCTCGACGGTCCCACCCAGACCCTCCCCACGCTCTACTCCCTGGCGAACTCGACCGACTTCCACACGATCGACCCGCCGACGCCGTACTCGCCCTGGGGCGGCGGCATCAACCCGATCGGCGGCTTCCTGCCTTTCGGAGGAATCGTCCTGGCGCGCCATCAGCACCAGACCAGCGGCGGAACCACGACGGGCGGCAGCCCGGCCGCGACTCTCATCACGGGCCTGGGTTCGCCCAATGCCCCACCGCTGATCGCAGACCTGGTCGCCAGCACGACCAGCGCCGCTAGCCCCTTCCCGAGTGCGGCACCCGTCGCGAAACCCTCCCGGCGGCTACGGCACGGCCCTGTCAAGCACCGTTCCACGGGCGATCACGCACAGGCCGTCCGGCACGTCGCGCCCAGCCCGGCCCTTCGGTGGGCGGCTCGCAGGGCCACACGCCTTCTCCCACCTCAGGGCCCGGATTTCCAAAGACGTACCGCGTCGGTCAGCCGGGCGTAATCTCCCGCGGGGCTGGAAGTCGCCCCGCGCGGTGGAGCGGTGCGTGGAACGTGTGTCCCGCCATTATGAGCGCGGTGTGGAGCGGGTCCACATCGGGGCCTACGTTCGGAGCTGGCTGCACTGGGCGGGGAGCGGTCTCGAGGAGATGGGAACGACGCTGGCCGAGTTCGCCTTGGATAGCGCGTGCCGCTTATGCGGGCGCGTCACGTGACCCTTCATGCGAGATTCCTCAAGGGATCGGAGGTAGGCCTCGCCGTCCCTTCGGAAGCGGCGTCCCGGCGCCCGCACCGCCCGACGGCGCGCGTGACCCGCTGGCGTGACGGCGACCTGCGGCGGCGGTGGTGCGTGGCGGGGCTGTTGCGAGCCGAGAGCCGGTGCCGCCGGATCCTGGGGCACCGAACCCTCCCGACGCTCATCAAGGCCCTGGAGCAATCCACCGGAACGCGACGGTCTGGAATCGAGCGCGGCGGCGCGTGAGAATGGCCGGGGCAATCACCTCCCCTCAGGACAACGGGAGGGATCGGGGCGGTCCTGACAGCGAACCCTCCCCGGGCTTCACTCCCAGACGAGGTGAACCATGCGGTGGTCTCCCCCCCGATCGCTGGCGGTCGCCCTGGCGGGCCTGGCCCTGGGCGCCCTCCCGTGGACGGCGCCTCCCCGGCTTCACGGTCAAGGCCCTCCGCCCCCGACCGCAACCTCCACCGCTGCTGACCTGGCCAAGCGTCTCGAGACGCTCGACAACTCGATCACCCAGCGTCTCGATGCGGGCCGGATCGCCGAGGCCATCCCACCGGCGCGGGAGATGCTGGACCTCCTCGCCCGCAGCCGGGGCAAGGATGACTGGCGGACCGGCGACGCCCGCCGGGGCCTGGAGACCTTTCAGCGGCTTGCCGGCCTGCCCCGCGAGGCGCGGGCTCGCTTCGTGAAGTCGCGGCAAGAGGACGCGCGGGCCAATCAGCTCTATGCGCGCGGCCAGTACGCCGAGGCCGCGCTCGTCTTCCGCGAAGTCCTCGCGATCCGTCGAGACATCCTGGGCGAGGACCACCCTTACACCGCCAGCGGCTACAACGACCTGGGCGCGACCCTCAGAGCTCAGGCGAAGTACGCCGAGGCCGAGGCGATGAACCGCCGCGCCCTGGCGATCAAGCTCGGGGCCCTGGGTGCGGGCCACCCCGACGCCGCCACCAGCTACAGCAACCTGGCCGTGACCCTCGTCGACCAGGGGAAATACGGCGAGGCCGAGGCGATGCTCCGCCACGCCCTGGCGATCCGGCTCGGGGCCCTGGGCGAGGGCCACCCCTACACCGCCTTCACGTACAGCAACCTGGCCGTGACCCTCTGGGACCAGGGGAAATACGGCGAGGCCGAGGCGATGCACCGCCGCGCCCTGGCGATCCGGCTCAAGGCGCTGGGGGAGGTCCATCCCCACACCGCCCAAAGCTACAACAACCTGGCCCTGACCCTCAGTGCCCAGGGGAAGTATGCCGAGGCCGAGGCGTTGGACCGCCGCGCCCTGGCGATCCGGCTCAGCGCGCTGGGCGAGGGCCACCCCGAAACCGCCAACAGTTACCACAACCTGGCCGCGACCCTCCGCACCCAGGGAAAGTCCGCCGAGGCCGAGGAGATGAGCCGCCGCGCCCTGGCGATCCAACTCAAGGCTCTGCGCGAGGGCCATCCCGCCACCGCCTCCTGCTACCAAAACCTGGCCGAGACCCTCGTTGACCAGCGGAAGGATGGCGAGGCCGAGGCGATGCACCGCCGCGCCCTGGCGATCCGGCTCGGCGCGCTGGGCGAGGGCCACCCCGAGACCGCCTTCAGCTACCACAACGTGGCCGCGACCCTCCGCACCCAGGGGAAATACGGCGAGGCCGAGGCGCTGCACCGCCGCGCCCTGGCGATCCGCCTCAAGGCCCTGGGCGCGGACCACCCCCACATCGCCTTCAGCTACAGCAACCTGGCCCTGACCCTCCGAGACCAGGGGAAGTATGCCGAGGCCGAGGCGCTGCACCGCCGCGCCCTGGCGATCCGCCTCAAGGCCCTGGGCGCGGGCCACCCCGACACCGCCCGAAGCTACACGAATCTCGCCGGGTCGCTCGACCGCCAACGCAAGTCCGACGACGCCCTGCGGGCCTGGGCCGCGGCCGCCGCCAGCTACGAACTCGCCCGGCTGCGGGGCGCCAAGGGGCTCGATGCGGCCCTGACCGCGGCCGACTCCCCGCTCCCCGCCTTCGCCCTGGCCCTGGCCCGCGCCGGGCAGCTGCGCGACGCCTGGACCCGCTGGGAACAAGGGCTGGCCCGCGGCCTCATCGACGAGCTGTCCGGACGCGCCGCGCGGCCGCTCACCGCCGCCGAGCACGATCGGGAGGCCCTCCTGCTCGGCCAGGCCCAGGCCCTCGACGAGCGCATTGGCAAGCTCCTGGCCGTCAAGGCGCTCTCCCAGGAGCAAGAGAAACTCCTCGAGGACCTCAAGCGCCAGGCGAATGATCTCCGCCGTCAGGTGCTCGAGCTGGAGCAGCAATTCGAGAGCAAGTATCGGGCCCTCGCCGGCCAGCCCGCCACGCTCGAAGCTGTCCAGAAGGCTCTGCCCGAAGGGACAGCCCTCGTCGGCTGGGTCGATCAGGACCCCGACCACTGGGCCTGCCTGCTGCGGCCCTCCGGCGACCCCGTCTGGGTCCGGCTCCCCGGCTCCGGCCAGGACGGCGCCTGGACCAAGGAGGAGCAAGGGCGGACGCAACGCCTCCGCGCCGAGCTCAACCCGGAAACCACCCAAGGCCACACCCGACCGCTGGCCGAGGCGCTGGCCCGGCAGCGGCTCGAACCGCTGAAGCCGCATCTGAATGGGGTCAACCGGCTGGTCGTCGTGAACTCGCCGGGACTGACCGGCGTGCCGATCGAGGTGCTCCTGGCGGCGCGGCCGGACCCGGCCTGGAACAACATCACCGTCTCGTATGCCCCCTCAGCCTCGCTGTTCGCCCACCTGGTGGGCAAGCCGACGCCGCGGGACCGCGCCCCCACCCTGCTGGCCCTGGCCGATCCGGCCTATCCCGAGCCGAAGAACGACACCCCCGCGCCCACGCCGCCGAATGCGGGGCTGGCCATCGCCCGCGTCGTCCCCAATGGCAACGCCGACCTCAACGGCCTCCGGGCGGGAGATGTCCTGCTGGCCTATGCGGGAACCACGCTGAAGCAGCAAGCCGATCTCAAGACCGTCGCCCCCGACACAGGGCCCCAGAAGGTGCCGGTGCGCTACTGGCGCGCGGGAATCACCCGTGAGGTCGAGGTCGCCGCCGGGTCGCTCGACATCGCCATCGACCCCCGCCCGGCTCGCGAGGTGGTGCGGGCCGGCCAGGCGGCGGCGCAGGTGCTGCTGGGGATGCGGGGCGGCCCACACCAACGGCTGCCCGGCACCCGCCGCGAGGTCGAGGCACTCGCCCGGCTCTTCCCCGCCGGCACGGTCACCACCGTCACGGGCGCGCGGGCCTGCGAGGCGACCGTGCAGGGCCTGGCCCGCTCGGGAGGGCTGAAGGCGTTCCGCTACCTGCACTTCGCCACCCACGGCGAGTCGGACCCGCTCCACGCCTATCGTTCGGCCCTGATCCTGGCGCCGGACCCCGACCGCTCCGCCGACCCGCTGGCCTTCGACAGCGACGGCACGATCACCGCCGAGCAGATCGCGCGGACCTGGGAGCTGGACGCCGACCTGGTGGTGCTCTCGGCCTGCGAGAGCGGCCTGGGCCGCGCCGCGGGCGGCGAAGGGTACCTCGGCTTCGCCCAGCCGCTGCTGGCCAAGGGGGCGCACAGCCTGGTGCTGAGCCTCTGGAAGGTGGACGACGACGCCACCGCGCTGCTGATGACCCGGTTCTACCAGAACCTGCTGGGGGCGCGCGCGGGCCTGAGTTCGCCCCTGGGCAAGGCCGCGGCGCTGGCGGAGGCCAAGGCGTGGCTGCGGGGGCTGGATGCAGCCCAGGCGGCGGGGCTGGCGGCGGCGTGGGTGGGGGTGGAGCGCGGCACCAAGACCACCCGGCCGCAACCGGCCCGGCCGGCGCGGCCGCCTGGGTCGGCGCCGGCCCCGGCGCGCCCCTTCGAGGAGCCGACGTACTGGGCGGCCTTCATCCTCATCGGCGATCCCCGGTAAGACGGGCCCGCGCCTCGATCGGGTCTTCTCGGAGGCCGCATCAATCGTCGGTCACTCCTCTTGTGGCCGAGGGCACGCTCCGGGAGAATGGGACTCCCAGGCGGGACTGTGGGGTAGCCGCCCCCGGCTGCCATCGGCCAGCCGAACTGGCCTCCCTTTGAAGAAGGCACCCATGGCGAAGCGCCGTCGCCGATTTCGGCCGCAGTTCCTCGAGCTCGACGATCGCTGCTTGCTCAGTGGCTTGGATCCGATTCCGGCGAGTGGCTATACGCCGGCCCAGATCACCACGGCGTACGGCTTGAACGCGATCACCTTCAAGACCTCCAGCGGTGCCACCGTCCAGGGTGACGGTGCGGGCGAGACGATCGCCTTGATCGAGGTCGCCCACGATCCGAATATCCAGTCCGATCTGGCGACGTTCGATTCCCAGTACGATCTCCCCAGCCCGCCAAGCTTCACGGTCATCAACCAGGCCGGCGCTCAGACGGACCGGGGCTGGTCGCTCGAGGAGTCGCTGGACGTGGAGTGGGCGCACGCGATCGCGCCGGGCGCCAGGATTCTCGTAGTGGAGGCCGCTGGGGGCGGGTCGGCGCTCCAGGAGTTGCAGAACTTGATGGCGGCCGTCTCCGTGGCGAGCGGGACACCGGGGGTGGTGGCGGTCTCGATGAGCTGGGGGTTCGCCGAGTTCCCGGGCGAGAGCGCCTACGACGCCAACTTCACGAGACCGGGGATCACCTACATCGCCGCCAGCGGCGACACCCCCGGGGCCGAATATCCATCGGCCTCGCCGTACGTCCTCTCGGTTGGTGGGACCTCGCTCCAGATCGGCAGCTCGGGGAACGCCGTCGAGACCGCCTGGCTGGACAGTGGCGGCGGCTATAGCCAGTTCGAGGCCGAGCCGAGTTACCAGCAATCGGTCCAGACGACCGGTCAGCGGAGCGTGCCCGACGTGGCCTTCGACGGCGATCCCAACACCGGAGTCCTGGTCTACGCGACCGCGCCCGGCACCGGACAAGGCTCGTGGCAAGTGGTCGGCGGGACCAGCCTCGGCACGCCGGCCTGGGCGGCGATCGTTGCCATTGCCGATCAAGGCCGGGCCCTCGCCGGCCTGGCGAGCCTCTGCGGTTCCACCCAGCTCGTGCCGACCCTCTACTCGCTCCCCTCGACCGCCTTCTTGACCATCGCCGGCTCGTCCTCCACCACTCCGCCGGGAGCCGGCGGCGGGGGCGGCTTCCTCGGGGGCGGCTTCGGGTGGTGGAGCGGGAACTCCAACGTTTGGGCCACTCCGGCCAACGGCGCGACCGCCAACACAACCACCGGCCTGGGATCGCCCAACGGTCCCGCGCTGGTCAACGACCTGGTCGCCAGCACGACGACGACGCCGATGTCCCCGTGGACGCCGACCTTCACACCCACCCCGAGCCCGGCGACAGCTCCGACCCCGACGCCCACTCCGACTCCGACCAAGTCCCATCGCCACAAGCGGGTCGCCCACCCACCCAAGCCGGCCAAGACTCACACCACGGTCCCCCGCCCCAAACGGGTCGTCGCTCAGAAATCCGACACCGAGAAGAAGCCGGCCCTTCATCACCGGCACAGCTCCTGACCCGATCCCGGCCGGGCCTCTGCCGGATGCCGGCAGTCGCCACACCTTCCCCACGCGCCCGTGCTGACCCACGAGGCACAACCCTCCGCATCTCGGAAGGTAACTCTTTACAGAATTTTACGTTGTATTCCGGACATTCTTGGTCCGGGCGCGCGCGCTGGGCCCGGCCGTACTACGTTTCTTCTTAGGAGGCCACGTCCCCGGCTGTTGGTCCGCGCCTTCAGCGCCGAGTATCTTGGGGCGTGACGGGATGCTGAGCGGCCAGGATTGCCGCTCGCGAGGGAATCAGGTCTTTTCGAATCCGAGCTTCGCTCGCAGGATCTGGCCAGGCAACGGATTGCGCAGCACTGGGAGAAGGTCTATCATGCGCAAGCGCCGCCGCCGATCTCTTCGACCATTCTTGGATTACCTCGATGATCGCTGCTTGCTCTCGGGCTCCTTACCGGCCGGCGACACGCCGGCTCAGATCGCTGCCGCTTATGGATTGAATGCGATTACGTTTACGTCTGGCGGTAGGACCGTCACGGGGAACGGCTCTGGTGAGACGATCGCCCTGATCGAGATGTACCACGACCCGAATCTCAGCTCGGACCTGAGCACGTTCGACCAGCAGTACAATCTGCCCACCCCGCAGTTGACCGTGGTGGACCAGGCGGGAAGCCAGACCGACGACGGCTGGGCCCTCGAGGAGTCGATGGACGTGGAGTGGGCGCACGCGCTGGCGCCGGGCGCGAACCTCCTCGTCGTGGAAGCCGCACCGGGAATGACCAACAGCCAGGCGCTCCAGAACTTGATGACCGCGGTGAATACGGCGAGCAGCACGCCGGGCGTCGTGGCCATTTCGATGAGCTGGGGGTTCAGTGAGTTCCCCACGGAAACCTCCTACGACTCGAACTTCACGACCCCGGGAATCACCTACATCGCCGCCAGCGGCGACAGCCGCGGCGTCGATTATCCGGCCGCTTCGCCCAATGTCCTGGCCGTCGGCGGGACCAGCCTGACGATCGACAGCTCGGGGAACTACCAGTCCGAGACGGCCTGGAACGACAGCGGCGGCGGCTATAGCCGTTACGAGCCGGAGCCGAGCTATCAGGAGTCGGTTCAGACCACGGGCCAGCGGAGCACGCCCGACGTCGCCTTCGACGCCGACCCCAACACCGGCGTCGAGGTCTATGAGACCCCGCCGACCGGCCAGGGTTGGGGGCAATCCACACCCCAGGGCTCGTGGGAAGTCGTCGGCGGGACGAGCCTGGGCGCACCGGCCTGGGCCGCGATCATCGCCATCGTCGACCAGGGCCGTGCCCTGGCGGGTGCGGGGAGCCTGACCGGCGCCACGCAGACATTGCCGGCGCTCTACGGCCTCTCCTCGACCGACTTCCACTCCGTCTCCTCGCCGCCCACCAGGTCGGGGGGCGGCAATGGCGGCGGCTTCCCGTGGGGTGGGTTCGGGGGCTCCGGCTCGGGCGGGACGCCGACCACCGGCGCGACCGCCAACACGTACACCGGGCTCGGCTCGCCCAACGGCCCGTCGCTGATCAAGGACCTCGTGGCCACCACGGTCACCTCGACACCAACACCGACGCCCACGCCCACGCCAGCACCGACGCCCACGCCGCCACCCGCGCC
>JAJPJC010000241.1 GCA_021324445.1 Isosphaeraceae bacterium
GTTGTCGCGGTCGCGGGCCTTCGGGCCTGGCCCGAGAAAGACCCGGCACTCGCATCAGGCGCGGAGGGCGCTGCGGTGCGGGAGCACCCACCACGGACCACGGACCACGGACCACGGACGAAAGCGCCGATTTGCGGTGGGGCCGTGATGTCCCTAGAATGAAGTGGCTCCTTCGTCCTCCCTCCTCGCTCCACCGAACGCCCCCGAGGTGGCCCATGTTTGGCGTCTCCGAGACCCCGTATGACGTGCGGTTCCACTTCCTGGGCATCCCCGTGCGCGTCCACCCCATGTTCTGGCTGGTCTCGGCGATGCTGGGCTGGCAGCCGAACAATATCCCGGCGGTCCTGATCTGGGTCGCCTGCGTCTTCGTCTCGATCCTGATCCATGAATATGGGCACGGCTCGGTCGCCCGGGCGTTCGGCTGCTCGCCGTGGATTCTCCTCTGGGGCGGAGGCGGACTCTGCTACAGCCAGGCCGATCGGCAAACTCCCGGCCAGCGGCTGGCCGTCGTCTTGAGCGGCCCCGGGGCCGGGTTCGTGCTCTGCGGCCTGGTCATGCTCCTGGTCTCGGCCATCTTCGGCGTGACCCCCCGCGAGCACCTCGCCCTGGCTCGAGAGCTGGTGGGACTGGAAGCCGAGCACGACGCGCTCCTGGGCGTGATGATGAAGCTCCGATCCGAGACCACCTTCCGGGTCTACTGGTACCTCGTCCAGATCAACATCCTCTGGGGCCTGGTCAATCTCCTCCCAGTCTGGCCCCTGGACGGTGGCCGCGTCAGTGAGATCGTCCTCTCCCAGGTCAATCCTCGGGACGGAGCCCGATGGGGCCACACACTCTCTCTGCTCGTCGCGGGTGTCCTGGCCGTCCTGGCCTTCTCCCACACCGACCTGTTCCTCACGATCTTCCTCGCCTACTTCGCCTTCATGAACTTCCAGATCCTCCAGGCAATCTACCAGGCCCATCGGCTGGGAATCTCCAGCGATGAGGACTGGTGGAATCGCTAACCCCGATCCCCGCCAGCTCTTGGGAGCGGGAACACCGCGGGCTGCACACCCCCTGTTGTTCCCATGGATGCTTGTGCGCATTGATTGATGCAGACTGACGGCGTATGATCGAGGAAGAGTGAGGGGGGCGGATCCGGCGGGTCGTGGCGTGGTCTCTTTTTTGAGAGCGGGGTGGAGGTGCCCTCTTTCCTTCGGGGCGGCGATCCCTAATCATGTACGGTCCGTGGATGCGGCACGGACTTGATTGGCGGTCTGGTCCCCGCGCTGGTGCGTCGGGTGGGTGCAGGTGGGCCGGACACGACTGACCGGCCTCGGTTCGCGTGGTTTGTCCTCGAACAGAGCTCAGAAAAGCCCTCTATGCGTGCACGACGAAGCCGATCGAAGGGTCCACGGAGGGCGGGCAAGACCGAGCCTGGCCAGGAGGCCGGGGGTTCCGGTCGTCCGGGAGCTGACGGCGGGCAGATCCTCGTGCTGAGCGATCGATCCGAGGGTCAGCCGATGGGGGTCTGCCGCCTGCCGTTGCTGCCCCTGCGGGCCGATGTGGTCTTTCCGCAGACCGTGGTCCCCCTGGTGATCAACCGGCCCAGCGGCATCCGCCTGATCGATGACGCGATGGTCGGCGAGCGGATGGTCGCGCTGGTCTGCCAGCTCCATCCGGAGACCGACACGCCCGGAATGGACGACCTGTTCCCGACCGTCTGCGTCGGGCTGGTCCGGAAGATGCTGAAGTTCCCCGACGGATCGACCCGGATTGTCTGCGAGGGCCAGTACCGCGCGCGGTTGACCGGCGTGGTCCAGACCGAGCCTTATCTCGTCGGCGAAGTGGAGCCGTACGAGGAGATCGTCGAGGAGGGGGTGGAGCTCGACGCCCTGGTGCATCACGTCAACCGGTTCTTCCAGCGGATGGTGGACCAGTCCCAGCAGATCCCCGAGGAGCTCCAGGTCGCCGCGATCAACACGCGGGAGCCGGGCCGGCTGGCGGACCTGCTGGCCTCGAGCTTGCCGTTTACCATCGAGGAGAAGCAGAGCCTGCTGGGCGAGATCAATGTGCGCTCCCGGCTGGAGCGGCTGGGACAGTATCTCTCCCGGCAGCTCGCGGTCCTGGAGCTCTCGACCAAGATCCAGGAGCAGGTCGGCAGCGAGCTGACCAAGGCCCAGCGGGACCATTTCCTCCGCCAGCAGCTCAAGGCGATCCAGGAAGAACTGGGCGAGAACGAGAACGACAACCCCGAGATCCACGAGCTGTGGGAGCGGATCAAGAAGGCCAACCCGCCCACCGAGGTGCAGAACGAGGCCCAGCGCGAGCTGGAGCGGCTGGGCGGGATGCACCCCAGCTCCGCCGAATACTCGATCGTGCGGACCTATCTCGACTGGCTGGCGATCCTCCCCTGGAGCAAGTCCAGCCGCGACCGGCTGGACCTGCGCCGCGCCCGCAAGGTGCTCGACGCGGACCACTACAACCTCGAGAAGATCAAGGAGCGCATCCTCGAGTACCTGGCCGTGCGCAAGCTGAAGAAGGACATGAAGGGCCCCATCCTCTGCCTGGCCGGCCCACCGGGGACGGGCAAGACCTCGCTGGGCAAGAGCATCGCCCGGGCGTTGGGCCGCGAGTTCGTGCGGGTCAGCCTGGGTGGCGTCCACGATGAGGCCGAGATCCGCGGCCACCGCCGGACCTACGTCGCCGCCTTGCCCGGGCGGATCATCCAGGGCATCCGCAAGGCCGCGACCAATAACCCCGTCTTCATGCTCGACGAGGTCGACAAGCTGGGCGCCGACTTCCGCGGGGATCCCTCCGCCGCGCTGCTGGAGGTCCTCGATCCCGAGCAGAACTCGACCTTCCGCGACCATTATCTCGACGTCGATTTCGACCTCTCGAAGGTCATGTTCATCGCCACGGCGAACATGCTCGAGACCATCCCGTCACCCCTGCTCGACCGGCTGGAGGTCCTCCAGTTGCCCGGCTACAGCGAGGAAGAGAAGACCCTGATCGCCCAGAAGTACATCATCCCCAAGCAGTTGGACCTCCATGGCCTGGGTGCGCCGGACCTGGCGATCACCGATGCGGCGATCCGCCGGATCATCGCCGATTACACGCGGGAAGCCGGCCTGCGCAACCTGGAGCGGGAGATCGCCGCCATCTGCCGCAAGGTGGCCCGCCGCCGGGCCGAGGGGCAGAAGGGGCCGATCACCATCGAGCCCAACCAGGTGGCCGAGCTGCTGGGCCCCTCGCGCTTCTTCCGGGAGCTGGCCGACCGGACCGGGACCCCCGGCGTGGCCACGGGCCTGGCCTGGACCCCCACCGGTGGCGAGATCCTCTTCATCGAAGCCAGCGGGATGCCCGGCAAGGGGGTCTTGACCTTGACGGGTCTGCTGGGTGAGTCGATGCGCGAGAGCGCCCAGGCCGCCTTGAGCTACCTGCGGAGCCACTCCCAGATCCTGGCCCTGGATACCTCGCGGTTCCACAAGACCGACCTGCACATCCACGTGCCGGCCGGCGCCGTCCCCAAGGACGGACCCTCCGCCGGGGTGGCGATCGCCGCGGCGCTGATCAGCCTGTTCCGGGGCACGCCGATCCAGCCCAACCTGGCCATGACCGGCGAGGTCACACTCACCGGCCGCGTCTTGCCGGTCGGGGGCGTGCGCGAGAAGCTGCTGGCGGCCCGGCGCGCCGGGATCCAACGCGTGCTGCTGCCCCGTCACAACGAGAAGGACCTCGTCGAGATCCCGGCCGAGGTCAAGGCCGATCTCTCGGTGCACCTGGTCGATACCCTCGACGACGTCGTGCCCCGCCTCTTCACCCACGACTCCAAGGCCGACAGGCACCCCCGGACCCTCAAGAAGCCCGCGCCCCGCCTCCGACCGGCCCAGCGGTCCCAGCTCGAAGCTTGATCTGGTGCCGGATGGCCATTTCGCATAGGCTGCGCGGCGCGACGACTCGAACAGCCCGCCCCCGCAGCCCTCTCGGGCGGGCCGATGCAACCCCGGTGGTCCCAACAACGGACCACGGACTACGGACCATCAAGGATGAAGATCCAGCATCCGCTGCTGGTCAGTGCCGTCGGCACGGTCGGCGCGGCGATGGTGCGCCAGCTGGGGCGCACCCTGAAATACCACTTCCGATACCAGGACCCCAAGGTGGCGCCCGAAGTCGCCCGCCAGACCGGCCAGCGCTACATTTATGCGTTCTTCCACGAGGTCATGCTCTTTCCGGCCTACTACTGGCCCTGGCCGGAGATGCACATCCTGATCAGCGACCACCGCGACGGGGAGCTGATCACGCAGGTCGTCAGCCGTTTGGGCTTCAGCGTGGTCCGGGGCTCGACCACCCGCGGCGGCAGCCGCGCCCTCCGCGAGATGACCTGGCGGATCGATCAGGGCCACCTGTGCGTCACCCCGGATGGTCCGCGCGGTCCGCGGCGGCACGTCCACCAGGGCCTGGCGTACCTGGGCAGCCGGACCGGCCTGCCGATTGTCGGCGCCGGCATGGCGTTCCAGCGGCCCTGGAGGGCCAAGAGCTGGGACCGGTTCGCCGTCCCCCGCCCCTTCAGCCACGCGGCCTGCGTCGCGCCGGCGCCGGTCCTGGTCCCACCGGACGCGGACCGCGAGACGATCGAGGCGTGCCGCCTTGAGGTCGAACGGCGCATGCAGGCCGCCACGATCGAAGCGGAAGCCTGGGTCAGTGAGTTCTAGCCCGGCAACCCCTGATCTCGCGCGACAACCGCGAATTGGCCTTGCCGAACTCCGGCCATTCGCTAAGATGGCGCGTCCGATCCAAGACCCTGCCCCGCGGGATGACTGTTTGCGACCCCATCCGTGATGCCGAACGGCGTGGAGCACCGGCGCGCTGAGGGCCGGCACCCTCTGGGTTGGCCGACGCGCGGCCTGTTGCTGCTCGCCGCGGCCGGCTTGGCGGGGCTCCTGGGCTTGGCGCGGTGCTTGGTGCCGGATCCGCGCGGTTACGGCACACATGTCCAACTGGGGCTTCAGCCCTGTACGTTTGCGACTCTCACGGGCCGGCCGTGTCCGACCTGCGGGATGACCACGGCCTTCGCCTGGTTCATGAGGGCGCGGCTGGACCGCTCCTGGCAAGCCAACCCGGCAGGGTGTCTCTTCGCCCTGCTGGCCATCCCGATGATGGTCTGGCTGGTGGCCAGCGCGGCCCGGGACAAGCCCGTGGGTTTCCAATCCGTGTCCGGCCCGGTGATGGGTCTGCTCTGGGTGGGGCTGGTGCTCTGCCTGGCGTCCTGGTTGGTCCGGTTGCTGGTTTCGCCCGCCGTCCTGGCCCGGCCGGGGCCCCGCCCCGGGGTCGTCGCCAGGGCGATCGGGCCGTGAATCCTCCAAGGAAGGAGGGGGGAAAAGGATGACCCCTCGATCGCTTGCAAGCGTCAAGCTGCGGCTGGCCCTCGTGGCCCTGGCCGGCGGGACCCTGATCGCCATCAACGGTTGCGATCCCCGGACCCTGGCCTATTTCCTCCAGCCCTGGGAACCGATGGTCGCGCCGCCCTGCCAGACCTCGTTCCAGGGCAAGAAGGTCGTCATCCTCTGCCACGCCACCTCCGGCGCGAATGAGGACTACTCGTCGCTGGAGCGCGACTTGAATCGGGAGCTCTCCGCCATCCTGCGGAAGAAGGTCAAGAAGATCACGGTCGTGGATGCCGACAAGGTCGCCACCTGGGTCGAAGCCCACCCCATGTGGAACGATCCCGGCGAGGTGGGCCGGGACTTCGATGCCGACCTCGTCATCTTCCTCGAGGTGGAACAATTCCGGCTCCAGTCCCCGGGCGACCTGAACATGCTCCATGGCGAGTCCAAGGCCCACGTGCAGGTCTTCGAGATGCGCTATCCCAGGAACAGCAAGGATAAGCCCATCACCGATCAACCCAAGGAAGCGGTCTCGGTCTGGGACGAGTACGTCGAGACCTCCTTCCCCAATCGCGGTCCGATCCCGATCGACACCGGGTCGAGCCGATCGAAATTCCGGATCACCTTCACCAAGATCGTCGCCAAGGAGATCTCCTGGCAATTCATCGAACACGCCGAGGATGACTCGATCCAGGACTCCCGCATCGAGAAGTGAGCGGGCCGAACCACGCAGGGACGGCCCCCTGGGGCTTCGGGGTGCCCGTCCCTGTCTGGTTCGGAGTGCCGAGAGCCCGCCAAAGGACCCTGCGTCGCGCGAAACCGGGGTGCCGAGCCGTCCCGATTGCGCCCCGTTCGGAGGTCCCACCCGCCAGCCACACATTCCCGGGCCAGTTGACGCGCCGACATCGCTCCTTATAATCAAGCCTGACGTGAGCGCCAGGCTCGGCAGCCATTCTCCCGCCTTCGTTTGGGGGGAGCGGATTGAAACGAGTGATGATCGGTTGACTGGATGGGAGGGCTGTGTAGCCTCTCCCGCACGGACTCGCATTCCTTCTAGGAGAATGCATCGATGCGCAAGGTCCTTCTGAGTCTCGTGGCCATCGCCGCGATCGCCGTCCCTGCTCTGGCGGGGAAGTACAACAGGGCCATCAGCGTGGGCGACAAGGCCCCCAATTTCTCGGGCATCCCGGCGATCTACAATGGGCAAGACGCCAGCCTCAGTCTGTCTGACCTGAAGGAGGACGTGGTGGTGCTCGTCTTCCTGGCCAATCATTGCCCGGTCGTCCAGCGGTATGAAGACCGCCTGATCGACTTCGTTAACGACTACAAGGATAAGGGCGTTAAGGTCGTCGGGGTCAGCGTCAACGACATCGACCAGGACCGACTCCCCGGGATCCGGAAGTACACCCAGGACCACAAGTCGAATTACATCTACGGCTACGATGAGAGCCAGCAGATGGGGCGGGATTACGGCGCCACCAACACGCCGCAGTTCTTCGTCCTCGACAAGGAGCGGAAGATCCGCTACACTGGCACCCTCGATGATAACATGGACGAGGCCAAGGTGACGAAGAAGTATCTCCGCGATGCGGTCGACGCCCTGCTCAAGGGAGAATCGCCCGCGATCGAAGAGACGCGTCCCCAGGGTTGCAGTGTGAAGTACACCAAGCGCTAAGGCGCCAGCGGGTCGGTCAGATCGTGCTGATCGCTCGCGACGATGACTCCCGCCTGGCGAGCCGGGTTGGCTTCTGCTCGACCCGGCTCGTCGTCTTCCTTCCCCTCACCTCAATGGTTCTCGAGGATCAATCGATGCGGCTCATCGCGTTCTCGATCGTGGTCGTGGCCGGAGCGGCCTGGGCCGGCATGGGCAAGGCCGAGGACAAGGCGTCCGGAGCCGGCGTGAAGCTGGAACGGCTCACCTGGAGCCAACTTCAACAACGGCTGGCCAATCCCCGGGTGAAGTACACGATGATCGACGCCTGGTCCACGACCTGCGGGCCGTGCAAGGAGAACTTCCCCCACGTGGTCGAGATGAACCGGAAGTTCGGCCCGAAAGGCCTGGCCGTGATCTCGCTCTCCCTCGACGATCCGACCGACAAGGCCGCCGTGGCCGAGGCCGAGAAGTTCCTCAAGGAGAAGAACGCCGAGTTCACCAACGTCTTGCTCGATGAGAGTTTCGGCGAAGGATTCGAGAAGCTGAATATCAACGGTATCCCCGCGGTCTTCCTCTACGGACCTGACGGCAAGGAAGTCAAGCGGTTCACCATGGATGATCCGAACAATCAGTTCACTTACGACGAAGTGGAGAAAGCGGTCGCGGCGCTCCTGGGCGTGAAGTCCTGAGCCAGAACCGGCCCCAAAGCCATTTTTTTCTTGAGCTGACGCATGAAAGACGGAATTCATCCCAAGTATCAGGATTGCGTGGACTTGCGGTTGCGGGAATTCGTTCACCACGCGCAGCACCAAGCCGAAGATCATGGTCGAGGTGTGCTCGAAGTGCCATCCGTACTTCACGGGATCCGTGAAGTTCGTGGATGCCGCCGGGCGCGTCGACAAGTTCAACAAGAAGTTCCAGGGGACTTACGGCAAGGCGAAGAAGGAGAAGGCCGCGGCAGCGACCACCAAGGCTTAGCCCGAAACCACGAGCTTGCGAGGACGGCCCGCCGGCGGACGCCTATCATCGTCCGCCACCGGGCCGTTCTACTTTGTCCGTGGTCCGTTGTCCGTGGTCCGTTGGTCGCTGACGCGGGCTGAGGAGCTTGGTTCAGGAAAGCTAAGGCACTCGAAAGACGGGCGACGACGGCGCAACGGAGCGGCAGCTCCTACAACGGACCACGGACAACGGACCACGGACTAATCAATGTTTGAAAAGCTTCAAGCCGATTACCAGCGATTCCAGGAGATCGAGCGTTGCTTGCTCGACCCGGAGGTGACCGCGGATGCCGCGCGGGTCGCGGCCCTGTCCAGGGAACGGGGCACGCTGGCGAAGGTTGCGATCCCCTACGGGCGTTATCTCGATCTGAACCGCCAGATCGCGGAGGCCGAGCAGCTCTGTGCGAATGAGGCCGACTTCGAGATGCGCTCCTATGCCGAAGCGGAACTCGAGCAACTGCGTGCGCGGCGGCGGCAGGAAGGCGAGGAGCTCCGCGACATGCTCTACGATCGACGGGCCGGGACCGGCCACGCCGCGCTGATCGTCGAGATCCGAGCCGGGACCGGCGGCGATGAGGCGGCGCTGTTTGCCCGCGACCTCTTCGAGATGTACCGCAAGTTCGCCGAGCAGATGGGCTGGAAGTTCGAGACGCTCGACCTGGAGCCGACCGAGCTGGCCGGCTTCCGGGAAGTCTCCTTCAGCGTGACCGGCGAGGGGGCCTTTCGGCACCTCCAGTTCGAAAGCGGCGGCCACCGGGTGCAGCGCGTGCCCGAGACCGAGGCCCAGGGGCGGATCCACACCTCCGCCGCGACGGTCGCCGTCCTGCCCGAGCCCGAGGACGTCGACGTCGTGATCCGGCCCGAGGACCTGCTCATCGACGTCATGCGATCGGGCGGGCCGGGTGGGCAGCACCAGAACAAGACGGAAAGCGGCGTGCGGATCACCCACCTGCCGACGGGACTGGTGGTCAACTGCCGCGACGAGCGGAGTCAGCACAAGAACAAGACGAAGGCCCTGCGGATCCTCCGGAGCCGGCTCTTTGAGCAGATCAAGGAAACCGCCCGCTCCGAGCGCGATCAGACCCGGCGGGCCCTGATCGGATCCGGGGACCGTTCGCAGCGCGTCCGTACCTATAATTTCCCCCAGAACCGCGTGACCGATCATCGGATCGGCCTGACCCTCTACAACCTCGACCAGGTCATGCAAGGCAACCTGCTCCCCTTGACCACCGCCCTGATCGAGCATGATCGCCGGCTGGTCCTCGAGTCGTTGGTGTGACGCGTCGAGCCCGTGCCGGCTGTCCTCGGGGTGCCCCTGTGATGGATGTCCGCCAATCGCCCAGTGCCGGTACGAGCCCGGACGGCCGCTCCGAGGAGTCGTGGAGCGTCGGACGTCTGCTGTCGTGGACGACCGATTATCTCAAGCGACGGGGGTCGGAAAGCCCGCGCCTCGATGCCGAGGTCATGCTGGCTCATGTGCTGGGATGGGAGCGTGTGCAGCTTTACACCCACTTCACCGAGGAGGTGGCCGAGCGCGGACGCGGCCAGTTCCGCGAGCTGGTGCGCCGCCGCGCCGAAGGGGCGCCGGTCGCCTATCTGGTCGGCCGCAAGGAGTTCTACTCGCTGGCCCTGGAGGTCTCGCCCGCGGTCTTGATCCCCCGGCCGGAGTCCGAGTTCGTGGTCGTCGAGTTCCTGGCGGTCACCAAAGCGGTGGAGGCGCCCCGCGCCGTGGACGTCGGCACCGGCTCCGGCTGCCTGGCGATCGCCGCGACCCACCGCCACCCCGGGGCTCAGTTCGTGGCGATCGACATCAGTGAGCCGGCCCTGGAGGTCGCCCGGCGGAATGCGGCCCGGCACGGGGTCGTGGACCGGATCGACTTCCGGCTCGGCGATCGCCTCGAGCCTGCCGCCCAGGAAGGCCCGTTCGACGCGATCGTGTCCAATCCACCCTACATCCCCACCGGGCAGATCGAGCAGCTCGAGCCGGGGGTGCGCGACTTCGAGCCCCGCCTGGCGCTGGACGGCGGACCGAGCGGGCTGGAGCTGGTTGCTCACGTGATCGAGGAATCCGTCCCGTTGCTCAAGCCGGGCGGCCACCTCATCCTCGAGATCGGGACGGCCCAGGAGCAACCCGTGCGCGCCCTGATCGAGAACCAGCACGACCTCCGCCTGGCACCGACAATCCGCGATCACGCCCAGCATCCCCGCGTCATCCGCGCGACGCGGGCGACATGACCCCTGTGGGGCCGCCGCCCTGGGCGGGCACACGGCAGCCCAGGGCGGCGGCCCTACTGAGGTTCCGTTCAGAGCAACTCCCCGGTCCAGTTGGGCTCGAGCTGACGCATGAGCGAGCGATCGTCGCGGCGGCGCATCCCGCTTTTCTGGTAGACTTCGTGGGCGCGGGCCAGCTTGTCGCGATCGAGGGTCACACCCAGTCCCGGTCCAGCAGGGACGGCCATCGCTCCCTTGTGGATGGCCAAGGGGGTTCCCTCGATGATGTCGAAGCCCTCGACGAGCCAGGGGTAATGCGTATCGCTGGCGAGGGTCAGCTCGGGGATCGAGGCGGCGAGGTGGATCATCGCCGCCATGGTGATGCCGGCGTGACTGTTGCTGTGCTGGCTCAGCGCCCAGCCCGCGGCGCGGGCAATCGGGCCCAGGGCCAGGCAGCCGGCGAACCCGCCGAAATAGTGGTGGTCGCAGAGCAGGACGTCGATGGGATGGAGGCGCAGGGCGTCCGGGATGTGAGCGAACTGGGTTACGCACATGTTCGTGCTCATCTTCAGACCGGTGGCGCGGCGGACCTCGGCCATGGCCGCCTGGCCTTGCACCGGGTCCTCGTAGTATTCCAGGGGGAGCTGCCGGATCGCCTGTCCGATGCGGACGGCAGTCGCGGTTTTCCACCGCGCGTTCGGATCGATCCGCAGGCGGGCCTGGGGTCCCAATCGCTCGGCCATCGCGACCAAGCTGTCGCGCTCAACCTCCGGCGCGAGCACGCCGCCCTTGAGCTTGAAGACACGGAAGCCGAAGCGGTCGCGGAACTTCACGGCCAGGTCGGCCATCGCCTCGGCGGTGCGGACCTCGCCCCAGGAGTCCAGGGCCCGGTCGCCGCGACCCCGCGAATCGACCAGATGGGGATCCGCCAGGATCACGGGGTGATCGGCCGCATATCGGTAGAACAAGTAGGCCGCGAACTCGACCGGATCGCGGACCGGCCCGCCGACCAGCTCGCAGAGCCGGCGGCCGGTCGCCCGGGCGCAGGCGTCGAGGCAGGCCAGCTCGATCCCCGCGTAGGCGCCCATGCCCAGCGCCTGCACGTCCCGGGCGAACTTCCGGTAGGCGAACGCGTTCTGGCCGACCACCATCCGCCGAGCCCGCTCCAGGGCCGCGGTCACGCTCGCGCCACCGGGGGTCTCGCCGAGGCCGACGATCCCGCCTTCCGTCTGCAATTCCACCACGTTGCGGAGGAAGTACGGCCCGTGGCAGCCGCTGGCCGCCAGGAGCGGCGGGTCGGGCAGCGCGATCGGCGTCACCGTCAGCCCGGTGATCGTCAACGGGCGCTGGGCCGCGGACAAGGCCCCGGCCCGAGCCGGCGGTGCGAACCCTCCGGCCAGGATGCCCCCGGCCGCCAGGCCGATCCAGTCGCGACGATGCAGCCTCATACCCGGGCTCCCCTCATCGAGATGAGACAGCCGGCTCGCTCAACGCCGCCGCATGGCCCGATCGATGTCGCGCCTGGCCTCCTGCTGCTTGAGCGCCTCGCGCTTGTCGAACGTCTTGCGGCCCCGGGCGATGCACAGCTCGACCTTGGCGATCCCTTTCCGGAAATAGAGGGATAGCGGGACCAGGGTCAACCCCTTCTCGCCGGCCTTGATCCCCAGCTTGTTGATCTCGCGGCGGTGGAGCAGCAGCTTGCGGGGCCGCTTGGGCGCGTGGTTCATCCGGTTGGCCTGGACGTACTCGGGGATGTCGCAGCCCAGGAGCCAGACCTCGCCGCGGTCGACCTCGGCGTAGGCATCTTCCAGGTTCGCCTTGCCGTTGCGCAAGCTCTTGACCTCGGTGCCGGTCAGCACCAGCCCGGCCTCGACCTTCTCCAGCAGCTCGTAATCGTGCCGCGCGCGACGGTTCCGCGCGACGACCTTGATCCCGGAATCGTCGGCCTTGACCGCCGGCTTCGCTTTCTCGGCGTCCTTCTTCTTGGCCATCGCCAGACCACGGGAGAGAATGCCAACCAGACCAGCCTGATGGCCCGGCACGGCAAGAAGAACGCATGATAAAGGCGGGCATTGCCAGCGACAAGGGGGCCGCGCCGATCGATCCGGGTTCCAGAGGCTGAGGAACGAAAGGTCAGGCGGCAGGGGCCATTGCTTCGATTGGTCGCGAGCGCTCTGCGGTTGTCATGAGCACTCTCCATGAAATCGAGGTTGCCATCCGCAAGCTGCCTGATGACGATCTGGTTGCGCTCCGCGCCTGGTTCGCCGAGTGCGATGCCGCGGCCTGGGACCGGAAGTTCGAGCGGGATGTCGCCGAGGGCCGGCTGGATGCGTTGGCCGACGCGGCCTTACGGGACGCCCGCGAGGGGCCTTGCGGTGGGGAAGACTGAGGGCTGATGAGCCAAGATCACTGCGACCCATTGCCGCCGGGAGCGGCCGGGGCCACCGGCATGGGCAAATCCTCCAGGGCGGTCACGTGCACAATGGATACCTGCGTCGTCCGGTCGTACTGGGACGGGTTTTCGTTGCTCGCGGCCCCGATGGTCAAGGAGCGGCGGCCCACCATGATCAGATCGGGATGGTAGACGTCAAAAGACTGCCCGGCACCGGTGACGATCCGCACGGGAACGAAGACCCGCTGACGAACACGAGCTTGAATGTCTTCAGGCGTGAACACGGCAACACCTCCCAGCTTCGGACCTCTCCGGCAAGGATATCACAACCTGCGACCGGCCGCAAGAGGAAGCCAGGGCAGGAGTTGAGCCTAATCTGGCGGTGCAGAGGACCAGCGCGCGCCGCCTCGGCGCACCTTCGGAGGTCCTCTCAGGAGGACTCACGGTTGAGCTCGACCAACAATTGGCGGATCGTCCGGTTCCTGACCGGATCGACGGCCTCGGGTGCCACTTCGGCGAGCGGTTCCAGGACGAAGCGACGGACCGAATACCGGGGATGGGGCACGACCAGCTCGGGTGTGTCGATGATCCGATCGCCGAAGAGGAGCAGGTCGAGATCGACGGTCCGCTCGCCCCAGCGGACGGTCCGGACCCGGCCGAACCGCGCCTCGATCCCCTGGAGGACCTTCAGCAATGCGAACGGGTCGAGCGATGTCTCCAGCACGGCCGCGGCGTTGAGATAACGCCCCTGCCCCGGTGGTCCGCCGACCGGATCGGTCTCGTGGAACGTGCTGACCTTCCGGACGAGGATCCCCGGCGTCCCCGCCAGGGCTGCGATCGCACCTTCCAGGGCGGCCCGGCGGTCGCCCAGGTTGCTGCCCAGGCCGATCAGGACCGGAGGAGACAGGATCGGTCCGGCTGTCATAAGGCCAACTTCCCGATCCGCTCGACGGCCTCGAGCAGGCGCGGGGTCTCGACGGTCAACGCGGCGCGGATGTAGCCGTCGGCGGTCCGGCCGAAGCCGATGCCCGGGGTGGTCACGACGTCGGCCTCCTCCAGCAGACGGGTGCAGAGCTCGGTCGAGGTGTACCCCTTGGGACAAGGGATCCAGACGTAGAAGGTCGCCCGGGGCGTGGGGACGTCCCAGCCGATCTGGCGCAGCGCCGCGACGAACGCATCGCGACGCTGCTTGTACAAGGCCCGGATCGGCGGTGCCAGGTCCTGGTAGTCGTCCAGCGCCGTCTTGCCCGCGAACTGGATCGCCGTGAAGATCCCCGAATCGATGTTGGCCTTGAGCTGCCCGAGGGCCGCGAGGATCGGCGCGCCACCAATCGCGAATCCGATCCGCCAGCCGGTCATGTTGAAGGTCTTGGACAGGCTGTGGAACTCGATCGCGCGCTCCTTGGCCCCGGGAACCTCCAGGATGCTGGGAGGTGGCTCCTCGTAGTACATCTCGTTATAGGCGGCGTCCTGGGCGATCACCAGGTTGTGCGCGCTGGCCCGCTCGACCACCTGCTCGAAGAACGACCGGTCGGCCATGGCCCCCGTCGGATTGTTGGGATAGTTCAAGAAAACCAGCCGGGCCAGTGCGTAGACGTCCGCGGGGATGGCCTCGAGGTCCGGGAGAAACCCCAGCGTGGGCTCCAGGGGCATGCTGTACACGTCCGCCCCGGCGAACATGCTGCTGGAGCGATACACCGGGTAGCACGGGTCCGGCACCAGGCTGAGCTCGCCCGGATTGAGCACGGCCAGCGGCAGATGCGCCAGCCCTTCCTTGGAACCGATCAGCGGCAGGACCTCGGTCTCGGGGTCGAGGTCCAGCCCATACCGGATCCGGCAGAACGCCGCGATCGAGCGCCTCAGCTCCGGGGCCCCCTGGTCCAGCGCGTACTGATGGAACGCCGGGTTCTCGGCGTGGTGCTGGAGGCTGCGCACGATCGCCGGCGGGGTTGGCCGGTCCGGGTCGCCGACCCCGAGGTTGATCACGTCCCGGCCCGCGGCCAGGGCCGCCTTCTTCTTCTTGTCGATCTCGGCGAACAGGTAGGCGGGCAGCTTCCGCAGCCGTTCCGACTTCACGAATGGCATCTTTTGTCCTTTGGTCCGTGGTCCGTGGTCCGTGGTCCGTGGTCGGAGCTGCCGCTCCGTGGCGCCGTCTCCGCTCTCTGCGAGTGCCTCGTCTCTCCCGGACCAGGCGAGTCAGCCCGCGAAGCGAACCACGGACCACGGCCTAAGAGGCCATGGCCTCCTCGGGGATGTTGTCGTTGGCATAGACGTTCTGCACGTCGTCGTTCTCTTCGAGGAGCTCCTTGAGCCGGATCATCTTCCTGCCGTTCTCGACGTCGAGGTCGACCAGGGTCGTCGGGATGTAGCTGGTCTCGGCGCTTTCGGTCGGGATCCGGGCATCGTCGAGCGCCTTGCGGAGCGTCTCGAAGAGTTTCGGGTCGCAGGTGACCTCGTAGAAGCCCTCGACCAACTGGACGTCGTCGGCGCCGGCCTCAAGGGCGACTTCCATCAGCCGGTCCTCGTCGACGTGCTTGGGATCGACGAGGAAGAGTCCCTTGAAGTGGAACAGGAAGCTGACGCAGCCGCTGGCGCCGAGGTTGCCGCCGGCGGCCTCGAACACCCGGCGCAGCTCACCGGCAGTGCGGTTGCGGTTGTCCGTCAGGGCCTCGCAGAGCACGGCCACGCCCCCCGGGCCGTAGCCCTCGTAGACCACTTCTTCGAAGTTCTCGGCACCCAGCTCACCGGTCGCCCGCTTGATCGACCGCTCGATATTCTCCTTGGGCACGCTGAACGACCGCGCCTTATCGATCGCATAGCGGAGCCGCATGTTGGCCGCCGGATCGCCGCCCCCGGTCCGCGCGGCCACATAGATCGCCCGGCATAACTTCGTGAACAACTTCCCGCGCTGGGCGTCAACCAGCCCCTTGCGATGCGCGATATTGGCGGAATGGGAATGTCCGGCCATTCTCTGTCTCCCTCGGGCGTTATTGGTTATCGGTTCTTGGTGATTGGTCAATAGCCGCGCTGCTCCTGCGGCTGGGCGGGCCGTCAAAGTCAAAAGCTCGGGGCTTGCGATTCCTTCCCGGAGGCCCGGCACCGCTGACCAATCACCAATAACCAATAACAAATGACCAATAACTAAGGTGTCCGATTCGATGAGGTCTTGGGCGCCGGGCCGAGCTTCCGCAGCCCTTCGAGCTTCCTGCGGATCTCGTCCCGGCGTTTATCGGGCGGGACGGCCTGCTCGGCGATGGTCAGGGCCTGCCGCCAGGCGTCCTGGGCCTTGTCGGTCTCCTGGAGCTGGAAGTAGACGTCGCCGAGATGTTCGTAGATCGTGGCGTCCGGGTTGCGTCCCTTCTGATCGATGTCCGCCTTCATCTGCTCGACGGCCTTGATCATCGCCTCCAGGGCCTCCTTGGTCTTGCCCTGCTTGAATAACACCCACCCCATGCTGTCGAGGTAGGCGGCATTCTCGGGCTCCTCCCGCAGCGCCTTGCGGATCATCGCCTCGGCCTTGTCGAGGTTCTTGCCCTGTTCGGCGTAGAGGTAACCCAGGTCATTGTTGGGCTGCGCCTCGTCGGGGTTGCGCTTCAGGAGGAGTTCCAGCTCCGCCTCTCCCTTGCTAAAATTGCCCATGTTCACATAGATGACGGAGAGGTAGGAGCGCGCCATCCGGACCAGCTCGTCGTTATCGCCGTAGCGCTTGAGCAGGTCCTCGAACAGCTTGATGGCGGCGTCATTGCGGCCGTAGGTCATCAGCAGCTCGCCCAGGGTCACGTCATAGAGCGCGGCGTTGTTCGGGTCGCGCTGGCTCAGGTCGCGGAGGATGCCGATGGCGTCGTCGATCTGGCCGAGCTTGGCGAGGGCCTGGGCAAGCTGGACCTGGGACTCGGGCTCGGCCGGGCCGAGCGCCCTGGCCTCGCGGATGGTCGCCTTGGCCGCGTCGAGCTGGCCGGCGCGGCGCTGGTCTTCGGCGAGGACGGCCAGGTAGCGGATCGACTTCTCGCCGGGATACTTGGCGATCAACTGCTGGAGGGTGGCGGCCGCCTCGGCGTGGCGCCCCAGCCCGCGCTGGGCATCGTGGATCTCGACGTAGACCAAGGGATTGGGCGACTGCTCGAGCTGGAGCCGCAGGAGCTTCAGCAGCTTCTCGAGCCGGCGGGCCTTGTGGGAGCTGGCGCGCCCCGGGTTGTGGGCGATGAGGTTCAGGACCGTGAAGGCACTCCGAGGCAGGCTGGGGGGTTGCTGGGCCAGTCCGCGGAGGCCTGCGTCGAGCAGGGCCTCGGCCATCTCGTCATCGGCGGCGGCGGCCTGGATCTGGGGGATGATCGCCTGCTTGGTCGCCTCGCTGTTGAGGGCCTCGCAGATCACCTTGAGCAGGTCGGCGGCCTTCTTCCGCTTCAAGAGGGACGTGGCCAGGGCCCGGTAGGTCTGCGGCGTGGGCTGCGAGGTCAGCAGGGCCTTGTACAGCGCTTCGGCCTTTTCGATCTGACCCGTCTCGCGGTAGTGATCGGCCAGCACGTACTGGAGTGGGACGTTCTTGCTGTCGCGCCGCGCCGCCTCCTCCAGCCGGGTGGTGATCTCCGAGGCTCGCTTCAGGGCGGTCAACACCTTGGCCAACAGCTCGTAGGCCTCGACGCCCTGGGGCTGGCGCTGGATGGCGCGCTCGACCAGCTTCAAGGCGCGCTCCCCCTGGTGCAACCGCAGCAGGGTCTCCGCCAGGTTGAGTGCGATCTGGGGGTTGTCTTCATCGTAGACCAGCCCGCGTTCCAGGGCCTTGACGGCCAGGTCGTCGCGCTTGGCCGCGAGGAAGATCAGGCCGAAGTTGAGATAGGCCGTGGCCGGGTCGTTGCCCAGCACCCGCGCCAGGTCGGAAGCGGAGAGCCGGTTGGCCGACTTGTCGTCCAGCTCGGCGATGACCTTGGCGAAAGCGTCGGCCGCCTTATCGAGCTGCTTGAGCCGGCTCGAATAGAGCTTGCCCAGCTCGTTCAAGGCCAGCAGCCGGCCCGGGGAGTGGGCCTCGAGCTTGGGGTTGGCCAGGACCTCGTTCAAGAGGGCCTCGGCCCCGGCCGAGTCATTCCGCCCGACGAAGAAATCGACCAGGCGGGAGAGGGTCTCGGTATCGCCCGGTTGGAGGGCCAGCACGCGCCGGCCATGCTGCAGGGCCAGATCGGGCCGCCCCAGCGCGCCGATGTAGATCCGGCTCAGGCGGCGCGCGATGGCCAGCGAGTCGGGGTCCAGGGTCGCAGCCTGCTGGAGCAGGGCCACCGCGTCAGGCCACCGCCGCTGATCCTCCAGGGCCCTCGCGGCGCTGTAAAGACGCATGGCTTCGGTCCGCCGCCGATCCTCCAGGGTCGCCGGCCGCAAGGGGACGAACGGTCGTGGCGGCTCGGCGCCCGCCTGACTGAAGAACGGGGCGACCTCCTGCCACCGCGATCCCGATCCAGACGTCTGCACAGCACCTGGGGCTGACGGCGTTGCCGGCGTTGGAAGCTTGCCGGGGTCCGTCCCACCGGCCCGCTCCGGCGCCTGGGCATGGGCCGGGGCCTGGGGCAGCGGCTCGGCGGTGCTCCCCGCGACCTGCGGCCGATTCCAACCGTAGCCCGCGACCAAAACCAAGGATGTCAGGGTCACTCGTAACGCTCGAATGGACCCACCCATGGGCTCCTCTCCTCTTCAGAACGTCTCTCGCCGCGCCCGGCGCGGCACGACCCAGCGGACCAAACCGAAACCCACACGATCGCGGTCCCGGCAGCCGGGGTCGCTCCCAGCGGGTGACGGTCCATCGTCAATCTCTTAGGCCCGATCTCCCACGAGGTTATGGTATGGTATCACGACCCGGCAAGGACTGCCAAGACCTCCAGAGTCCCAGCCAACCCGGGAATGGGCTGGTTCCCGCCCTCGATTTCGCGGGGTCGAACCCGCTGAACCCGACCTGCCCAGGGTGCGGGGCCCGCCTGCCCACCGTCACCAGACTCCTCGCGATCGGGCCGGCGACGGCCCACACTCGAATCCACCTCGCGACCTTCCCCGGATATCCGCCCCGATCCACCATTCCCCACTTCCGAGCCGCCCGACTACCCTCCGGTCCCGATCAGTTCCCCAGGGGGCTTGACACCGCACACCAGCCCGACTACAACACTCTCAATTGAGACTGAATCTCAGTCTCATTTCCCGCGACCGGGGCGGCCCCGAGCCCGCCGACTCGGATGATTCGCAACCGCTGGAAGCAGGCAATCGGGTGTTTTTCCGCATGCGGAACCCCGCGCCGACGGCGGGGCACCCCATGTTGAGACCCAATCTCAACGGCGCCACTCCCACACTCTCAGGAGCGACCATCGTGAGACATCAATCCCTGTGCCGGGGCTTCACACTGATCGAACTCTTAGTGGTGATCGCGATCATCGCCGTGCTGATCGCCTTGTTGCTGCCGGCAATCCAGGCGGCGCGGGAGGCGGCCCGCCGGATGCAGTGCGCCAACAACCTCAAGCAGCTCGGCCTGGGGATGCACAACTATGAGTCGATGCACGGGGTCCTGCCGCCGCAGCAGGTGCTGCGGTTCGCGGGCAGTACCGTGGCGTGGAAGTCGCAGTGGGGCGTGACCGCGCGGATTACCCCCTTCCTGGAGCTGGGACCGCTGTACCACGCCATCAACATGACGAACAAGACCACCGACCCTTCGAACCTCACGGCGGTCTCCGCGACGTGGGAAGTCTTGATCTGTCCGAGTGAGGTCGCCCCACAGCCGATCACGAGCACGACCACCGCCGGTGGGACCACGACGTATGGGGTCTCGAATTATGGCTGGTGCGACGGCGACTGGTACGTCTTCGGAGGGGCCGCGGTCCCGACCCCGAACCGCAGCGCCTTCGGTCCGAATCAGAGCCGCCGATTCGCCGCGTTCACCGACGGACTGAGTCAGTCGATGCTCGCCGCGGAGGTGAAGACCTATCAGCAGGCGTTCCACGACTGCACGGGGGTGCCGCCGGCGGCCCTGGCCGGTCCCGCGGCGCTCCCCGACCCTGCGACCGTCCTCGCGGTGGTCGCCGCGAGTGCCCCGCGATGCCGGGTGGCCTCGGGGCACACCCACTGGTCCAACGGCAACTCGTTCTACGATGGATTCACCACCGCGCTGACGCCGAATACCCGGGCCTTCGCCGGCACGCCGGCGCAGGACTCCGACCTCACCTCGATGGATGAGGACGACGGCGGGCCCACCTACGCCGCGGTCACGGCGCGGAGCCGCCACCCCGGAGGCGTGAATACCCTGCTGGCCGACGGCAGCGTCCGCTTCATCAAGGACTCGATCAACTGGCCGGCCTGGCGGGCCCTGGGGAGCATCGCCGGCGGCGAGGTTGTCTCGGCCGATTCCTATTAGCACTACTCCGTTAAGTCGAGAGACCGTCCTGACGTAACCCCTTGTTAGGCATTGGATTGTGTCATCAAGCGACTTTGAGGCATCAACTCGCTTTGATGTCATAAGTCTCCTGCCTACAACGTCTTGCGTCAACTCGCCCTGAAATCTAACGCAGGAGTCCTGAAGGCTACGGGACCGATCGCGAGCATCTCCGCCCTTTGCGGGCAGCGGGGCTCTTTCAGGGCGCATGGGACCTCACCCTCTACCTGGCACGGCGGCCCGCCAGCCTGCGCGACCTGCCGGCCGCCATCGCCGACCTGACCGGACGGCCGGGGGAGTCGCCCTTCCCGGGCCGGTCGCTCGCCCGGCTGTTTCCCGTGCGGCGCATTCGACCCTGTCCGTGGGAGCCTCCTGGGGCCGCGGGAGCCACACGACCGCGACGGCCCAAGCAGACGACCTGGCTTGAGAATGGCACGGTACGCTCAGCTCCGGACCTACCCTACCTATGAGTCCCCGGCTCCGCCTCCTGCCCAGGCTGATCGTCCGCCCCCTCAGCGCACGACTCACCGGACCGTCGCTGACTTCTGCCGGCAGCTCGGCGTGAGCCTCCCGACCTTCTCGGTGTCCGTTCCTCAGGTCCGCGCGGGGGAAATGATGAACGGACATCCGTGATTCCCGACACCGGTCATTCCCCTTTCGTCGTCTTTCGTTCCGTCCCCTTCGACGTCCCCTGCCCTTGGTTGTCCGTCGGGGCACCGAATCGGAGGCCGCGGCCCCGTCTACGCTCCGGCTCCGGTTCACCCTCGACGACGACCCACTCGTAGATGCCGATGCACATCTCGTCGTTGGTCCCCTCGCCCCACCTGACGACCCTGGGAGGTTTGTTCTGGTTGGCCGGGTTCGTGTCGGAATTATCGAAGTGCGCCTCCACCTCGAACCACGAACCCTTCGGCACGCGGATCGGCTCCTTGAAAGCGTAGGTGCCCTGCCAGTTGAAGTTCCAGTGGTCGATCCGGATCAGCGGGATCCGCGTCTTGCCATCGGGCAGGACCGCCGTGAAGGTGAAGTCCTTGCCGAGCCAGTGCATGTGGGGCATCACCGAAGTGATCAGAATGTCACGGTCGAGCGGACGGGCCATCAGATTGGCTCCGGGCCTGGTCGATGCCTTGACTTCATACCGAGGCGACCCGGCGGGAATGACCATGGCCTCCACTTCGCGGAACAACTCAAGGATTCCAATGCGTTTCCCCGCCTTCTGGGCTTCCTCGACCTTGGTGCGGGCGGCCAGCGCCTGGCGCAGCGTCAGGTTGGGAAAGACGAATCCGGTATGGACCTCGCGCGGCAACGGCTTCTTGGAAAAATAGAGGCCCACGGACGTGGCGTCGGATTCGGGCTTACCGGTCTTGTGGTAGTGGACCTGGATCAAGATGTCGGCCCCCTTGGGCAGCATGTAGCCGGTGCCGTCGGGACAGTAGCGGGACTTGGCGCCCGGGGTCCAGATCGGCAGGAAGGCGGAGATGGGCACTCCATCGCCGAAACCACCCAGGTTGTAATACCCGGGGCCCGGGTCGGCCGCATCCAGCTCGCGACCCCGGCCCGACGGATCCACGCCCGCGATGATATGGTGCACGACCGAGCGATTACCGGGATGAAAATCGACCGCGCGAATCCAGCGATCCTCGGGGAAATCCGTCTTGAGCACGAAGACGCGGA
>JAJPJC010000354.1 GCA_021324445.1 Isosphaeraceae bacterium
TCCGTCCGGAATCCTGGATTCGGAATCGGGAATCGATCCGATCGGGGCGGCGAGGTCCCGTCGGCCTAGACCTTGGTCGAGAACCCGTACTGGGAGAACAGCAGGGTCATCAGTAGGGTGGCCAGCAGGATCGCGCCCAGGGAGATCCCCAGGAGGGCGACGAAAATGTCGCTCTTGGGGGCCTGGACCAGGACGCCGCCCGGGCGGCGCTGGGCGGCCGCCCGGCCCGCCGTCGTCGTGCCGCTAGAACCGCGGGTTGATGGTAGACGAGACAATGTCGCCCTCCTTAATCTTCTTGCCCTGGACGGTACTTCCCAGGACCCGCGCCACGGCCTGATCGGGGTCCACTTCGATGACCTGCACCCGCCCGAGATACTCGGCGCGGGGCTGGGTGCGGTAGAGGAACAGCTCGTGCCCCTTGACCAGCCCGTCGTCGGCGCCGATGCTGACCTCCAGCCGCTTGTTGGTGGGGTCGACCTTCAGCACCTGCCCCGTGACCGGCGGCGGGCTCTCGAGTCCCTTGATCTGGGTGATATCGGTGGAGATCCCCGAGCGCTGCAGCAAGGTGGTGTACTTGGCCACCGTCTCGCGCAGGCTCGCGTTGTTCTTGGTTGCCGTGTCCAGCATCCGCTCGAGCTCGCGGATGTGATCATTCAGCTCGGCCTGGCGGAGCTGATACTCGTTGGCCTGCTTCTCGACGGCCGCCTTCTGCTCCCGCAGCAACATCGTCTCCTTGCGACGGGACTCGACCTCATCAAGCGACGTCTTGGCCGTCTGGTTGGCCACCTCGAGATCCTTGCGGACCTGCTCGATCTGGGCCAGGTCGCGCTTGTTGTTGTCTTCCAGCGTGCGGATCTGGCTCTCCAGCGCCTTGGTCGCCTGGGTCGCGGCGGCCTGGGCGTCCTCCAGGTTCTTCTTCGCCTCGGCGAGCTTCGCCTGCTCGTCGGCGAGGCTCTTCTTGATCTTGTTGACCTCTTCGGCCTTCTTCGCCGTCTCCTGCTTCCAGTTCTTCGAGGTCATGAAGACCATCGTCGAGATACCCAGGAAGATCAGGGAAAAGGCCATGATGACCAGCACAAGGATCTTGCCAACTTGGGTCATGGTCCCATCCTACCAATCAGGATTTGACGGCCGGCCGACCATCCTCGCGACGTCGCCGCCGCGAGTCGAACACGGATGGGGCTTGGACCGTTGAGGGTGCGGAGATGAGCGAGGCCCGCCCGGGACCCGCCGCATGAGGCGTCACGGGGGGCGGACTCCCACCATCCTAAGGTTAGACGTCGCGAAGCGGCAAGCCGTTCGCCGCCGGGCCGAAGACGAACGCTCGGACCGCGATTCCCACGCCCCCCACCGGCGGCTCCAACTGGACCAAAATCTAACTCATGCTCCGCGTCCAGGCAAGGAAACTGGTCTGGCGAGACGGGGGGGAATGGTCAATCCTGCGGCCGCGGCCGTCCCCGGAGCCAGCCCATCGGGATCCAGCCGATGGTGACGGCCAGGCAGGTCAGGCCCAGCCAATCACCCCAGCGTGAATACCAGGTGGTGCGATCGTCGAGGGGGATGCGGATGGTCAGCTCGCCCTCCTCGTTCTTGGAAAGGCGGGCGAGGATCTGGCCATTGCCGTCGACGGCCGCGGTGAAGCCGGTGTTGACCGATCGGGCCAGGGGGACGCGATGCTCGACCGTGCGGAAGACGGCGATGGCCAGGTGCATGTCGAGCTCAGAGGAGCCGGGATACCAGCCGTCATTGGAGAGGTTGATGAGCAGGTCGGGCTGGTGGGCCTGGTCGACGCCGGTGAAGAACCGGCCGATGACCTGGGGGATCGTATCCTCGAAGCAGATCGACGCCGCGAACTTGTACGGGCCGACGTCGAAGATGCGCGGGTCGTCGCCGAAGCTGAGGTCGGGGATCTGGTCGCGATAGGGGGTCAGTTTGGCCAGCAGGGGCAGCGTGTTGATCAGCGGGATGAACTCGCCGAACGGGACCAGGTGGATCTTGTGATAGAATTCGTAACCCGGCCGCGAGGGCTGGAAGAGCAGCGCCGAGTTGTATCGGCGGAGCCCGTCGGCCCGGTGGTCGTAGACCGAGCTGCCGACCAGCATCGGCACGCCGGCCTCCTCCGTGATCAGGCGGAGGTCCTCGAGCACGGCCGCCTGCTTGTCCCGCCACTGCTCGGGCGTGACGTCCGTGATCTGGACCGAGGCGAGCTGATCCTTCAGGACCGCCCGGTCGAAGTCCGGCGCGGCCACGATGATCGGTGAGAAGGGGTACGCGGTCTCCGGCCAGACGATCAGGTCGGGCCGCGGGTCGTGGCCCAGGGCCCGGCGGATCAGCCCGAGGAACCCCGCCCTGACCTTGAAGGCGTCGCGCTTGAACTTGTGCCCCTGCTCGAGGTTCGACTGCAAGAGCGCCACCCGCGGGCCGGGGCGGAACTGATCCCGGCCCGTCGCGACCCGGAAGGCGCCGTAGCAGAGGGTGGCCCCGACCAGGATCGTGATCGACCAGACCCGGGCGGACTGGCCGGGCGTCAGCCGCGACCGGCCGGCGCCGCGGCGGAACAGCGGCAGCGTCACCAGCTCGACCAGCCAGGCATTGACCATGGCGATCAGCAGGCTGATGCCCAGCGATCCGGTGATGTCCGCGATCTGGATGACGTAGAGGTATCGGTACTGGCTATGCGCCAGGTAGTACCAGGGGAACCCGGTGAGGAAGTAGGCCCGCAGGTATTCGACGGTGACCCAGGCGATCGGCGCCGCCAGGATGAGCGGGACGCCCAGCCGGAAGCGGGCCCAGCGGGCCAGCGCCAGGGCGAGGGGCCACCAGAGGGAGAAGACCGCGGCCAGCACGACCCAGCCGATCCAGGCCCCCGGGCCGATCAGCCGCAGCCAGGGGACGGCCAGGACCCAGAAGACCAGCCCGCCGGCCCAGGCGGCCAGGTAGGTCCGCGCCGAGGCGCCCCGCACGGTCGCCAGCCAGAACAACGGCGCCAGGGCGATCCAGGCGAACAGGCCCCACTCCAGCGGCGGGAAGGTCGTCCAGAGCAAGAGGCCGGAGGCCACCCCCGCGGCCAGCCGGTGGCGCAGCCAGCCGATTCGGGGCTCCGCCTGCGCGGGCCGGGCGTCCTGTTCCGGGACGGCAACCGAGGTCATGTTCGGGTCCTTGAATCCGCGTGGGGCGGGCCACGCCCGCCGATCCCCGAGGCCCTCATGAGCGGGAGGTCCCCACCCTAATCGAGCGACCGGGGACTAGAAAGGGAGAAAACCGACGATGTCCCCCGGGGCATGATCCCGGTCCCCGGCGGGGAAGGCGGCGAAGCCGTCGGCCTGCGCGACGGTCCGCAGGTCGGCCGAGCCGGCCCAGTCGAGGGTCTCGATCTCGGGCGGGTCAGTGGCCGGCCCGGGGACCAGCCGGGCCGGGAAATACGTCGGGCGGTCGCCGCGGTGGCGGAACGGCCGTGTCAGCCGCACGGTCCGGGTCGGCGGCGGGGCCGGTCGATGGGACAGGATCGCCAGCGCCGGGCGCACGAATAGCAGATACCCGACCAGGACGCTCACCGGGTTGACCGGCAGGCCGAAGACCAGCGTGCCGGGCCGAGAGACGGCCCGCTCTGGACCCACGCCGAACCAGATCGGCTTGCCCGGCTTGAGGCGGACCTTGTGGAAGACCCGGCGGACCCCCAGGGATTCGAGCGACTCGGGGACGAGGTCGCGACGGCCGGCGGAGACGCCCCCGGTGATGAGCAGCACGTCGAATTGCAGGGCCGCCTCGAGCCGGGACCGCACTTCGGCCAGCTCGTCCGCGACGATGGGATCGACCTTGGGAACCGCCCGATCCTGGCCCACCAGTGCCTCGAGCATGACGGCGTTCGAATTCCGGATCTGGCCCGGCCCGGGCACCCGTTCGGGGTCGACCAGTTCGTCGCCGGTGGAGACGATGGTCACCATCGGACTCAGCACCGGGGGAAGGACCCTACCGACCGATGCGAGCACGCCGAGGTGCGCCGGGCCCAGGATCGTGCCGGCCCGCACGACGACCTCGCCGGCCTGCATCTCCCGGCCGCGGGGCAGGATGTTCTGCCCCGGGCGGACCTCCGGCTCATCGATCCGGACGCGGCCCTCGTCGGCCCGGGTCCGCTCGTGCATGACCATCGCGTCGCACCCCCCCGGGATCGGGGCGCCGGTCATCACCAGGGCCGCCTCCCCCGGCTCCAGGGGCCGCGTCGGGGTCTGCCCGGCCATGATCGATTCGCCCAGCCGCAGCCAATGCCCCGGCCCGCGCAGGTCCTCCGAGCGGACCGCGTAGCCGTCCACCAGCGCCTTGTCGAACGGCGGCAGGTCGATGTCGGCGATCACATCCTCGCCCAGCACACAGCCCATCGCCTGCCGGAAGGGCGCCGGACGCGGCGGCA
>JAJPJC010000518.1 GCA_021324445.1 Isosphaeraceae bacterium
GCGCGGCAAGGTCTGGTATTACCGGTTCACCGATGCCAACGGCAAGCGCGTCATGCGTCGGGGCTGCACGGACAAGCGCGCCACCGAGGAGATGGCCCGCGCGGCGGGGGTTGACGCCGCCAAGGCCCGGGACGACCCCAAGGCCGCCCGGCTCATCCGGGAGGGGAAGCGGTCGATCTCCGAGCACATCGGCGAGTTCATCACCAGCCTGGAAGTTGCCGGTCGGAACGGCCAGCACATTGACCAGACCCGGCTCTATGTGACTCGCCTTTGCGAACTGGCCCGCGTCGAGCGACTGGGGGACTTGACGCCATCGGGGATGGCCGCCGCCCTCGGGAAGCTGCGCGAGCAAGGGGAGTTGCGCGAGCAAGGAAAGCCGCCCGGGAGAGGGTTCTCGACCCGGACCATCCAGGCCTACGCCACGGCGGTCAAGGCGTTCAGCAAGTGGGCTTGGCGGGATGGCCGCACCGTGGATTACTCGCTCAACGCGCTGGCCAAGCCGGGTGCTGATCCCACGGACCGCCGCCGGGTTCGCCGCGCCTTGGCCGAGAACGACCTGCGAATGCTCATCGAGGCGACCCGGACCGCCCCGACCTGGCGGAAGGTGTCCGGCCTGGATCGCTCGATGCTCTACCTGGTCGCCGCGCTGACCGGATTCCGCCGGGATGAGCTGCTCTCACTGACCCCGGAATCCTTCCGGCTCGATGACAGCCCCCCTATCGTTGTCTGCGAAAGCGGCTACACCAAGAACGGCCGGCGTGCCGAGCAACCACTGCCTCCATCGAGCCTCCCGGCCATCCGCCCCTGGCTCCAGGACAAGCCGGCCAGTCGCCCCGTGTTCGCGACCGTGCCCCGCAAGCGATCCGGGATGATGCTCCGGCTCGACCTGGAGCGGTGCGGCATCCCCTTCGAGACTGCCGAGGGAGTCGTCGACCTGCACAGCCTACGGCACGGCTACATCACGGCGCTGGCCCGCGCCGGCACGCCGGTGAAGACGCTCCAGACGCTGGCCCGGCATGCCGACCCGCGGCTGACCCTGAACGTCTACGCTCATGCCTCGCTCTTCGATACGAGCGGTGCCGTCGAGGTCCTGCCCGACCTGTTCCAAAGCCCCCAGACGTCCCAGAGTCTGGCCGCGACCGGGACCGATGGCCGATTTGCGCCCCGACTCCTGTCCGATCCGGCCGGCCCGCCCGCGCCGGACCCCGAGAAATCCAGGGTGGATGACCCGACCCATAAGCAACCGCTTGCTCCTTATTTGCTCCAAGCTGGGGATGGTTCGCGATGCGTCGTGATGCTTCCTGAGGAGATGGCGGGAGCGAGGGATTGCGACGAGTCGAGCCGCAAGTCGCTGGAAATGATGGGAGTTGAGGCTTCGTGCGTCGAAGCGAGGCTTCCTGACTCCAGGGTGCGTGACGGGATTCGAACCCGCGATATCCAGATCCACAATCTGGCGCCTTAACCGCTAGGCCACACGCACCATCATTGTTGATACGATAAACGGTGGTTCGCACTCGCGTCAAGGCGATCGGCGGCCACCGCTCGGCCCCGTCAGGGCGGATCGATCCCATCCGGTCCACGGCATGGGCGGACGGCCGCCGGGGCCGGAAGTTGCATGGAGGGAGTTCGGGTCGGAACCAGGCCCAAGAAAAGTGAAAATAAGGTCTTGACCGGGCCGGATAGACTCTTGACGTAAGGCCGTGATATTGCTGGGATGTAGCCTCGACAGGCCGGGGTGGTATCGGGGCCGGCGATCGGCCCCGGAGGCCGGTTGTCGGCTGAGGGTGTGGGGAGGGTCAGCGGCCGGGGCCATGGGGACATTGGCACTGCGGATGGGGATTGCCGGGTGTGGCGTGGCCGCGGGAATCCACCTGGACCGGCTCATGGGCCAGGAGGCGGTCGCGATCGTCGGCTGCGCGGATCCGGAGCTGCCGGCGGCCAGGGCGCTGGCCGATCGGGCGGCGCAGCGGGCCGGGGCGCGCGCCACCCAGGTCCCGGCCTTCGCCGATCATCGGCAGTTGCTCCGGGAGGTCGCTCCAGACGCCCTGGCCATCTTCGCCCCGCATCGGACCCACTATCGCCTGGCGATCGATGCCCTCCAGGCGGGTTGCCACCTGTTCGTCGAGAAGCCCTTGTCGACCAACGTCCAAGAAGCCGCCGACATCGTCAGCCTGGCGCGGGGGCGCCAGCTCAAGGTCGCTGTCGGCCACCAATATCGGTTGGCGCCCAGCCTGGTCGAGGCCCGGCGCCGCTTGGCCACCGGCGCCCTCGGTCCGGTCCGGCTGGTCACGGCGATTTTGGCCCAGCCCTGGCTGCGACGGCTCGGTGATGCCGAGAGCACCTGGCGGTTCGATCCCAAAGTGGCCGGGGGGGGTATCCTCGCCGACGCCGGCGACCACCTGGTCGATGCCCTGCTCTGGACCACCGGTCAGCGCGCTCGGGAAGTCGCCGCGTTTCACAGCCAGTGGGATCCTGGGATCGATCTGGTCACCGCCGCCGCCATCCGCCTGGCCGACGGGACCCCGGCCACGGTGGCGATTTCCGGCGTCTCGCCGGGAGCCCGTTTCGTCCTCGAGTTCTACGGGGAGGCGGGCCAGCTCCGCGCCTCCGACCAGACCCTCGAGGAAGAACGACCCGGCACGAGCCGGCAAGAGATTCCCCTGGCCCCGACCACGGAGTCCATCGATGGCGATTTCGTCGCCGCCGTGAAGAATCAAGCGGCCCTGTGCTGCCCGGCCAATGAGGCCCTCGA
>JAJPJC010000130.1 GCA_021324445.1 Isosphaeraceae bacterium
CGGCTTTGCCGGAGGTTGCGGCGGCGAGGTCCACACGAAGGGGTGGGGTGGGTCGCTCGGCTGTTCCCCAGGGGCTGACGCCCCTGGCTACGTTCTTCCGCCCCCCTGCGGGGGCTTCCGGAACAGACTCTTATGCCGGCAAGAAAGTAGGTCAGGCTTTGGCCTGACGGAATTCGGAATGTCAGGCTAAAGCCTGACCTACGACTGGAGCTTCTTTCGTGCCGGAGTAACACATCCACGCACGTTCCGGACGTCTACGACATTTGTCACACGCCGTAGAGGAATTCTAGGCGTCGATCGCGATCCGGGAAAGGGGTGCGGGGCTTTTGCTGGGCCAGCCGTCGCGGAGTCCGCCGGTTTCAGCCCGGATTCCGGGGCCGATCGCGCGGCGGGGGTTGCTGGGGAACCCGTCGGGGTTTGGCGGGTTCGGCCGGGCGGTCCTTGGCGTCTTCGGCCTTGGGTTGGGCGGCCTCCTGGGCCTTGGCCTGGTCTTTCGGGGTCTCTGCCGTCCGGGCGTTGCGGACCGTCTGGATCTCGGAGAAGGTGACGGGCATCAGGTTGTACTGGGGCTCCCAATCGACGGCCCGGCCGCGCAGGGTGGTCTCGAGGAAGCGGAGGAGGGATGCCGTCACCTTGGGCTCGAGGCGGAGGAGCTTGTAGCCGTGGAGCGAGGAGGGATAGAGTTCCACCTTGTTGAGCCGGGCGCGTTCGACGTTCTTGCGGACGCTCTGCACGGCGTCCTTGGAGGCGTTGTCGCGCTCGCCGGCCTGGAGGAGGAGTGGGATGCGGGGGGCGAGCGAGGCCAGGACATGGCCCAGCACGTAGCCGGAGCCTTCGGGCATGGGGGAGATCAGCACCAGGGCGCTGAGGTCGCTGGGGCGTCCCTCGGTGGTGATCGCCGCGCCGGGTTGGAAGGCCCAGGCCGCGGCGAGGTTCGCCCCGTCGCCCAGGGCGACCACGCCCAGCTTGGCCAGGTTGAGGTCGCCCCGGTTGTGGCGGTCGACCAGGAAGAAGTAGGCGGCCTGGAGGTCCTCGACGACTCGCAGCCGCTCGTCGCGCGCCAGGGACCGCCGCGGGTTCTGCCCCTGGCCGCGCAGGTCGAGGCTCAAGACGGCATAGTTGAGTCCCTGGAGGTGCTCCGCCAGCCCCTGGCCCTTGAGCTCCAGCACCGGATCCTCGAAGTCCTTGCGCGACCGGCCCGACTCGTGGACCAGCAGGACCACCGGCGCGGACGACCCCGTCTTCGAGCGATAATACGAGGCGGCCAGCGGAGTCCCGTCGAAGGAATGGAGGCGGAAGTTGAAATGGTACGTGCCCGGGGCGAGTCCGCCGGCCGCGCCGCCGGCCTTGGCCAGCGGATCGGCCGCATCGGGCCGGGCCTTCTTCAAGGGCACCCCTCCCTGATCCCGCACCTGGCCCCGAACCCGCCGCGGCGGCCGTTGCTGGGCCTCGGCCTGCACCAGCACCAACCCGAGCATCGCCAGGACCACCACAAGGGTCCAGAACGACTGGGTCGCCAACGCCTTGCATCGGTCTCGCATCGTGATTTCTCCCGTTCAATCCCCCGCGCCGGGCGCGGGGGCTCCGGGCACCCGAAGCGATCCGACGGGTGCCCCGCCCTCTCTCATCGTAAGGTCGGACCAGGCAAGGAACAAGCGCAAAGCATCACGGGATCCAGAGTCCGATCGAGGCGGACTCTGGCGTGAACGGAAAAACCGGGAACAGGACGGCATCGGCCTGGCCACTATTACTCCGGCACGAAAGTCGGTCAGACTTGAGCCTGACAGGATCGGAACGTCAGGCTCAAGCCTGACCTACGACTGGAGCTGCCGCCGTGCCGGGGTAAGAAAGAGAAACTCTCCCTCGGGGATGTGGGCCAGCCGGGGCGGCTGGCCCACACGCAGACCAAGGTCGAAGCATGGGCGGCGTAGGGGAATCGTTGCAGACGCTGTTCCGCGTCGGGACGTTGTCCGGCCTGACGGATGGCCAGCTCCTGGAGCAGTTCGCCAGGGGGCGGGGCGATGCGGCGGCGGCCGAGGCCGCGTTCACGGTGCTGGTGGAGCGGCATGGGCCCATGGTGCTGGGCGTCTGCCGGGCCGTGCTGGGAAACCGCCATGACGCCGAGGACGCCTGCCAGGCGACCTTCCTGGTCCTGGCGCAACGGGCCGGACTGATCCGGCGGAGAGACTCCGTGGCGAGCTGGCTCTACGGCGTGGCCCGGCGGGTGGCGCTGCGGGCGCGGCGCCAGGCCGCCCGGCGTCGGGAACAGGAGCGGCGCCGGCTGGCCCGGATCGAGGCCGCGGAACCGGTCGCGGCGCCCCCCGCGGAACCCTGGCCCGAGCTGTACGAGGAGCTCGACCGGCTCCCCGAGCCGTTCCGCGCCGCGGTCGTGCTCTGCGACCTGGAGGGCCACTCCTACGAGCAGGCCGCGGGGGTGCTCCACTGCCCGGTCGGGACGATCCAGAGCCGGCTGGCCCGGGGACGGGACCGGCTCCGGCGCCGCCTCCAGCGCCGCGGGTTCTCCTCGGCCATCGCCCTGGTCGGTCCGGGCACGAAGCTGAACGGGCAGGCCGTCTCCGGGGCGCTGTCGCCTCGGTTGGCGACCGCCCTCGCGCGCACGGCGACCGCCCTCGCGGCAGGACGATCGATCGGCGGCGCGACCTCCGGAACGATCGCGATGCTGGCGGGGTCCGAGATCACGAGACAGATCCTGACCCGAGTCCTGACGACGTTGACGATGATCCTGGCCGGACTGATGGCGACCGCCGTGCTCGGCCTGGCGATCGCCGGGCGGGGCGACGGCCCGCAGCTCCAGCCCCAGGCGACCGGCGCGATCCAGAAGGCCGACACCGGGCCGATCCATGTCCGCGTGGTCGATGCCCAGGACAAGGGTGTGCCCGGGATTGTGGTGGAAGTCCGCAGATGGCACGAGCCACACAGCCATTTCGAAACGGATGCGGACGGTCGCGTGATTCTCCCTCGAGACGTGATCGGCGAGAGCGCAAGACTGGTCGCCCGGCGCGACCGTGAGTCTCTGGCCTGGGGCAGCGTGGGCGACTCGATCCCGAACCGGCCCGCCGGGACGCGGGACGACCCAGTCGTGATGAAGCTCCTGCCACTCAGCCATCGGGTCGAGGGCTCGGTCACGAACCAATTGGGGATGCCGATTCCCGGGGTCGAGATGGTGGTGACCTCGCTCGGCCATCCCATCAACGAATGGACTCCCCTCGAGGCGCGGAAGCACGATACGCTGCTCGCCTCGTCCCTCTCCGACATGGCGGGGCGGTTCGTGATGATCCTGCCCGACGGGGCCCGGGTCGGTCTCTGGGCCTCGCATCCTCGGTATATCGGCCCCGGGATCGAGGCCCAAGCGGACTCGCGCGTCCTTCCAACCGCAATCCTCGAGCCGGCCGGGGGGATCACCGGCAGGGTGACCGACGCGGCGACCGGGAAACCGGTCGCTGGCGCGGCCGTCGGTGCCCAGCTTCTGGAACACCGCGCGCGCCTCCTGGGCACGGCTTCTGGCGAGGACCTGACCGACGCCCGGGGCCGGTTCGCCATCACCGGCCTGGAGCCGGGAGTCTATAACGTGGTGCTCTGGACGGTGCCCGGCCGCGCGCCAGCTACGGCTCGGGCCGTCGAGGCGCTGCGCGTGCGGGCCGGCGCCGACACGCCGGCCGACCTGACGGTGATCGAGGGTCGGCCCTTGCGCGGCCTCGTCGTCGACCGCGAGACCGACCGGCCCGTGGCCGGAGCCCGGGTTGCCTGCCATGGCCCGGCGCGCCCCCCATCCGGGGCGGCCGTCGACTCGCTCGAGACCGATCAGCAAGGGCGCTTCCTGTTCCACGTCCCGCCCGGCGAACAATCCATCTCCCTCCAGGATGGCAGCTCATCCAGCCGTCTAGGTCGACGGCGTCTGGTCGTCGCCGAGCGGGGAGAGATCGAGCTGGTGCGGCTGTTGCGGACCAGCCGGGCGAACAGCTCGTCCATATCCATCTCGAAGAAGGCCACAGCTCGGCCGATCGAGCCGGAGAAGGCCGCAGTCGTTGATCTCACACAGGCGGAGATCCCACCGGCGGTGGCGAAGGTCCAGGAAAAGATCAAGGTACCGGTCCCGATGACTCGCGACGTGGCCGGCCATGTGCGCGACCCGCAAGGCCGACCGTTGGCCGGCGTCGGGGTGTATGTCAATCCCGGACCCGGCGCCGAACCGTTCGATACCGCGGCCACCGACCGAGAGGGCTCGTTCGTGCTCCCGCGGCTGCCGCGCCGGCCGCTCGTGGTCAACCTGCACCGCTCCGGCTTCCAGGTCCAGGTCGAAGTCCTTCCGGCCGACCGCGACCAGGTCGAGTTCACCCTCCGGCTCCAGCCCGATCCGCAGACCCAATTCGAGCCCGCTCCCCCGCAGGACGAGCCGATCTCGCCGTCGGTCCGCGACCGGCTGACGTTCGTCGATCTGGGCTCCCGCGGCAACGACTTCCTGGCCGACGGGCCCGGCGAGGGCGGCAACGATCTGAACCGTCTGCCGCGCGGGGTGCACAAGCTGGGCGACACCTACTTCCGCATCGGCGAACGGATGATCCACGTCCGGGGACGGATGGCCCCTGATCTGCCCCAAGCCGTCAAGGGGATCACGGTAAGAGCCCGAGGCCATCGGCTCCACTTCCTGCACTCGACCCAGGGAGGCGCCGACGCGGAGGGTCAGTTGATCGGCGCCTACATCGTCCACTACACCGACGGCTCCAGCGAACGGATCCCGCTCGTCTATAGCCGGGATCTCGCCAACTGGTGGCACCGAGCTCCGGGCCGCTTGCTGACCAAAGCCAAGGTCGCCTGGACCGGCTTGAACGACACGGTCGCCCAGAACCCCCCGGGCCTCTTTGTCCGCTTATTCGCCATGACCTGGACCAACCCCCACCCGGAGAAAGAGATTGCGACGCTCGATGTCCTCTCGGCCGGCAAGGAGTGCGACCCGTTCCTCGTGGCTCTGACCCTGGAACGCGATCGGTAGGAGACGGCTCTGTCCCCCGACCGGCATCTTGCAACGCCTCGCCTCACGGTCCATCCTAGGGAATCGGGCGGGGCGCGCGAGCGCGCGCCCCGGGGATGAGACGAGACGGACGATGCAACAACCGGGAGGGACACTCATGAGCGACAACGCGATCTCCTCCAGCATCGCGCGGCCGACGCGCCGGCAGTTCGGGCGAGCCGTGGCGGGCGCGGCCGCAGGCGTGATCGCCGCGCCGGCGATCGTCCGCGGCCGGGACCTCAACGGGAAGTTGAACATCGCCATGATCGGCGTGGGCGGCCGGGGCGCGGCCAATCTCCACGGGGTCGCCTCGGAGAACATCGTCGCGCTCTGCGACGTCTCCGAGCCGGCGATCGACCGCGCCGCCCAGAAGTACCCGCAGGCCCGCCGCGAGCGCGACTTCCGCAAGCTCTTCGACCATGCTCGCGAGTTCGACGCGGTGGTCGTGAGCACGACCGAGCATACCCACGCCTTCGCCACGTTGCCGGCCTTGCAGCTCGGCAAGCACGTCTATTGCGAGAAGCCGTTGACGCACAACGTCTGGGAGGCGCGGATCATCCGCGAGGCGGCCGCCAAGGCCAAGGTCGCCACCCAGATGGGCACGCAGAACCACGCCACCGACAACTACCGCCGGGTGGTCGAGCTGATCCAGGCCGGTGCCATCGGGCCGGTGCATGAGGTGCACGTCTGGGTCGACCGCGCCTGGGGCCTCCAGTCGAAGGAGGCGGCCCAGCGCAAGAACGACATCGTCTATGTGACCGACCGGCCCAAGGATACCATGCCGGTCCCCAAGGGGCTGGACTGGGACCTCTGGCTCGGCCCGGCGCCGGCGCGGCCGTTCCACGAACTCTACGTCCCCGGGCCGAAATGGTACCGATGGTGGGACTTCGGCAATGGCACCATGAGCGACCTCGGCAGCCACTACAACGACCTGCCGTTCTGGGCACTCCGGCTTCAGGTGCCGCGGACCATCGCGGCTTCCGGACCCCCGCCCCACCCCGAGATCGCCCCGGCCTCGATGCACGTGACCTATGAATACGGGCCGCGCGGCGAGCTGCCGCCGGTGAAGCTCCACTGGTACCAGGGCGAGGAGAAACCCGAGCCCTGGACGACCGGTGCCATTCCCAAGAAGGGCTGGGAGAGCGGCATCCTGTTCGAGGGCTCCAAGGGGATGCTCCTGGCCGGCTACGGCAAGCACCTCCTCCTGCCCGAGAAGGACTTCCACGACTTCAAGCGCCCCGAGCCGTTCATCCCCAAGTCGCTGGGCCACTACGCCGAGTGGATCCACGCCTGCAAGACCGGCGCGCCGACAACCTGCAACTTCGACTACGCGGGCTGGCTCACCGAGGCCAACCACCTGGGCAATGTCGCCTACCGCGCCGGCAAGACGCTGGAGTGGGACCCCGCCAAGCTCTATGCCCCCAATGCCCCCGAGGCCGAGCCGTTCCTCCATCGCGAATACCGCAAGGGCTGGACGCTCGCATAGCCTGGAGATCGAGATGATGGTTGCGGCGAACCGATTCACCGCAACCATCATCTCTTGATATTTACGGACATCATCGGGTCACAGCCAGGGCGGCCACTCCGAATGAGACGAGCCCCAGGACCGAGCACGAAGGGACCGCGCCCATGCTACCGAAGATCACCGAGACGATCCTCCAGGCCAAGTCAGCCAAGGGGTTGACATTCGCCGAGCTGGCGAAGACCGTCGGCTGCCACCCGGTTTTCCTGGCGGCGGTCTGCTACCGCCAGGCCAGCGCCACGCGCGAGCAGGCGGAGAAGCTGCTCGAGGCCCTGGGGTTGGACCCCGCCTGGCTGCCGGAGCTGACCGGGTTCCCCGTCAAGGGCGGGCTGATGCCGACGGTCCCGGTAGACCCGCTGCTCTACCGCTTCCACGAGATCCTTCAGGTCTACGGGCTGCCGCTGAAGGACGTCATCCAGGAGATGTTCGGGGATGGGATCATGTCCGCCATCGACTTCACCCTCGACGTCGCGAAGGAAGCCGACCCGAAGGGGGACCGGGTCAAGATCACCCTGTCGGGCAAGTTCCTCCCGTATAAGAAGTGGTAAACCGGCCGAGCTCGCGCCGCAGCCGGCCAAACGATGGCCCGGCCCGAGGCGAATCCCGGCTACTTCGGTGAACCTTCGAGCGGTGACGGGAACTGGACCGGCATCCGTCTGCGTCCCCAGCGTCCCTCGGCCGCATCGAACCGGCCCGGAATGACCTGCCCGCACGAGCCGCAGCGGTTGCCCGTCATCCGATACGACGTGATCCGGTGCCAGTCGCGGCCGATGACTTTGGTGCCGCAGCCGGGGCAGTCGGTGCTCTGCCGACCAGGATCGACCACGTTGCCCGTGTAGACGAACTTCAGCCCCGCCGCAAGGGCGATCTCGCGCGCCTGGATCAAGGTCTGGTGCGGGGTGGGCGGGCGATCCTGCAAGCGGAAATCCGGATGGAAGGCGGTGAAGTGGACCGGCACCGCGTCGCCGACATGGGCCAGCAGCCAGTCGCACATCCGCTTCAGCTCGCCGGGATCATCGTTGGCCTGGGGGATGACCAGGTTGGTGATCTCGAACCAGACGGCGCTCTCGTGCGCAAGCCATCGGAGCGTGTCCAGGACCGGCTCGAGGTGCGACAGGGTGTACCTCTGGTAAAACTCCTCGGTGAACCCTTTCAGATCGACGTTGGCGGCATCCATGACCTCAAAGAACGGCTCGCGCGCCGCGGGCGTGATGTAGCCGGCGGTGACGGCGACCGACTGGATCCCGCGTTCCCGGCAGGCCCGGGCCGTGTCGATGGCGTATTCGGCCCAGAGCACCGGGTCGTTGTAGGTGAAGGCCACGCTCTTGCACCCCAGCGATTCGGCCCCGATGGCAATCTGCTCGGGCGTGGCCCGCTCGCTCAGGGCCTCGATCTCCTTGGACTTGGAGATCGACCAGTTCTGGCAGAACTTGCATCCCAGGTTGCACCCCGCCGTGCCGAAGGAGAGCACGCTCGTGCCGGGGTAGAAGTGATTCAACGGCTTCTTCTCGATCGGGTCGACGCAGAACCCCGTACTCTTGCCATAAGTCGTCAAGACCATCCGCCCGCCGGCATTCTGCCGGACGAAGCAGAAGCCCCGGTCGCCGTCTTTGAGCGAGCAGGTTCGCGGGCAGAGGTCGCAGACGACGCGGCCGTCGTCCTGGCGGTGCCACCAACCTCCGAGCTTCGATCCGTCGGGTTGGACCGTCGCGTCTGGGGGCAAGGTCACGAAGTCGATCATGGAGATGCGTTTGCTCGAGAATACCTGACGAGCGCAACCAGTCGCGGCTTCCGGGCTCCGTCGGGCGGTTCCAGCACTCGGGAGGAAGCCTCCTTGATTTCATCAACTATTGTAGGCTTCTGTGATGATGCGATCAAGGGCGACCCCACAGCCTTGCCGCCGTTCCGGGAGCGGGCGGGGAAAGCTCCCGGCTTGAGTTAAGCTCGGCGATCGACTCGAATGGCGGAGTTGGCTCGCTCTTCGGGAACTCCTGACCCTGTGAGGATGTGGAATCATGGCGCGCGCTCACTGGCAGTTCATCGTCGCGATGCTGGCCCTGCTTCCCTGGACGCCGGCCGCCTTCGGAGCCGATGGCCCGGCCGAAGCCGGCGATCCCTATCGCCGCTACATCGAGACCGCCCCAGAGTTCCGGCCGGTGCGGCAGGATCCGGCCTTCCTGATCGGCCGGTGGGATACGTGGATCTACATGCCCTGGCGCTACCAGTGGACGATCGGCACCGGCGAGGCGGGCGGTCGATTCTGCCGCGACTTCGGCTTCAACGGCGGCTTCACCGACCACGGAGAAGGCCCACTCGAGTGGCTTCAGCGGTGGGGCCTGCGGTTCTACAACGATCACACCGCCGGCAAGGGTGATCTGCATCTCCGCGGGTCGGAGAACCGATCGACCGTCCAGGCGGACCAGCGCAATCCCCGCGTCATCCGCCACGGGACCGATGGACCGCGTCCCATCGATGCCAATCTGAGGCGCCGGCTCCGCGACCGGGTTTCGGCCCACATCGCCAACCTGCGGAGGAGCCGGCTGCGCGTCGCCTACGCGCTGGATGATGAGATCTCCTGGGGGGCGTTCGTCACCCCCCTGCCCTGGCGGCTCAACGACGATGACGCGGCCTATCAGCGCTGGCTCGATGCGTACTACGGAGGCCGCGCGCCGCGCGCCGCCTGGGTCACGCCCGACTTCGTGCTGGAGCAACTGGAGCGACCTCTCCGGGAGCTCGACTTCTCCCCGCTGCTCGATCGCCTCTCGTATCAGGACTCGGTCTGGGCCAACCTGATCCATGAGCTGGTGGAGCATGCCAACCGCATCGACCCGCAGACCCCGTGCGGCTTCGTCGGCGGCCAGGCGCCGAGCATCTGGGGCGGGTACGACTATGCCAAGCTCGCCAAGGCCATCCAGTTCATCGAGGCTTACGACCTGGGCTCCGCGCAGGCGATCCTCCGCTCGTTCAATCCCGGCAATGCCTGGGCCCAGGTGACCACCCACTTCCACAACGACCGGCTCGGCACCGAGAACGACATCTGGCAGAGCTGGTACTACTTCGCCCACGGCAACCGGGGGATGATTGGCTGGGTCGACGGCTGGTTCGATGGAGCCAAGCCGCGCCCCTGGCTCGAGCGATACAAGGCCACGCTCAAGGAGCTGGGCGGCGTGCAGGGCCCGAAGCTGGCCGGCGCGCGGTGGATTCACGACGGCGTGGCGATCTACTATTCTCATCCCTCGATCCAGGTCTCCTGGTGCCTGGATATCGAGCCCCACGGCAAGACCTGGGTCAACCGCGGCAACGACCACCGGCTCGGGACGTCGCACAACGTCCGCAAGGCGTGGGAATACCTGCTCGCCGACTCGGGCATCCAGTACAACTTCCTCGCCTACGACGAGCTGATCCGCCGCGGGGTCCCTGCCGAGTACAAGGTCCTGATCCTGCCGGCCTGCTACGCCCTCTCCGACGCCGAGGCCGAACGGATCCGCGAGTTCTGCCGGGCTGGGGGCACGGTCATCGCGGATTTCGCCTGCGGCCTCTTCGACCAGCACGGCAAGGCCCGGCGCCATGGTGTTCTCGACGACCTCTTCGGCGTGTCCCATGACGGAGACTTGCGCAAGCGCGATTTCTTCGGCGGTTCGCTCTGGGTCGAGACCAACCAGGACAAGGCTTATTCCTACACCAGGTTCCGGCAGCTCTTCGACACGATCCCCTGTCGCCTGCAAGACGGCTTCGCGATTGCGGAGCACACGCTCGGCACTCAGAAGGTCCATCCAGCCGTCCGGGGGAAGGCCATCTACCTGAACCTCTCGCCCCAGCGTTATCTCCAGTACCGCGAGGAGGGCACGGCTACCGACGCCCACCGCGCCACGTTCCTCCGCCACATCAACCCCTCCGGCCGCCCGCCGCGCGTGGTGGTCACGCACCAGGGCCACCGGCCGCCCCAGTGCGAGGTCACCTACTGGTCCAAGGCCGGACGTACGTATGTTTTCGTCCTCAAGAACCTCCCCGTGAATGCGACCACCACCGGAGGAGGAGACGCGACCGGGTTGAATGCCGAGGGGATTACCCTCGACGTCGAGCTGCCGGCGGCCCGGAAGGTCGTCGATGAACGGACCGGAAAGGCGCTGGGAGAAGGAAAGGCGTTCTCGTTCCGCTTCAACGGCGTCGAGCCGGTCTTCTTCAGCTATGCAGGTGGAGATTGAGCCCTGATTCGTCGGGCCGCGCGAGGCGACTCATGATATAATCTGGGGAATCGATCGCTGGCCTGGTCGGGATTCGAAGATGCCGTCGAAGGCTTATCAGAAGTGGCGAAAGGTCAGGAGAGGTGAACTGGACAGGATCGAGCACGCGCATCGCGCAGTCGGGGTCACGGGCCGCGGCCGGTGGTATGCGACCCCGCAAGTCAACCAGGCTTACGTGATGCTGCTCGCGTCGCACTTCCAAGGCTTCTGCCGTGATCTTTATTCCGAGGTCGCCGATTTGCTCGTTGGTCTGGTCAATCCGACGTACTTGCAGCCGATCATCAAGGCGGAGTTGAAGCGCAACCGTCAATTGGAGCGGGGGAATGCGCAAGCCGGAAGTATCGGCGCGGACTTCGGCCGACTGGTTCCGTCATTCTGGGATCACGTCAAACGTCACGACCCCCTGGACGAACACCGATTTCAAGAGCAGCTCGAGGCGCTGAACAAGTGGCGAAACGCGGTCGCTCATCAAGACTTCAGCGATTTCCCGGGGCCAGCGAAACTTCGACTTGCTCAAATCCGGCGATGGCGCGGCGTCTGCAACCGGCTCGCCCGCATCTTTGACAGGGTGCTGCACGATCACTTACAATCGCTCACAGGGACACCACCCTGGTGAGGGGGAGCCAATGAGTTCCGCAACCAAATCGAAGCCGAAGTTCCGTGTTGGTGAGTGGGTCTCCTATCTGTACCTGACACACAGGGTCCTGGCCCAGATCATCGAGGACCTCGGCCCCATTGGCTATCGAGGTCGCCGGCTCTACGAACTGCGGATGGATCGCGGCCAGCCTGACCCGAGAACTACGGACTCCCCCGAAGAGGAGTTGGAAAAGGCCCCCTCAGACCTTCTCACGGGGGAAGAAGCGAGGCGGCAAGGCTTCACGACCGACAATTGGCCACGTCAAGAATTCGCGATCAAGTACGTCCGCAAGGGTAAGACGAATCACTGGACAGCCACGCTGGAGGTTGGCCGTGTGGTCGAGGGGGCGCCCATCAGTGGTGTTATGGGGTTTTCAACGGCGCGATGGGAGCCAGAGCCCCCTGGCGACGAGACGTTCGAGATCGTCACGGTCCTCTTGGAGTACGATCCGCGCCTCCGTGATGTGCGTGCGCACCCGGTCCTCTGGCCCGCGATGGTCGAAGAAGCCCAGCGACTGGCCGATCGGTATTTCCAGTCCGAGCATCGCAAGGCCGTGATTGAACGCGATTGAGTTCAGTTCCTTCGTCGAGGTGCGTTTTTTCTCCAATTCCTGAACGCGCCGAGTGCCTCGCGGCCAGTACCCTGATGAGAACGGTTTGACGAGAGGCCGGCGAGGGTCATCTGATGACGAGGGGATCGGCCAAGGGCGCCCTGCGCCAGCTCCAGATGCTCTACCAGCTCGGGGCGCTCGGCGGGCTGACTGATGCCGAGTTGCTGGAACTGTACCTCAGCCGGACGGGGGCCGATGCCGAGGAGGCGTTCGCGGCGCTGGTCCATCGGCCCGGACCGGCGGCCAGGCGAGTAGAGGGGAGGAAGATCTTGCTCCGCCAGCAGTGGATGGCGAGTCGCTCCGTGACGACTGACGCCAAGGGCCGGTATCAAAACCGGGTGGGACCTGGGACCTATACCCTGGAGGTCCCGAACGAGCATCTGTCCGGCGATCTGGCTACGGCCGGAGCAGGACCGCCGCTTTCTCGAGCGCCTCGGGGAACCGGCCTACGAAGACGATCCTGCCCTTCCGGTCGATCACCGCGGCGGCGGGGATGGCGCGGACGCCGTAGGCTCGGAACGTTGCGCCGAACCAGCCGGATTCCTCCGCAGGGCGATCGATGGCCAGCCGATAGGTCAGCCCATGCTTGCTGGCGAAGCCGGCGACCTGTTCGACCGTGGCCCCGCTTTCGTGGAGCCCGAGCAACACGAGGCCCTGGCTCCTGGCGGCGAAGCGATCGGCCGCGGCCTGAACCTCCGGGAGCGCGGCCGCGCACGGCCCACAACTGATCCCCCAGAAGTCGACCAGCACGATCTTGCCAGCCAGGTTGGGCGGATCGGCCGGGCCGTTCCGGTCGAGCCAGCTCGCGGGCCCAATCGGCGGCGCGGGCTGGCCCACTTTCAACCTGGGCTCGATGAGTCGATTCCGTGACGACATCCCGTTGGCATAGACAATCGCATCGGCCACAGGGTAATGAGCCGTGCCCATCTTCGGATGCGTGAAGTCTTCACGATGATCGATGATCAGCGTCCCTGCGGGCGGGGCGACCACGAAATCGAGGGGAGTGGGTCGATAATCTAGATTGACATTCTCGAGAACGATCAGGCTAATCCGCCGAACCTGCGTGCCCTCCAGGTGCGCCTCGACATGCACCGTCGGCAGGACGAAGCGGTGACGGAATGGCTTGGGGCCATACTGCCGGATCAACTCGCCGAGGACGTTTGCTCGGCTCGAATGCCGCGAATGGTTGGAGACGAACCCGGTCGTCAGGTCCACAACCCAACGACCGGTGGCGTGGTCCTTTCTCTGCTCGATGGTCATCCGGTCACCGGCCTCGATGCGCCTCACATCACCACCCTCGAAGAAGCCCGAATCCGGCCCCCGGAAGTCCTTGAAGAGCCACCGACCGAAGTTCGGTACGCCGAACACCGAACTGAGATGGTGAAGCCCAAACACCGCGATTCGCCCGTTCTGGTCCACGCCGAAGATATCCGCCTGGGCGTTGGCGCCGTCGTACGCCACGACCTCAAGCCCGTTGGAAACCTCGATGGATGTGTCGGCACGAGATGTCGCGGTATTCCGGAGTCTCTCGCCGTCCTCGATGATCTCGCGAGACCAGGAGTAAGGCTTTGGGAGCGATGGGAACCTGGCCGAGAGCGCGGCGGCCGGATCGGCGACCTTGCTCAGGTCGGTCGAATCGAGGAAGGTTTCGAGCTCGCCCAGAGGGATCGGATGATCGCGCAAAGAATAGTCATCACTGCGGATTCGAAACTTCCCGGCTCGGGGCAAGCCCTGCTGCCGTCGCCATTTCTCGATCACGTCCTGGGGAAATACGGTCGATTTCCCCACCGTGGCCGCGTTCGGCTCTTCCCTCTTCTTGAAGGTGAAGCGGACCGTGATCTCCCGGCCGGCCAGGAGCTCGATCAGGTCGCTGGACCTGCCCTCGAACGTCCAGCCCGGCGGCACGGTCCCGACGAAGAACCGACGCCGGCCTGGCTCGACGACGGCGCGCAATTGTCCGCGTTCGTCGGTCGCCGGATGATCGATGAAGACGAGCTGGCTGGACAGATGGCAGCGCTGCCGCGTGGCGTCGGTCTCGTACTGGAAGCGGACGCCCGGGATCCCGGCGCCCGTCGTCGCGTCGCGGGCGTCCAGGACCACGACTGCGGCCGGATCGAGCAGGATGGCGACGGTCCCGGCCATTTCGGGCCGGATCGTGATCGTTCCCTCCCCAGGCTGATAGGGTGTCCCGGGCGGAGGCTCGGCCGAGAACCCGTATTCGCCGGGCCGGAGATGCAACGTCGTCCGTCCCTCTGCGTCGGTGACACCGACGCCGCCGGCACGGAGCAAGGTGCGATCGCTCTTGACTCGGAGCGTCGCGTTCCGGGCCGGCTGGTGGGTATCGCCGTAGTTGACGAGGAATCGGACCTCGCGCGGGGCCACGAAGGTGTGATTGAGCACGGCATCGTAGCCGAGGCTGCGGACATCGGGGATGGCCCTGGTCGTCGTGGCGATGGTCGCCGAACTCGCGTCGTATTCGGGGCCGGGGTCGATCAAGGTCAGGAGCCGGGCCTCGCGCGGCAGGCCGTCGAGCTGATAAGTGCCGTCGGGGCCGGTGCGGGTGGTGAAGAGCTCCTCAGGCATGGCATGGAAGCCATGGAAATCCCGGCGATTGCCCGGGGTCGTGCTGGTCGCATCGAGGCGTGTCCACGACCAGGACTTACCGCCATGGGGCCGTCGGGGATCGTCGCAGAGCCCGGCCTGCACCTTCGCACCGGCGAGCGGCCGGCCGCGGTCGTCGACGACCTTGCCGCGGAGGGACGCGGGCGGGCCGAAGACGAGGTCGATGACGATGGGCTCATCTCGGTAGAAGGCCTCGAGGTCGTCCGAGCCTGGCCGAGCATCGGCGCGGGGGCGCGCCGTGGGCCGATAGCCCGTCTCGTCGTGCCAGGTGAGGCGGAAACCGCGCGCGGTCCCCGCCACCTGGAAGCGGCTCTCGTCCACGCCGGGCAAAGGACGTGGCTGGGACTTCTTGACGCGCAGCTCGACTCCAACCGCAGTGAAACGACCGTCGGGACCGGTGGTCACAGTGCTCAGGATGGGATTATCCTCAACGTGCCGCCCGGTGTTGGTGTCGATCACATAGACCGTAGCCCCGGCAACCGGCCGGCCGGATGGATCGGTCGCGCGGCCTGTGATCTCGATGGTTTCGATCGAGGATTCGTCGTCGCGAGGGATCTTCCGTTTCGGAGTCCGTGCGGTCGTTTCGTCGTTCTTCCCGGCGATCTTCTCGGCCCCCGTCCCGGCCTTCGCTCGGCTGATTTTGGCCGGGGTCTCGTCCTGGGCGAGCGGTTGCGGGCCGGTCGCCATGGCCCCGATGCCCATCGCCGTCAGTCCCGCCACAATCAGTCCAACCAGGGTCATCTTCAGCTTCGTCAGGACCATCGTCCTCCGGGCTGCTCGGGCCAGGGACAGGACCGTGGCCGACGAGCCTCCCGCGACGGCTCCGGCCGTGTGGATCAACTGCGCCGCCGCCTCGGCCAGCGCGGGGGACATCGCGATCGCGGCATCCGCCGGCCGGGTCGCGACCGAGCCGGACAGCACGAGGCCGGCAACTCCCGGCGCGATGCCGCGGCGGACCAGCCGGTCGCGGAGCTGCTGCCGGCCGCGGTTGAGCCGGCTCTTGACCGTCCCCAGGGGCCAGCCGAGCAGCCGGGCGACCTCGTCGAGCGAGCGTTCCTCCAGGTCGCAGAGTACGATCGGGGCACGATAACGCTCGGGCAGACGATCCAGCTCGGCGTGGATCGTGGGCCAGAAGTCGAGATCGGCAGGGCCCGCCAGGGCGGGAGCCGTCGCATCCCGGCGACGCTCGAACCATCGACGCTCGTGGGTGCGGCGCCGGGCCGCGGCCGTCCGGGCGCAGGCGGCGACGCGCTGGGCCACGCCGTGCAGCCAGGGGCCGACCGACTCGCTCTTGTGGATCGTGCCGGCCTGGCGGAGTAGGACCAGGAACGTTGCCTGGAAGGCGTCGTCGGCTTCGTGCGGGTCGCGCAAGATGTTCCGGCAGACGCGGAACACCATCGGGCCGTGCCGCTCGATCAGGAGTGCGAAGGCCGACTCCGCCTCGAGATCGCGTCCCTGGCTGCGGCAGGCCGCAAACCGCTCCAGCAGTTGGCCGTCAGTGAGCCCCGCCAGCGTCCCCACACCAAAGATCGTCTGGAGATCCCGCCGCAACGATGCATTCGCTGGGATGATCACGGTGAGCCTTTCGTCCCGCCTGCCTGTGTTCTCCGGACTCTTATAGTGTAGTGAGCCGATTCGAAAGTTCCGACTTTTCCCCGGGCTCGATCCCGGGAAGCAGCTTGGGCCGTTCGGGTTGCGTCCTTGTCCGCGGCCGGGAGGGCCCTTATCATGAGCGGTCATCCCGCCCGGGGCACCGCAACCATCGCAGATGACGGGAGGACTGACGCCCATGGCCACGACGAGCAACTACCTGGCGCTGGACCTGGGGGCCGAGAGCGGCCGGGGGCTCCTGGGCCGCTTCGATGGCGAGCACCTGGATCTGGAGGAGATCCACCGCTTCCCCAATGGCCCGGTCCGGATGCTGGATACGCTCTACTGGGACTTGCCCCGGCTGTTCGAGGAGGTCATGACGGCGCTGCGGAAGGGGGCGGCGAGCGCCGGCGAGCTGGATGGCGTCGGGGTCGACACCTGGGGCGTCGATTTCGGTTTGATCGGCCGGGGCGAGACCCTCCTGGGCAACCCGGTCCACTATCGCGACGCCCGGACCGATGGCATGTTCGAGGCGGCGTTCGCGCGCGTGCCGCGCGAGCGGATCTACGAGATCACCGGGTTGCAATTCCTGCCGTTCAACACGGTCTATCAGCTCCTGGCCCTGGCCCGGTCGAGCTCGCCGCTGCTGGACGTCGCCGAGACGCTGCTGATGATGCCGGACCTCTTCGGCTGGCTCCTGACCGGCCGCCGCGCCGGCGAACGCACGGACGCCTCGACGACGCAGTTGCTCGACCCCCGCAGCGGCACCTGGTCGGACGAGCTGTGCCGCGAGCTGGGCCTGCCCCGGGCCATCCTGCCCGAGCTGATCGAGCCGGGCACCGAGCTGGGGCCGCTGCGCGGGTCGGTCGCCGCGGAGCTCGGGCTGGACCGGGGCGTGACCGTCATCGCGCCGGCCACCCACGACACGGCCAGCGCCGTGGCGGCCGTGCCGGCGAGGACGGCGTCGATCCCGGCGCCGATGTCATCGACCGCCCCGCCGCCGGATTGGTGTTACCTCAGCTCGGGGACCTGGTCGCTGCTGGGGGTCGAGGTCCCGCACCCGGTCATCAACGCGGAAACGATGAGGTATAATTTCACCAACGAGGGGGGCGTGGCGGGGACGACGCGACTGCTGAAGAACATCAGGGGGCTGTGGCTCGTTCAGGAATGCCGCCGGACCTGGGCCCGCGCCGGGCGGGAGTGGTCGTACGAGGAGCTGACCGCCCGGGCCCAGGTTGCCCCCCGGTTCACCACGCTGATCGATCCCGACGACGCAACCTTCCTGGCCCACGGCGACATGCCCGCGCGGCTGGCGGCCTACTGCCAGCGGACCGGTCAGACGCCACCCGGCGACGAAGGGGCCATGGTCCGCTGCTGCCTGGAGAGCCTGGCCCTGAAGTACCGCTGGGCGATCGACCGGCTCGAAGCCATCCTGGGCACGACGATCCGGACGGTCCACGTGGTCGGGGGCGGGACCAAGAACGCCCTGCTCTGCCAGTTCACGGCCGACGCCTGCGGCCGGGTGGTGCACGCCGGGCCGGTCGAGGCCACGGCGATCGGCAACATCTTGATGCAGGCCCTCGGCCGCGGCCGGCTCGGCTCGATCGCCGAGCTCCGCGCCGTGGTCGGCCGGTCGTTCCCCGTGACCGTTTACGAGCCCCGCGACCCGGCCGCCTGGACCGACGCCGCCGGCCGGTTCGCCACGCTGGTGCCGGCTTGAGCGGACGGCGGCACTGCGTTTGCTCGGTTCACGGGCGACCATCGATGCGGTCGGGAGGGCCGTACTGGCTGCACGTGCACAGGAGACATCGATCATGAACACACTGGCACGCCAGGTCTTCCGGATCTGTCCCGGCTTGATGCTGCTTCTCGTCGCGCCGCCGTGGCCAGGCGCCCCGGCCGTCGCGGCCGGGCCCGAGGTCCTGTCCGTGCGCGACTTCGGCGCCAAGGGCGATGGCCGGACCGACGACACCGCCGCCTTCCAGAAGGCGCTCGATGCCGCGGGACAGGGCGGCGGTACGGTCTCCGCCGGGCGCGGGAGCTTCTTCTTCGCCGGCCATCTCAAGGTCCCCAGCGGCGTGACTCTGGAAGGGATCTGGAAATCCGTGCCGGCGCACACCGGCATCCGCGACCGCGGCCAGCCCAAGCCCACCGACGACGGCACCACGTTCCTGATCACCGAGGGCGCCGGCAAGGAGGACGGCCCGGCGTTCCTCACGCTCAATACCAACAGCACGCTCAAGGGCGTGGTGCTGTACTATCCCAACCAGAAGACTGATGACGCGCCGACACCCTATCCCTACGCCATCGCCATGCGCGGCAACAACCCGGCGGTGCTCCAGGTCGAGCTGCTCAACCCCTACAACGGCATCGACGCCACGCACAATAACCGGCACCTCATCCGCGACGTCTCCGGTCAGCCATTGCGCCGCGGGGTCATCGTCAATGCCATCTACGACATCGGCCGCATCGAGAATGTCCACTTCAACCCGTGGTGGAGCATGCAGCCCAAGCTGTTTCACTGGCAGATGGAGAACGGCGAGGCGTTCCTCTTCGGGCGGACCGACTGGCAATATGTCTTCAACACCTTCTGTTTCGGCTATCGCGTCGGTTACCGATTCCTCCAGACCCGGGAGGGCCTGTGCAACGGCAACTTCCTGGGCATCGGCGCCGACGACTGCTACGCGGCCGTCGTGGTGGACGCCAGCTCGCCGATCGGCATCCTGATCACCAACGGCGAGTTCGTCTCGTTCCACGGCCCGGACCCGACCATGGTGGTCGTCGCGGCCACGAATCGAGGGCCGGTGCGGTTCGTCAACTGCGCGTTCTGGGGGCCGTGCCACCAGATCGCGCGGATCGCCGGTCGCGGCACGATCGGCTTCGGCGATTGCACGTTCATGCAGTGGGACAGCAAGCGGGAAGGGCGCCCGGCCCTGCGCGTGGAGAGCGGCAGCGTCCTGGTGCGCGGGTGCGAGTTCCAGGAGAACAAGCCGCAGATCGAGCTGGGCGAGCACGTCCGCCGCGCCGTGATCAGCGACAACCTGTTTCAGGGGCCGGCGCGGATCGCCAATCGCAGCAAGGGCGCCGTGAAGCTCGCGAACAACGCCGAAGAGTGAGGTGTCCTCACCAGGATTCCGGTCGTGGCCGTCCGGATGGGTGGAGTCCTCGACGGTTCATCCTCAGCGCGTATCCGCGCCGGCATCCTGTTGCAGGGGGGGAATCGGGAAGACGAGTTGGGACCGCGCCGCGGGGCCGGGAAAGATCGCCCCGCTGCGAGCCCCGAGGCGGACGGGCCCGACGCTGGCCAGGAACGCGACCTTCACCCATGACGACGGCTCAATCTGGGTGGACTGAGCCTGGGTGCTGTAGCGGAACCCCTGGCCGGAGAACGGATCGGCCGGCAGGCTGGGCAGCTCCTCGGGCACGAGGACTTCGAGGCGATCGGGGAACCGGCCGCCATGGCGGAGCTGCCAGGCCCGGATGGCCAGCACTTGCACGAGCGCCCGCCGTGCGACCTCGTTGCGATCGTCGGCATCGAGGAAGGGCTCGATATTCGGCAGGAGCCGTTTCATCAGCGGGGTGCTCTCCACGACTGTGGCGAGCAGTCCGGCGAGACCACTGGGGTTAGTGATCCCGCCGAACGGCCGGTGCCAGGGCTCGCGCGCAACGATCGAGGCTGCCGCGAGAGCGTAGGAGCGGTTGGCCCGCGCGGCGCGGGCGCGCTCCCACGGCGTGGTGATCAGCTCGCCCCACAGCACGGTCCCGACCCCGGCCAGGTTCGGCCGGTTGCGCCCCATGGGGTCCAGCAACCAGCTCTGGAGGTCGGCGGCAGGGAGCTCGAGGGTCCGCTCGATGAGGGTGGCTTCGGCCCGCACGACCTCAGCGGCCGGTATCATCCGAGGCCAGGCGCGGTAGGCTGCGATCGCCCCGCGGAGCCGCTCGGGTGTCTGGCCCGGGGCGGCTGCCCATTCCATCGCGAGGTCCAGCGCCCGCTTCTCGATCTCGAGGGCCTGGCGGGCCTGGGACATCGTGGCCCCTTCGCCCGTGTGCCGGGCCATGCGCAGGACCACCGCAATGTCGTCCCAGGCGCCGTCGAGGTCACCGCGCTGCTGGCGGTCGCGTGCGTCGGCGATGACCAGCTCGGCCAGGTGATCCATCGGCGGCAGGTCGGCCAGGTTGAACAGGGTGAGCCGAGCGGGTCGCTGGAAGAGGCAGTCCGGCTCCGCCGCGGCGTCGCGGATCCGCTCGAGTGCCTTGCGGGTGCCGGGGCTGCTGCCGATCACGATGTTCGTGTTCGTCGGGAGCTGACCCAGCAAGCGACCGGCCTCACGATAGAGGTCGGCCGCGTTCCGCTCGCCCGGCAGCGGTTCCGCCGCGACGAGCCAGGCGAGTGGCGGGGGAATTGGCCCGACGTCGGGGATGCCCCAGGCGCGCTCGGCGGTATATCCTCCCAGCAGGACCGCGAACATCCCGGCCAGGATCGAGCCGAGGCGCAACCAACGCCCGGGAGCCGGTCGGTTGAACAGCCAGTCGTCGCTCCAGGCCCAGGACGCTCCCAGCAGCGCCACGGGTAAGACCAGGAGGCCCCAGGCCGACATCATCCGCGACAGGACCAGCGCGCCCTCCGTGAACGCCAGGGCAGTCGCCACCACCAGCGCGACGACTCCGGCCGTGATCCCGCGCCGGATCGCCATCCCGCAGAGCTGCGCCACCGCGAAGCCGAGTGGGATCGTCAGGACGATCGTTAGCCCCTCCGGCCCGGGCCGTTGCCCCACCCTCCCAGGCGAGCTGGCGACCAGCATCGCCAGTGGCACCCAGATCACAGCCAGGCCGAAGCACCAGGTCGCCAGCTTCGCCAGCCAGACGATCCCCGGCCGCGCCCCATGGTGGACGAGGAACCGCGCGGTCCCGGCCCGGTTCTCCAGGCCGAAGACGCTGACCCCCGCCGTCAGCGCCACCAGCCAGTTCCACACCGCGATGGGCATCGGATCGATGCGGCCATCGCTGACGATCACGAGAGCCCCGGGTAGGATCAGCCCGATCGCCGCGAGCACGTACCAGGTCGGGCGCCCCTCCCGGATCGTCTCCCACGCCAGGGCCCGGGCCTCGGCGCGCCACGATCGGGGGCGGGGCTCATCGGCGGCCACGGCCACGGCCGGACCCACCGCCGGCATCGGCACCGGCTCCCTCACGCGGACGACCGGCGAGCGGGGCTGCATCGACATCCGCCGCGCCGGTCGGGGGGAACCGCCCCACGTCTCCACGACCGGCGACAGGTATCGAATGGCCAGCGGGCGCGGCGCGCGCCGCGGGCGTCGCGGCCAGGTGAAGGCGATGAGCGAGGCGCCGACGGTCACCAGCACCAGCATGAGCTGCTCGAGAGCGAGCTGGCCCGGGTCACCGGTCTCACGGCCCCTCGACAGGTCGTCAAGCCGCATCACCACGGTCGGCGAACTGAGCCCTGTCAAGCAGATCGCCGCGGTCGCGGCCAGCAGAGCATTGCTCATCACCGACGAGCAGAACAGCCCCCAGCCCAGCGCTTGCAGCACGACACCGGCGAGGGGGAGACCCTCCAGGATCGCCAGGACATCCCGACGCGGCCCCCAGCGATCGGTCCCCAGCGCCGCCATGGCCAGGAGGGCGACGGCGAGGACCAGGGTCGTCCCGAAGGCGAAGGAGACCTTGCCCGCCCAGACGTCCTGTCGCGACGCGGGGAGGATGTCGAGCAGCCGGAGCGTGCCGGCCTCGCGCTCCCCGGCGAACGCCGCCGCGCCGACCGCGACCGCATAAAGGGACGTCCAGCCCAGGGCCAGCAGGGCCAGAATGCCGTTCCGCGCCTCCGGGCCCGCGTAGCGCAGCACGAGATCCTGGGTGACCCCCGCGGCCAGCACCAGGAACGCCCAGATCGGCCAGAACTGCCGCGCGTCCTTCCACCATAGTCTCAAGTACATGGGCGGTTCACTCCCGATTCGGATCACCCTGGTCCGGCTGGATCCCTCTTTGGGATTCCAGATTCCAAATTCCAGATTCCAAATAATGTCGATCTGACGGTTTCAGCACTGAGTAACGTCGGCATGCCGATTTCCTATTCGGAATTTGGAATCCATGATCCAGATTCCAAATAATGA
>JAJPJC010000470.1 GCA_021324445.1 Isosphaeraceae bacterium
GGCGGGACCGACCTGCCGGCCTTTTATCGCCAGGAGTTCGGGGCCGTCCTGAGCACCACCATCGACCAGCATATTTACGTCACCATCCACCGCCGCTTCGAGCCGACCATCCGCGTCAGCTACTCCCGCACGGAGCTGGCCAGCACGCTCGAGGAGGTCCAGCACGAGCTGGTCCGCGAGGCGATGCGCCGGGTCGAGATCGATGAGCCGCTGGAGATCACCACCATCGGCGATGTGCCGGCCGGCACCGGCATGGGCTCCTCCAGCAGCCTGACCGTCGGCTTGCTGGCGGCCTTGTATGGCTACCGCCACCGGGTGGTCAGCCCCCGGCTGCTGGCCGAGCAGGCCTGCCGGATCGAGATCGACGTCCTGGGCAAGCCGATCGGCCGGCAGGACCAGTACGCCGCCGCCTTCGGCGGGGTGAACTACATCCGCTTCAACCCGGACGACACCGTCGACGTCGAGCCGGTTCCCTGCCGGGCCGAGACCCTGAGCGAGCTGGAGCAGAGGATCCTCCTGGTCTACACCGGCCAGACTCGGGATGCCAACGCGATCCTGCAGCAGCAGTCCGATGCCACGGCCGGGCGAATGGACGCGCTCCGCGCCATGCGCGACCTGGCCGATCGGATGCGGCACGCCCTGGCCGGCGAGGGGGACCTGGACCAGTTCGCAACGCTCTTGCACGAGGGGTGGGAGCTGAAGCGGTCGCTGGGCTGTGGGATCAGCAACGGGCACGTCGACGAGTGGTACGAGGCGGCGCGGCGGGCCGGCGCCACGGGCGGCAAGCTGCTGGGCGCCGGCGGCGGCGGCTTCCTCCTGCTGGTCGCCCCCCCCTGGCGGCATCGGGCCATCCGCGAGGCGCTGGGACGGCCCCGCGAACTGCCGTTCCGCTTCGCCCGCCACGGCAGCCGGAATATCTTCGTGCACTTTTAGTTATTTGTTATTGGTTATTTGTTATTTGTTATTGGTACTCTAGACGCAGGTCGGCCACGGGGAGCGAGAGGCTCAGGGCGCGGAGCAATGCGGCGGGGCCCGCGGCTGACCAAGGGCACGTTACCCGTAACCAATAACCAATAACAAATAACCAATAACCAATAACCAATAACCAATGACAAAGGCACTGCTCCTGGCGGGGGGTCTGGGGACGCGGCTGCGTCCCCTGACTGAGACGATCCCCAAGTGCCTGGTGCCGATCGCGGGCCGGCCGCTCTTGGACTACTGGGTCGAGCGCCTGGCCGCGGCCGGGATCGCCGAGGCCCGGATCAACACCCATGCCCACGCCGAGCGGGTGCGGGACTACATCGGGTCGGTCAACGCCTCGGGCCGGCTCCGCCTGGTCGAGGCGCACGAGCCGGAGCTGCTGGGCTCGGCCGGCACGGTGGCCGCCAACGCCGAGCTGGCCGACGGGGCCGAGTCGGTTGTCATCGTCTATGCCGACAACCTCAGCGACATCGACCTGCGGCCGCTGGTCGACTACCATCGCCGGCACGAGGACCCGCTGACCATGGTCCTGTTCCGGGCGCCCGACCCCCGCGCCTGCGGGATCGTGGAGCTGGACGCGCAGCATCGGATCGTCTCCTTCGTCGAGAAGCCGGAGCAGCCGAAAAGCGAGCTGGCCAACGCGGGGCTGTATGTCCTGGACGCGGCGGCCTACCGCGCCATCGCGGCGATGGGGGCCTTTGACCTGGGCTTCGACGTGCTCCCCCGCTTCGTGGGCCGGATGCGCGGCTGGGTCTGGGGAGGCTACTTCCGGGATGTCGGCACCCACGAAGCGCTGGAGCGGGCCCGTCACGACGCGGCCGTGGTCTTCCCCGCGGCGACGCGGACCGGCCGCAGCGTCGGCGCAGGCGCCGGCCGGCCCGCGGTCTTCCTCGACCGCGACGGCACCCTCATCGAGCACGTCCCGTACCTGTCCGACCCGGCGCTGGTGCGACTCCTGCCCGGGGCGGCCGAAGCGCTGGTGCGGCTCCGCCGCGCGGGGTTTGCCTGCGTCCTGGTGACCAACCAGTCGGCCATCGGCCGGGGGATGTTGACCGTGGAGCGGCTCGAGGAGATCCATGCCGAGCTGGACCGGCAACTGGCCGCCCACGGCGCGGCGCTGGAGGCGGTCTACTACTGCCCGGTGGCTCCCGGCGGCGACGATCGGACCGTGGTGGAGTGCCCGGACCGCAAGCCGGGGCCCGGGATGTTGCTCCGCGCCGCGGCCGAGCGGAGGCTCGACCTGGCGGCCTCCTGGATGGTCGGCGACCTGGTCAGCGACGTGATGGCCGGGCTCAACGCCGGCTGCCGGAGCATCCTGGTCCACTCGGGCCAGACCACCGCCGCCGCGGCCCCCCCCCTGCCCGGCCGGACGCTGGTGGCCGCCGACCTCGCGGCCGCGGCCGAGGTGATCCTGAGTGGTCAGTAGTCCGTGGTCCGTGGTCCGTTGTTGGCTCTGCTCGAATCCGGAACGGGGCTGAGGAAGCAGGGGGCTCGGGGCGTGAGGGCATCCGGAGGCGGCTCGGCGATGTCAAAGGCCACAACGGACCACGGACCATGGACCACGGACAAAAGACGATGAAAATCCTCCTGACCGGCGGCGCCGGGTACGTGGGCAGTGCCTGCTTGCGCTGGCTGCTGGCGCACGGGCACGATCCGATTGCCTATGACGACCTCTCGGAGGGGAACCGTGCGGCGGTCCCGGAGGCGGCGGACCGGCTGATCGAGGGGGACATCGCCGACACCGGCCGGCTGGCCGAGGTGCTGGGCCGGCACCGGGTCGAGGCGGTGATGCACTTCGCGGCGCTGGCCTCGGTCCCCGATTCGATCAAGGATCCCGAGGCCTACTACCGCGTGAACGTGTCCGGGACCAAGAGCGTGCTGGACGCGATGCGGGCGGCCGGCGTCCGCAAGATCCTCTTCAGCAGCACGGCGGCGACCTACGGGTTCCACGGCAAGATGCCGCTGAGCGAGGACTCGCCCCAGACGCCCGAGACGCCCTACGGTACGACCAAGCTGGCCGCGGAGTGGCTCATCAAGGATTACGCCCGGGCCTATGGCCTGGGCTACACGCTCCTGCGGTACTTCAACGCCGCGGGGGCCGATCCCGATGGGGATTTCGGCGAGGATCGCCGCCACGAAAGCCACCTGATCCCGCTGATCTTCCTGGCGGCCCTGGGCCGACGGCCCGAAGTCCTGATCTGCGGCCAGGATTACCCGACCCGAGACGGGACCTGCGTGCGCGACTACATCCACACGGCGGACCTGGCCCAGGCCCATCAACTCGCTGTTGAAACCCTCGAGCCGGGCGTGGGACGAGCCTACAACCTCGGCTCGGGCACCGGGGCGACGGTGCTGGAGGTGCTGCGGGCCTGCGAAGAGGCGACCGGACGGGCGATCCCGCACCGGGTCGTCGGCCGACGGCCCGGCGACCCGGCCGTGCTGGTCGCCAGCTCGGAGGCGATCGCCCGGGAGCTGGGCTGGTCGCCCAGGCACTCCCAGATCCGCGAGATCGTCCGCACCGCCTGGGAGTGGCATCGCCGTCATCCCACGGGTTACGGTGCTCGCCCTGAACCGGGCTGAACCGAGCACGCCCGACGATCGACCACGATGAGATCGATGAGCATCGCCTACCTGATCCCCACCTACCCGATGCCCAGTCAGACGTTCATCCGCCGCGAGGCGGCCGCGCTGGAGGCCCAGGGATGGACCGTCCACCGGTTCGCCATGCGCCGGTTCGCCGGCGCGCTGGTGGACCCGGCGGACCGCGGCGAGCAGGAGCGGACGAGCTTCCTCCTGGATGCCGGGGCGACGGGCCTGGCCGGGGCGCTGATCGCCGAGGCGCTGGGCCGACCCAGGCAATGGCTGGCGGCCCTGGCGGCGGCCGTCGCGCTCGGCTGGCGCTCGGAGCGGGGGCTGTTCCACCACCTGATTTACCTGGCCGAGGCCTGCGCCCTGCGCCGCCGGCTGTCGGCGTGCGGCGCCGGACATGTCCACGTCCACTTCGGCACGAATGCCGCGGCCGTCGCGCTGCTGTGCCGGTTGCTGGGCGGGCCGCCGTACAGCATCACGATCCACGGACCCGAGGAATTCGACGCGCCCCGGGCCCTGGGCCTGCGCGCCAAGGTCCAGCACGCCGCCTTCGTCGCCGCCGTCAGCCACTTCACGCGCAGCCAGCTCTGCCGATGGTGCGCGACCGCGGACTGGCGGAAGATCGCCGTGATTCGCTGCGGCCTGGATGAGGTTTTCTTATCCCCCGCGGCCGAGCCCGTGCCCGTGCCCGTCCCCGAGCGGCCGCGGCTGGTCCACGTGGGGCGGCTGTCCGAGCAAAAAGGGCAGCTCCTGCTCATCGAGGCGGCCGCGGGGCTGCGCGACCGGGGCCTCGACTTCGAGCTGGTCCTCGTCGGCGACGGCCCGTTGCGGGACGAGATCGAACCGCTCATCGACCGGCATAGCCTGGGGGGCCTGGTGCGGATCACCGGTTTTCTGGACAACCCGGCCGTGCGCCGCGAGATCCAGGCCGCGCGGGCGCTGGTCCAACCGAGCTTCGCCGAGGGATTGCCCGTCGTGATCATGGAGGCCCTGGCCCTGCACCGGCCGGTGATCAGTACGTTCGTCGCGGGGATCCCCGAGCTGGTCGAGCCGGGCGTCAACGGCTGGCTCGTCCCCGCCGGGGCCGTCGAGCCGCTGGAAGACGCCATGGCCGAGGCCCTGGCGGCCGACCCGGCCGAGCTCGAGCGGATGGGCCGCGCCGGCGCCGGCCGGGTCGCCCGGGACCACCACGCGGCGACCGAGGCCGCCAAGCTCGCCCGGCTGATCACCGGCGCGGGTGCTGCGTGTCTGCACACCCATCGACCTGAGGCCGTCGCTGCTCCTTAAGAAAGATTCGATTCCAGATTCCAGATTCCAGATTCCAGATTCCAGATTTCAGATTCCAGATTTCAGATTCCAGATTTCAGATTCCAGATTTCAGATTCCAGATTTCAGATTCCAGATTTCAGATTTCAGATTCCAGATTTCAGATTCCAGATTCCAGATTCCAGATTCCAGATTCCAGATTCCAGGATGATGAGATGATGCCTTCGGAATTCGATATTTGGAATCTGGAATCCTGGGATCTGGAATTCTTCTTCGGTCGCGGCGCGAGCCGCGTTCGATCGGAGCCCAGCGGAAAGCCATGGCCGCAACGGTAACGGTGAATCCGCCGCTGGAGGTCGGCTTCCTGGGGACCGGCTACATCGCCGACTGGCACGCCGAGGCGTTGCGGGCGGTGCGGGGCGTCCGGCTGGTCGCGGCCTGCGACCGGGACCTGGGCCGGGTCCGCGCGTTTGCGGCGCGCCACGGTGTCGCGCGGGTCGCCGGCTCGCTCGAGGAATTGCTCGATGGCGGCCGGCTGGACGCGATCCACGTCCTGCTGCCCCCCGATGCACACGCCCGGGCCGCCGCGGCGATCCTCCAGGCGGGGATCGCCGTCCTGCTGGAGAAGCCGATGGCGACCTCCATCGCGGACTGCGAGGGCCTGATCACCCGCGCGGAGGCGCAGGGGGTCACGCTGGGCGTGAGCCACAACTTCCTGTTCGCCCCGGTCTACCAGCGGCTGCGCGACGACCTGCGGGCCGGCCGGCTGGGCCGGCTCGACGAGGTCACGATCACCTGGCACAAGGGTCTGGACCAGTTGCAGGCCGGCCCGTTCGACCTCTGGATGCTCCGCCGGCCCGGGAATATCCTCCTGGAGATCGGGCCGCATCCGGTGGCGCATCTGCTCGACCTGGTCGGCCCGGCCGAGATCCGCGCGGTCCACGCGAGCAACCCCCTGGATCTGCCCGGCGGGGCGCGGTTCTACCGCCGCTGGCACGTCGAGGCGGAGGCCGGCGCGGCGGCCACGGCCGTGACCCTGAGCTTCTCGTTCGCCACGGGCTTCGCCGAACAATCGATCCGCGTCCGGGGAAGTCTCGCCAGCGCCACGGTGGATTTCGAGCGGAACACCTATCTCCTGCACCGCCATACCCCGCTGACGATGGACTTCGATCGGTATCGCATGACGGTGACCGAGGCCAATGCCCTGAAGCGCCAGGCGCGCAGGACGCTGGGCCAGGTCGCCCTCGGGAAGGTGAACCCCTCCTTCGGCAAGCCCTACAACCAGACCCTCGCCCGGGCGCTCCAGGCGTTCTACTCGCAGCGGCTCGCCGGCGCGACCGCGACCGCGACCGCGACCGCGACCGCGATCGACGCCCGGCTGGCCCCCGAGCTGGGCCGGGACGTCGTCCGCACCTGCCTGGAGATCGTCCGGCGGTCCGGGGTCGAGGTCGAAGGGGCCGGGCCGGCTGCGGCCAGCCCGGCTGCGGTCGCGGCCACAGCCGCGACGGGGCCCGGCGATCGGCCCGAAATCCTGGTCCTGGGGGCGACCGGGTTCATCGGCCGGGAGCTGGCCCGGCAACTGGCCGCCCGGGGACACTCCCTCCGGGTGCTGGTCCGCAACCCCAGCCGGCTGCCGGTCGACCTGCGGGGCGGGCTCGTCGAGGCCGTCGTTGGCGACCTCGCCCGGGACTCCGACATCCGCGCGGCCCTGGAGGGGATCCGCGTCGTCTACCACCTGGCCCGGCCCCACGCCCGGACCTGGGACGATTTTGCCGAGCACGAGGTCGAGGCCACCCGCCGGGTCGCCGCGGCCTGCCTGGCGGCGGGGGTCGATCGGCTGATCTACACCAGCACCATCGACGCCTACTACGCCGGTGCCCGGGCCGGCACCATCACCGAGGAGACCCCGCTGGACCCGCAGATCCTCAGGCGCAATTCCTACGCCCGGGCCAAGGCCCTCTCCGAGGGCAACCTGATGGCGATGCACCGCCAGCAAGGGCTCCCGGTGGTGATCGTCCGGCCCGGCATCGTGATCGGCCGGGGGAGCAGCCCGTATCACTGGGGCGTCGGCATGTGGTCCTGGGACGCGGTCTGCCAGGTCTGGGGCCGGGGGCGCAATCCCCTCCCCCTGGTCCTGGTCGAGGACGTCGCCGAGGCCCTGGTCACGGCGATGGACACACCGGGGATCGAGGGCGAGTCCTTCAACCTGGTCGCCGACTCGCGGATCAGCGCCCTGGAGTACCTCCAGGCCCTGGAGGCCTGCACAGGCGCCGAGTACCAGAAGATCCCGACCCCACCCTGGAAGTTCTACCTGGCCGACGTCGCCAAATGGCTGGTCAAGCGGGCGATCCGCCACCCCGACCGCCGCCGGCCCAGCTACCGCGACTGGGAATCGCGGACCCAGCGCGCCCGCTTCGACTGCTCCAAGGCCCGCAGGCTCCTGAACTGGGAGCCGATCAGCATCCACGAGGAGATCATCCGGCGGGGCATCCAGGCGCCGGCTCAGGAACTCCTCGTGTAGCGATGGGGATGGCCGCATCACGATGAACCACGACAACTCACAGCCGACCGCCGATCCCGGCCGGCCCGCCGAGCGGATCGCCATCGCGGCCACGTTCACGGCCGAGCCGGTCGCGGAGGCGCTGGGCTTCTGGATGGACGAGCTCGGCCGGTCCTGGTCGATCGCGTTTGCACCGTACAACCAGGTCTTCCAGGAGCTGCTGGACCCGGCCAGCCTGCTGTCGCGCAACCCGCGGGGGATCAACGTGCTGCTGGTCCGGCTCGAGGACTGGCAGCGGTTCGGCGCGGGCTCGTCGAGCCGGGAGGTCCGCGCGGAGCACCTGTCGCGCAACGCCGCCGAGCTGGTGGAGGCGGTGCGCGTGGCGGCGGCCCGGTCGTCCGCCCGGCTGATCCTCGCCTTCTGCCCGGCCTCACCGCCAGCGATGGCCGACCTGCCGACGCGCGACCTGTTCGAGCAGATCGAGGATCGGATCGCCGCCGAGCTGCAAGGCGTCCCGGGCCTCTGCCTGATCCGCACGGGCGACTTCCAGGTCTATCCGGTCGACCAGGCCCACGACCCCGAGCGGGACCGGCTGGCGCATATTCCCTACACCCCGCTGTTCTACGCCGCCTTGGGGACGATCCTGGCCCGGCGGATCCACGCCCTGACGAGCCCGCCCTACAAGGTCGTCGTTCTGGACTGCGACAACACGCTCTGGAAGGGTGTCCTGGGCGAAGACGGGGTCGAGGGCATCGCGATCCCGCCGGCCTGGGCGCGCGGGCAAGACATCCTGGTGCGGCTGGCCCGCCAGGGGTTCCTGCTGGGCCTGTGCAGCAAGAACAACGAGGCCGACGTGCTGGCTGTCTTCGACCATCGGGCGGAGATGATCCTGAAGCGCGATCACCTGGTCTGCTGGCGGATCAACTGGCAGCCCAAGTCGGAGAACATCCGCGCGATGGCGCGGGAGCTGAACCTCGGCCTGGACAGCGTCATCTTCCTGGACGACAACCCGATCGAATGCGCCGAGGTCCGGGCGGGATGCCCGGAGGTCCTGACCTTGCGGCTGCCGATCGAGGGGGACCTGGTCCGCTTCCTCGAGCACGTCTGGGCGTTCGACCGGCCGAACGTGACCGCCGAGGATCGGCAACGGACGGCGATGTACCGGCAGGAGATCGAACGCGCCCGGCTCCAGCAGGAGGCGCCGAGCCTCGAGGCCTTCCTGGCGGGCCTGGACCTCCGGATCGCGATTGCCGAGCCGGCGCCTGATCAGATCGACCGCGTCGCGCAGCTCACGCAACGGACCAACCAGTTCAACTTCACCACGATTCGCCGCGATGCCGGGGAGATCCACCGCCTGGCGGACTCGGGCCGGGAATGCCGGGTGGTCACGGTCCGCGACCGGTTCGGCGACTACGGGCTGGTCGGGGTGCTGATCTTCGCCGCGCGGGGGGATGCCCTGGAGGTCGACACCTTCCTCCTGAGCTGCCGCGTCCTGGGCCGAGGGGTCGAGCACCGGATGCTCGGCGAGCTGGGGACGATCGCCCGGCAGCGGGGCCTGTCGTGGGTCGAGGCTCCTGTCATCCCCACGGTGAAGAACCAGCCGGCGCGCGACTTCCTCGCGCGGGTGGCCGCCGCCGACCGCGCCGATCGCGACGGGATGTGGCTGTACCGCATCCCCGCCGCGGCAGCCGCAACCATCACCTACCGCCCCGAGGCTGCCGCGGGGGCGGATGAAGACCCTCTCCTCCCGACCGCTCGCCACACGGCACCGGTCGAGACGATGGGGCCAGGCCCGTGGCAGCGGTTCGAGCGGATCGCCGCCGAGCTGTATCTGCCCGAGCAGGTGCTGGAGACCATCCGGTCGCGCCCCCGTCGCCGTCGCGGCCTCACGGCGGAGGGCCGGCCTCCGATCGCGCCTCGGACCGAGCTCGAGACGGCGATGGCCGAGCTCTGGGCGAGCGTGCTCCGGGTCGAGCCGGTCGGCATCCGCGATGATTTCTTCGACCTGGGCGGGACCTCGCTCCTGAGCGTCGACCTGTGCGCCCAGATCGAGCGCCGGTTCGGGAAGAAGCTACCGCTGACGGCGATCCTGGAGGCTCCGACCGTCGAACGCCTGGCCCGGCTGGTGGCCGAGGATCCTGCCGCCGGGAGGGACTCCCTGGTGCCGATCCGACCCGGCGGAGACGGGCCGCCGCTGTTCCTGGTCCACGACGGCGACGGCGAGACAATGCTCTACCGCAACCTGGCCCTGCGGCTGAAGCCGGAGCACGCCGTCTACGGCCTCCAACCCTTGTCGCGGGGGGAGGCCCCGATCGCGCACACCCGCATCCCCGAGATGGCCGCCCATCACGTCGATCGGATCCGGTCGGTGCAGCCCAAGGGTCCGTACCTGGTGGGTGGGATGTGCGCCGGCGGCGTGCTGGCCTTCGAGGTCGCCCGGCAGTTGCAAGCGGAGGGGGAGGCCGTCGCCATGGTCGCACTCCTGGACGCGGCCGACGTCGCGGCGCCGGCGAAGGCCTGGCGCGTCGCCCGGGGCCGGGCCCAGAGCTTCGCCGCGGTCTTCCGCCCGGATCCCTCGGCCCGCCCCGGCCGGCGCGCCCTGGCGATCCTGGCCCGGGCCGCGCGCAAGGCCCGCAACCTGGCGGTCTACGAGACCGGGACGCGGCTGGCGGCCCTGCGGGATGGACTCCGGTTCCGGCTGCTCCGCCATTACCTCGACCGGGGGAAGCGCCTGCCCCGATGGCTGGAGCGGATCCCCGTGCGGACGGTCTACCAGCTCGCCGAGCGGGACTACCACCCGTCGGGCCGGTTCGATGGGGAGCTCGTCCTGTTCCGGGCCACGGCCGGCAGCGGCGCGGTCAACGACGAACCCTTCATCGAGCGCTACGAGGACCCGCTCCTGGGCTGGGGCCGGCGCGCGACCCGAGGCGTCCGGGTGCTCGACGTGCCGGGAGGCCACTCCAGCATGCTCCAGGAACCGAATGTCCGGGTGCTGGCCCAGCAGATGCAGGCCTACCTCGATGCGGCCCTGGCCCCCGGGCCGTCGCTGGCCCTTGAAAGTAGGTCAGGCTTTAGCCTGACGCTCCGAGAATGTCAGGCTAAAGCCTGACCTACGCAAATGGATCATCTCGGCATCGTGACGATCGGTCGGAATGAAGGAGAACGGCTGCGCCGCTGCCTGAGGTCGCTCCTCGGGCGCGGCCTGCCGGTGGTCTATGTCGATTCGGCCTCGAACGACGGCAGCGCCGAGCTGGCCCGGTCCCTGGGCGCGGAGGTGGTCGAGCTGGACCCGTCCCAGCCCGTCGGCGTGCCGCGCGCCCGCAACGAGGGCTTCGACCGGCTCTGTCAGCTCGACCCCGAGGTCCGCTTCGTCCAGTTCGTGGATGGCGACTGCGAGGTGGTCGACGGCTGGCTGGAGCAGGCCTACCGCGTCCTCCAGGAGCGCCCCGAGGTGGCGCTGGTGACCGGCCGCCGCCGCGAGCGGTTCCCCGAGCGGTCGACCTACAACCGCCTGGCCGACCTGGAATGGGACATGCCGGTGGGCGAGCTCCAGGGCTCGCACGGCGACATCATGGTCCGCGCCGAAGCATTCCGCCGGGCCGGGGGCTTCGATCCCGCGGTGCTGGTCAGCGAAGATTACGAGCTGTGCCTGCGGCTGCGGAAGCAGGGCTGGACCCTGCTGCGGATCGACGCGGCCATGACCCTCCACGACATGGCGATGACCCGGTTCGGGCAATGGTGGTGGCGGGCCGTCCGCAGCGGCTATGGCTACGCCGACGGCTGGGCCCTGCACGGCAAGCCTCCCGAGCGGCACTACCTCCGCGAGGTCCGCAGCATCTTGGTCTGGGGGCTGATCCTGCCGGCCCTGATCCTGATCCTGCTCTGGCCGACGCGGGGCGCCAGCCTCGCCCTGCTGGCCGGCTACCTCTACCTCTACGGGCGGATCCATCGGTACGGGATCCGCCGCGGCTGGTCGAGACGCGACTCCCGGCTCTTCGCCCGCTGGTGCGTCCTGGCCAAGTTCCCCCTGGCCTGGGGCCTGATCGTCTACGGGTTCCGCCGGCTCACGCGCCAGCAGCGGCGGATCATCGAGTACAAGGGCGACGGCCCGGAGGCTGGCCCCGGGCAGCCGAGGGGGGCTGCCCGTGACCTCGGCGCGGGTGCGGAAGTCACGTTAGGATAAAATCGCGGTGATGGAATTCCGGATTCTCGACTCCAAATTCCAGATTCCGGATTCCAGATTCCAAATGATGAGATGATGTTTTCGGAATTCGAGGTTTGGAATCGGGAATTCTTCGGTTGTGGTGCCACCGCCAGGGATCGCGATCCGATGTTCGACGTACCCGTGATGGTCGTGGGCGACGTGATGCTGGATCGGCACGTGCACGGGCACGTGCGGCGGATCTCGCCGGAGGCGCCCGTGCCGGTGGTGGGGTTCGTGCGGGAGGACTGCACGCCCGGGGGAGCCGGGAACGTCGCGGCGACCCTGGCGGGGCTGGGATGCCGGGTGACCCTGGCCGGGTTGGTGGGCGCCGATCCGGAGGAAGCTCAGCTCCGCGCGGCCTTGCATTCCAGGGGTGTCCAGCGGCTGGCGTTGCTCCAGGGGGCCGGTCTGACGACCATCAGCAAGACCCGCATCCTGTCCGACACCCGGCAGCAGCTCCTGCGGCTGGACCGCGACGGCGATCGGGCCGCCTTCGCCGCCGTCGCCGGGGAGCTGCTCGAGCGGATTCTCCCCGGGATCGACGAGCACGCCGCGGTGGTCCTGGCCGATTACGAGAAAGGTGCCGTGACCGCCGCGGCGGCCCGCGCCGTCATCGGGCGTTGCCGGCAACGGGGGATCCCCTGCGTGGTCGACCCCAAGAAGCCGGACTTCACGGCGTATGCCCGCGCGACCGTGGTGACCCCGAATCTCCTGGAGGCGGAGCGGGCCGCCGGCCGGCCGCTGGCGGGGGATGAGGCGATCGCGCGGGCGGCCGATCAGCTCCGGACCGAGCTGGCCCTGGACGCCCTGCTGATCACCCGCGGCCCGGACGGGATGACCCTGGCCCACGCGGGTGGGACCACCCACATCCCGGCCCAGGTCCGCGACGTGGCCGATGTGACCGGGGCCGGCGACACGGTCGTGGCCGTGCTGGCGGCCTGCCTGGGCTCCGGCTGGGACCTGGCCGACGCCTGCCGGCTGGCCAACCGAGCCGCCGGGATCGCGGTCAGCCACCCGGGGACCTACGTCGTCCACGCCGATGAGCTGGCCATGGCCTGGAAGGGATTGTCCCCCAAGATCCTCCAGCGGCCGGCGGCGCGGCAGCGGTTGAGCGAGGCCCGCCGCCGCGGGCGCACGATCGTGTTCACCAACGGCTGCTTCGACATCCTGCACGCCGGCCACCTGGCGTGCCTGGAGGGGTCCAAACGGCTGGGCGACCTCCTGGTCGTGGGCCTGAACTCGGATGCCTCGGTCCGCGGCCTCAAGGGCGATTCCCGCCCCGTGATCACCGAGGAGGACCGGGCGAGCCTGCTCGCCGGGCTGGCCTGCGTCGACGTGGTGGTCCTCTTCGATGAGCCGACCCCCGCGGCGCTGATCGAGGAGCTGGAGCCCGACGTGCTGGTCAAGGGGGGCGATTACACCCCCGATCAGATCGCCGGCGCGGAATTCGTGCGCCGCCGCGGCGGCCGGGTCGTCGTCCTGCCCCTGGTGCCGGGCCTGAGCACCACGGCGATCCTCGAGCGGAGTGCCCTGCGATGAGGCTCGCGCAGCTCGCCGCCCGGGCCGGCCGGTTCCTGTGGTGGCGGACCTACATGAGCTGGATCTACCCCCTGGGGGATCCCCTGTCGGCGCGGTGGGGTTGGGCCGCCCGGCTGGTCCGCTGGCCGCTGCCGTGGCTGGCCCCGTATCGCCGGAGCCAGCTGCATCTGTTGCGACCGGCGGCCCTCGGCGACGTCCTGATGTGCACCCCCGCGCTGCGGGAGCTCAAGCGGCGCAATCCCTCGTGTCAGGTCACGGTCTATACGAAATTCCCCGACGCGATCGCGGGGCTTCCGTTCATCGACCGGGTCGGCCGGGTCGACGAAAGCCCCGGGGATGCCATCTGGCCGAATTACGAACGAAGCCTCCCTCCGCGCCGCCACATCGCGCGGATCTTCGGTGACCACCTCGGGCTGGCCGTACACGATATCCGGCCTTCCTGCGTCGTGGACCCGGCGCTGCGCGACCGGTTCCGGGCGGCCTGGCAGGACCGGCCCCGGCCCTGGATCGTCGTCAGCCGCCGCGCCGGCGGCTGGACCCCGAACAAGGACTGGCCCGACGAACTCTGGGACGAACTCATCGACCGGATGGCGTCCCGGGGGACGGTCATCGAGGTGGGTGTCGAGGCCGCGGGCCTGCCGCCGCGATCCGGCGGCTCGTATGTCGACCTGAGAGGTCAAACCACCGTGCCCGAGCTGATCGCCGCCATCGCCGCCAGCGACGTGCTGGTCGGCCCGATCACGGGGACGGTCCACATCGCCGCCGCGGTGGGCGTCCCCGCGGTCGTCATCTACGGCGGCTACGAGCATCCCAACTGTTCGTCCTACCCTGGGAATATCAACCTCTACAGCCCGGTGGACTGCGCCCCGTGCTGGCTGCGCGACCCTTGCCCCTTCGGCAAGAAATGCCTGCACCAGATCACCCCGGACCAGGTCGAGGCCGCGGTCCATCGGCTCTGGGCCGCCAACCGCTCAGGCTCCTCCGCCGGCACCCCTGGGGTTCGCCCCCAAAGCAGCTCCTGGGAACCATTCCCGACAGCCAGTTCAGCCCACACTCAAGGCCTGCTCACCATGCCGAGCAAAGGGAGCGAGCGTGCGCACCACCACTGAGATCCCGAATGAGGAACTGGCCCTGGCCCTCCCGCGGAAGGGTCCACTCGCCGAGCCCCCCAAGGCGCTGGCGCTGACGGTCATCGAGCGCAAGCCGGGCTGGCGGTTCGTCGACCTGCGCGATCTGTGGCGCTATCGCGAGCTCCTGTTCTTCATGGTGTGGCGCGACATCAAGGTGCGCTACAAGCAGACCGCGCTCGGGGCGACCTGGGCGATCTTGCAGCCGTTGGCGACGATGGCGGTGCTGGTCATGCTCCTGGGCCGGGTGGCCCGGGTCCTCGACGCGGCGATCCCGTACTCGCTGTTCCTCTTCGCCGGACTGGTCCCCTGGATGTTCTTCGCCGCCGCGGTGGGCACCGCGGGCAACAGCGTGATGGGGAACCAGCACCTGGTCACGAAGATCTATTTTCCCCGTTTGCTGATGCCGTTGGCGGCGGTGGCGGCAGCCGTGGTGGATTTTCTCATCGCCTTCGGGATGCTGCTGCTGATCATGATGCCGCTCCACGGCGTGCGGCCGGGCTGGAGCCTGATCGCACTCCCCTTGGTCCTGCTCGTGCTGGTGATGCTGGCCGTCGGCCTGGGCACGCTGCTGGCGGCGTTGACGGTGGCCTATCGCGATTTCCGGTCGATCGTCCCCTTGACCATGCAGCTCTGGATGTTCTCGACCTCGGCGCTCTTCTTCCAGGACCTGAGCAAGCTGGGTCCGCGCACCCGGGCGTTGATGCCGCTGAACCCGATGCACGGCGTGATCGTCAACTTCCGGGCGGCGGTGCTGGGGGGCCCCTTCGACTTACCGGCCGCGGGGATCTCGGCGCTGTGTGCCGTGGTCCTGTTGGTGATCGGCTGCATCTACTTCCGCCGGGTGGAGCGGAGCTTCGCGGACATCATTTGAATTGAATGGAACCTGGTGGGGCAGCCGCCCTCGGCTGCCATCCTGGTGGGGACTGACGATGCGACCGGCGATCCGCGTGGAACACCTGTCGAAGCAATACCGGATCGGGGCCCGGCCGCACGATCCCAACCGAGATCTGCGCGAGGCGATCGAGGCCGGCATGAAGGGGCTGTGGGGGCGGCTTTGGCCCTGGGCCCGCAGCGGCGTCGCGGAGGATGCCCCGGACTACTTCTGGGCGGTGAAGGATGTCTCGTTCGAGGTGCAAGCCGGCGAGGTCATCGGTATCATCGGGCGGAACGGGGCCGGCAAGTCGACCGTCTTGAAGATGCTCAGCCAGGTCGTCGAGCCGACCTCGGGGCGGATCGAGTACCGGGGCCGGATGGCCAGCTTGCTGGAGGTCGGCACCGGCTTCCATCCCGACCTGACCGGCCGGGAGAATATCTACCTCAACGGCAGCCTGCTAGGGATGACCCACCGGGAGATCGCGCGCAAGTTCGATGAGATCGCGGCCTTCTCCGAGATCGAGCGCTTCCTCGACACGCCGGTGAAGCGCTACTCCAGCGGCATGTACGTGCGGCTGGCGTTCGCGGTGGCCGCGCATCTGGAGCCCGAGATCCTCATCGTCGACGAAGTGCTCGCCGTCGGCGACGTGGCGTTCCAGAAGAAGTGCCTGGGCAAGATCAGCGACGTGGTGCACGGCGGCCGCACCGTGTTATTCGTCAGCCACAACATGTCGGCCATCAGCGGCCTGTGCCAGAGGGTCCTGCTGATGGAGAAGGGCCGGGTCACCTTTGACGGACCGACCCACGCCGGCATCGCGCGCTACACCCTGTCCGCCGCCATCAGCCCGTCGGTCGACCTGACCGGAGTGACCAACCGGCAAGGGCCGGGCGAGTTCGGCCGCTTCCGTTCGATCGCGCTGTTCAATGCGGCCGACGAGCCCTGTGATCAATTCGCCATGGGCGAGGCCCTGACCGTGGAGCTGGAGCTGGAGTGCCGCCAGCGGCTCTACCCCGCCGAGGTCGGACTCGGCCTGGCCAACGCCTTCGGCGCGACGATGCACTTATTCGTGTCCGCCTGGGAGGGGCTGGAGCTGGACCTGGAGCCCGGCCGGCACCGCTTCCGGGTGACCATCCCTCAGGTGCTGGTCTTCCCGGGTGCCTATGTCCTGACGCCGTTCTGGAAACGGCAGGGTAACAGGGTCGATGACCAGGTCGAGGCTGCGATCCAGCTCACGGTCGTCGGGGCCGACGTGACCGGGCATAACCCCTATTTCGAGCGCTACCTCCAGAACAACAAGACCGTGGTCTATTGCCCCAGCCGCTGGTCGCACACCCCGGCCGTCGAGCGGGAACCACATCTCTTACCCGGAGGCTCTCGTGATTGATCGCATCCCGGACGGCCAGTTCCTCAGCGGCAAGTCCGTCCTGATCACCGGCGGCACCGGGTCGCTGGGCAACAAGCTGGTCAGCCTGCTTTTGGAACACGCCGCCCCGCGGCGGATCATCGTCTTCAGCCGCGACGAGTTCAAGCAGTTCACCATGGCGGAGAAGTTCCGCGCCCACAGCCAGGTTCTGCGCTTCTTCCTGGGCGACGTGCGCGATAAGGATCGGCTCAAGCGCGCCTTCGAGGGGGTGGACTACGTCATCCACGCCGCGGCGCTGAAGCAGGTGCCGGCGGCCGAGTACAACCCGTTCGAGTTCGTCAAGACCAACGTCCTCGGCGCCGAGAACGTCATCGACGCGGCCATCGACGCCGGCATCCAGCGCGTGGCGGCGCTGAGCACCGACAAGGCCGCCAATCCGATCAACCTCTACGGGGCGACCAAGCTCTGCTCCGACAAGCTGTTTGTCGCCGGCAACAGCTACAGCGGCGCGCGCCAGACCCGCTTCGCCATCGCCCGCTACGGCAATGTCGTGGGCAGCCGCGGCAGCGTCATCCCCTTCTTCCTCCAGCGGCGCGCGACCGGCGTGCTGCCGATCACCCACCCGGAGATGACGCGGTTCTGGATTACCCTGGACCAGGCGGCCCGCTTCGTGCTCAACGCCCTGCACGCGATGCGCGGCGGCGAGATCTTCGTGCCCAAGATCCCCAGCATGCGGGTGGTGGACCTGGCCCGGTTGATCGGCCCCGACTGCCGCCACGAGATCGTCGGCATCCGCCCCGGCGAGAAGCTGCACGAGATGATGGTCGAACCGGAGGCGGGGCACAACACCCTGGACTGCGGCACCCATTACATCATCCAGCCCGTGCTCAACTTCTGGGACCCCGCGGTCAATGGCTATGACGTGATGCGGTCCTGCCCGGCCGGCTTCTCCTACACCAGCGGCGCCAATGATCGCTGGGTCGAGCCCGAGGACATGAAGCGGATGATCCTGGAGCTGAATCTGCCGGGAGCCGAGGACCTGCACCAGGCCTGGTCTGGCCCCGCACCCCGCACCCCGCACCCCGCACCCGCGACGGCCGGCTGAGAGGCGGGAGGCCTCAATCGGTCCCGTGTGGGCCGGCCGCCCCCGGCCGGCCGATGGATGGCAGCCGGGGCGGCTGCCCCACCGTCGAGACTCGAGGTCCCGATGATCCCATCAGAGCGTCAGGGCGCCGGCGCCGCGGTCGAGCGGATCGACCGGATGCCGCTGCACCCGCACACCCGCCTCCTCCGCTCGTTCCTGATCGGCTTCGCGGTCGCCGCGCTCGCCTCCTGGGCCGGCTTCGTCTTCTTCCACATCCCGCGCGCCCCGGTCTGGATCAGCTTCGCTCTCGCCGCGATCATCGGCCTGGCCTTGATTCCCCGGCGCACCCTCGATCTGCTCCTGTTCACATTAGCCATCACGGCCGGCATCTATCTGATCAACCCCCACCTGGTGACCTATTCGTACCACGGCCTGATCCATCTGGGCGACGCCTACGCCTGCCAGCGCCTCACCTGGCCCCCCGAGGACCCCTATTTCGCCGGCAGGCCCCTCTACTATCCCTGGGCCTTCCACGCGCTGGCCGCGGGGATCGCGTCGCGGCTGAACCTGCCGCCGAGCTGGATGTTCGCGGTGTTCAACCTCGCGGCCCTGGCCGTGACCGTGGTCGTCCTGGCGCGGCTCGCGCGGCGGATCGAGGGCGACACGGCGACCGCCCATTGCGCCGTGATCCTCGGCCTGCTGGCACCGACCTGCTTGAGCGGCGGAGGCATCGATGTCCTCGACGGTCTCACCCAGGGCCGCCTGACCGAGCTGGCCGACCGCCTGGCCGGCCGCTACGGCGTCGCATTCTGGTCGCCGTGGGCGCTGCCCCCGCTCATGAGGTATTCGAATGTGACCGCCATGCCGGCCGGCATGGCCCTGGGCCTGGTCTGCTTCGCCATCTCAATCAGATCAATTCAAGAAAATAAAATTAAATTACATTATTTTATAATTATTACAACTTTTATATCATTTGTTGGATATATATATCCATTCATGTGGCTTTCGACGTGCGTCATGGTCGCCGCCTGCCTGGCGACGGCGGCCTGGGCGGGCAACCGGCGGGGGGCCGGCGGGCTGGCCGCGGCCCTGCTCCTGGGCAACCTCCCCGTGGCGCCCTACCTCCGCGGCTTGACGAGCGGCCGGGGCCAGGGGATCGCCGTCTCGGGGGATCCCGGCCTCTGGCTGGCCCACTTGCTCCATGCCGTCATCATCCTGTCGCCCGTCTGGCTGCTGATTGCTCTGCGCCACCGCAGCCTGGTCGAGCGACTCCGCGCGCGATCCTGGGTGCACTGGGCCGCGCTGGGGTCGGGCCTGGCCCTGCTCCTGACCTTCATCCTCCTGCGCGTCCCGGGAGAGGCGGGGTACAAGTTCCGCGCCATGGCGGTCCTGTGCCTGGCACCCCTGGCTGCCCCGGGGCTGAAGCAGATCTACGATCGCAATCGGACGGCCGTGGTGCTCCTCTTGACCCTCCTGTTCCTGCCGCTGGCCTGGGATTTCTACGGGAAGTTGCCCCGGAAATTCGGTGGCGTGACCGAGCCCTATTCCTGGCAGGGCGCCGTGCTCCGGCACGCCGTCCCCTCGGAAGATCGACTCTATCGATGGATCCGAGACCAGACGCCGCCGGAGGCCATCCTGATCGATCGGGAGCCCTATGTCCCCGTCTTTGCCAATCGCTCCCTCTTCGTGGCCCTGCTGGCCCCCCGAGCGGCCGCGGACCCGAGCCTCCACGACGGATGGAACGTGCCCCCGCGCACCTGGCTGGAGCTGTACCATGGCCATCCCGCCGAGGAGATCCAGCGGCGGTACCAACTCGTCGATGCCTTGTATGACCAGGCCGAGGGTGGATCGGGCGCGGATCTGTTCCACCAACTGGTCGAGGCGACGGCCGGTCGGCCCGTCTTCCTCATCGCCCGGAACGGACCCGAGAAGGCCGCCCTGGACCACAAGTCCTTCCTCCAGAAAGTCGCCGCGGAGGGCGACTGGGCGGTCTATCGTGCCGAGACGGCCGGGATGCCGTCGATTCGCGAACAGCTTCCAGAGACTCTGCCAGTTCCCCAATGACCGCGACGGAGGATCTTCCGCCCGGGAGGGAGGACGCGATGCCGATGGACCCCATCTTCGTAGGAGGCATGCAGCGCAGCGGGACCTCGCTGATGCGGGCCATCATCGGGTCCCATCCCGATGTGGCCATGTTTGAGTGGGACCTGCCGCTGTGGACCGATTTCTTCGGACGGTTCCAGGGGCGGCCGCTCTCCGACCCAACGGCGCTGAAGGAATTGCTGGATGGGATCTTCGCCCACGAGAAGTATCAGGGATGTGACGTCCAGCTCGATCGGGCTGCCATCGAGGAGCGGATCGCCGCGGCCGGCTCGGCGAGCTGTGGCCTGGTTTTTCAGTGTTTCCTCGAAGAATACGCCCGGGCCCTGGGCCGCCCACGGTGGGGGCTCAAGACGCCCCACAACGAGTTCTTCGCGGACGACATCTTCGCGGCCCATCCCACCGCGAGGATGGTGCAATTGATCCGCGATCCGCGGGATGTCGCCGTGTCGTATCAGAGCTACGATGGTGGCAGTTGGTCGTATTCGGCCCGCGATCACCTGGCGCAGTGGAAGCGGTCGCTGGAACTGGCGCAGCGGCATGCACGGCGCTACGAGGGCCGCTACCTTGCGGTACGGTACGAAGACCTTGTCACCCACCCGGAAGCGACGATTCGCAGGGTCTGCGCGATCGTCGATCTCGACTTTCGCCCGTGCCTGCTCGAGGCCTCGGGACACCTGGGTTGGGAGGGAGCCAATTCCTTCTTCAACGATGTCGGCAGGGACAAGACCATCTCGACCGCGGGGATCGGCCGCTATCGAACGCGACTCCGTCCCGAGCTCATCCTCCTCTACCAGAGCAAGCTGAGGCCGGAGCTGATGCAATGGGGGTACAACCTGGAAGAATTTAGCCCATGGCGACGGGCCGCGATCGGCGTGAGATCGTTCGGCCATGACGCCGGAGCGTCCTTGCGGAATCAGGCGCGAGCGAGCAAGAATCGCCTTCGAGGCTTGCTCCAAAGGACTCCGTGGTATGCCCCCGCAAGCTCGCTCTATCGGTGCGTCTTCAGGAGAAGCTCGTCATGATCAGACGAATCGCACGGACCATCCTCCCCGGTCCAATCCGCCGTGTGCTCGGCCGTGCCGCCTGGGAGGTTCAATACGCCCCGACCCGGGCGAACAGGGTCCTCAGGCGTGCGGCGCGCCGGGTCCTGATGAGTAATGAGCGCCTCTTCCTCTGGACCTACAAGCGGACATCGCGGCTGCCGGCGCCCGGTCGGGCCCGAGTCCCCAGTCGGTTTCCGGAGGAGGAGGACCATCAGATCGAGGCGGTCGTGAACGAACTCCGGCAGAATGGCGTGGCGATCTGGCGCGGCCTGTTCGCAGACCCGCAACTCCTCGAGGACGTCCGGTCGACCCTGGACCAGGGCTTCGCCCGATGGGAAGCCATCTTCCGCGAGCGGGAGGATTCCTGCCCGGAAGTCTTCGACCCCGAGACCCGATGGAAGTTCCATCGGGGTACGAAACAGGTCTACGATATGGACAGGAGAACGCGTATCTATTATTCGCTTGATAATACGCCGCCGGCGATTCGCAGACTGATGGACGATCCTCGGTTTCGGGAAGTGGCCTGCCGCTATTATCAAGTCGACGCCGGGCCGTGCGGCTACATTCTGGGGGAGAAGCTCAGTCCTTCCCCGGTCGGCGACAGTTGGCACGTCGACCGCATTCGGGATCAATTCAAGGCCATGATCCTGCTCTCGGACGTCGGTCTGGAGCAGGGACCATTGAAGTACAAGCAGGGCACCCACCAGAAGCCGCCACCCAAGATCGATCATTTCTTCTACCAGTATTTCCGCTCCGGGGTGGAATGGTGCTACGTCTCCCCGCCCCTGGGCGACTCGGCGCCGGGTGAAGTCAAGCTGGCCCTCGGTCGCGCCGGCGATTGTGTCTTTTTCGACACGACGGGCCTGCACTCGGGCACCCGTTGCCAGGCGGGAGAACGTCTCGCGCTCGTCTTCGGCTTCACGGAGCCTCCCACCTTCCGGAACCAGTTTTTCTCCCACATGGAAGGTGGGATGCACATCTAGCAACGTAGGTCAGGCTGTCCAGCCTGACATTCCGGGAATGTCAGGCTGGACAGCCTGACCTACATGGCGGACGAGGCGACTTCGGAGTGGAGTGAGGCGCGGATGGCAGCCGTGAAGCAACCGCTGGAACCGCGGGACAAGCCCTGCGATCCTCCTGGCGCGCTGCCGTATGGGCGGCAGTGGCTGGACGGGGACGACATCGAGGCCGTTGTGCGGGTACTCCGCGGCGACTGGCTGACTCAGGGGCCGCTCGTCGTCGCCTTCGAGGAGGCCCTGGCCGCGGCGTGCGGCGCGCGGCATGCGGTGGCCGTCAGCAGCGGCACCGCGGCGTTGCACCTGGCCTGCCTGGCCGCGGGCGTGGGCCCCGGCGACTTCGGGATCACCAGCCCGATCACGTTCGTGGCCTCGGCCAACTGCGTGGCGTACTGCGGTGGGATCCCGGGCTTTGCCGACATCGATCCCCGCACGGCCTGCCTCGACCCGGCCGCGCTGGACGAGGCGTGCGCCCGGCGCCGCCCCAAGGTGATTCTCCCGGTGGATTTCGCCGGTCAGCCGGCGGACCTGCCGGCGATCCAGGCGGTCGCCCGCCGGCATGGCGCGCTGGTGATCGAGGACGCCGCCCACGCGCTGGGGGCCAGTTACGAGCATCAAGGGCGATGGTTCCAGGCCGGCTCTTGCGCCCATGCCGACCTCGCCATCTTGTCGTTCCACCCGGTCAAGCACATCACCACCGGCGAGGGCGGCGCGGTCCTGACCAACTCGCCGGAACTGTTTGCGAGATTGCAGCGGCTCCGGACTCACGGCATCACGCGCGACGCCGCGCTGCTGACGCGCCAGGACGGCCCGTGGTACCACGAGCAGCACGACCTCGGCTTCAATTACCGCATCACGGATATCCAATGTGCGCTGGGCCTGGCGCAGCTCCGCAAGCTGGACCGGTTCGTCGAGCGGCGGCGGGACCTGGTCGAGCGGTATCGTGCCGCCCTGGCCGACCACGCCGACGAGCTGGAGCTGCTGCTGGAAGGGCCGGGGAAGCGGTCGTCCTACCACCTGCTGGTGGCCCAGATTCGGGGTGGGACCGATCGGCGTCGGCGCGTCTTCGAGGCGATGGCGGCGCGCCAGATCCGCTGCCAGGTCCACTATATTCCGGTGCACCTCCAGCCGTGGTATCGCCGGCACCACGGCACCCGCGCGGGCGACTTCCCCAGAGCCGAGGCCTACTATGCCGGCTGCCTGAGCCTGCCCCTGTTCCCCGCGATGGCCGACGACGACGTCGACCGCGTGGCCGATGCCTTGCGCACGACCCTGGCCCGGAGCTGACCGGGGCGCGAGCCGATGGACAAGACCAAGCCTTTCCCAGTCGATGCCGGACAGGATCTATGACGCAGGGCACCAAGCCACGAACCGTCGCCATCGTGCAGGCCCGCCTGGGGTCGACCCGGCTGCCCGGCAAGGTGCTCCTGGACCTGGCCGGCGCGCCGATGCTCGCCCGCGTGGTTCACCGGGTGCGGCGCGCCGGGTCCCTTGATGAGGTCGTGATCGCCACGACGACCGAGCCGGCTGATGATGCCCTGGCCGCCCTGTGTACCGCGGAAGGTTGGCCCTGCTTTCGCGGGAGCAGGGACGACGTCCTGGACCGATATTACCGGGCTGCGCTCCAGCACCAGGCCGACCTCGTGGTCCGCGTCTGCGCGGATTGCCCGCTGATCGAGCCGGCGATCATCGATCGCGTGGTCGGTGAGCTCCGCGAGTGCCGCCCTCGGGCGGACTATGCCTGCAACGTCCTGCCGCGGCCGACCTATCCGCTGGGCCTGGACGTCGAGGCCTTCTGGTTCGAGACCCTGAGTGGGGTCTGGCGGGAAGACCGGAACCCCGCCTGGCGGGAGCACGTGACCCCGTTCGTGTACCATCACCCGGCGCGGTTTGCCATCCAGGGCGTGCTCCACGACCGCGACCTCTCGGCGATGCGATGGACCGTGGACACGCCCGAAGACCTCGAGCTCATGCGGCGGATTTACGCGGCGTTCGGCCACGACGGCTTCTCCTGGCAGGAGGTGCTGACACTCCTGGAGGCGAATCCGCAGTGGCTGGAGGTCAACCGGCACATCCCGCAACACGTCGTCCAGTAACTTGCTTATGGGATCGCCCAGCCATCCACTGGCAATCCGTGCCGACGCGGGCGCCCGCATGGGCACCGGTCACCTGATGCGCTGCCTGGCCCTGGCCCAGGCGTGGCACGACGCCGGCGGCTCGTGCGTGTTCCTGGCGGCCGAATTACCCGCCGCCCTCGAGGATCGGCTGGCCACGGAGGGGATGCCGGTCCGCCGCGTCCGGGCCGAGCCGGGCAGCGCGGCGGACGCGGAGCAGACCGCCCGGCTGGCCCGCGCGACCGGCGCCGCGTGGGTGGTCGTCGATGGCTATGGGTTCGGCACGAGCTTTCAGAGGGCGCTCAAGCAGGCCGGTCTGTGGGTGCTGGCCCACGACGACTATGGGCACTGCGACCATTACCACGCCGACCTCGTCCTGAACCAGAACCTGCACGCCGAGGAGGCTCCCTACCGCCGGCGCGAGCCGTCCACGCGGCTGCTGCTGGGCACCGACTATGTCCTGTTGCGGCGGGAGTTCCTCGCGTACGGCGATTGGGAGCGTGCCATCCCCGGCGTGGGCCGGAAGGTGCTGGTCACTCTCGGTGGCGCGGACCCGGAGAATATCACCGAGCGGGTCATCCCAGCGCTGGGCATGGTCCCGATCGAGGGCCTGGAGGCCGTCGTCGTCGTCGGAGGGAGCAACCCGCACCTGAACGCCCTGCGCGGCACCGTGGCTCGGTCGGGGCTCCGGTGTGAGCTGCGGGTCAATGTCAGCGACATGGCGGGGCTGATGGCCTGGGCGGATGCCGCGGTGACAGCGGGGGGCAGCAGCGTCTGGGAGCTGGCCCGGCTGGGGGTGCCGGCCCTGGGGATCGGGCGGGCCCCGCAGGAGACGCAACTGCTCCGCGGCGCGGCGGCCCGCGGGATGGTGATCGACCTGGGGTTCCATCGCGACGTCACTCCCGAGCTGATCGCCGTGCGGCTGGCTCGGCTCCTGCGGGACCCCGCCGAGCGGGCGCGACTCTCCCAGACGTCGCGGCGGATGGTGGACGGGATGGGGCCTCGGCGCGTCTTGCAAGCGATGAGCGAGACGGAACAGGGACCGGCGCGGGCCTGAGGTCCGGGTCGGAGGCGGGCCAACCCCTCCAGCGGAGAGGAGTGATCATGCAAGCGGACCGGTATCACGACCCGGCTCGTCATTGGGACGGCCTGCACGTCCTGGAGCGATTCCGCCCCATCTACCCCAGCGAGGCCGTGGTCCGGTTCCTCCTGAGCGGGTTCCGCGAACGGCTCCAACAGGGCCCCCGGCTTTCGGCCCTTGATATCGGGGTCGGCGGCGGCCGGCACACCCGGCTGCTCTGCGAGCTGGGGTTCGACACCTCCGGCGTCGACATCTCCGCGGAGGGATTGAAGCAAACCGAGGACTTGCTCGCTCGACTGGGCTTCCAGGCTACCCTGAAGAGCGCGGCGATGACGGAGCTGCCCTTCGAGTCCAACTCCTTCGACGTGGTCATCAGTTACGGTGTCTTTTATTATGGGACCGCCGCGGATATGCGCCGAGCCATCGCCGAGGTGCATCGCGTGCTCAAGGCCGGCGGCCGGGCGTTCGTGGTGGTGCGCACCACCGACGATTTCCGCCACGGCAAAGGCCAGCTCCTCGAGGAGGACACCTACCTCCTGACGATCTCCGAGACCAATGAGGAAGGAACGGTCCAGCACTTCCTCTCGGAGCCGGCCCTCCGAGCCGCGTTCGCGGCGTTCGCGGGCCTAGAATTCGAGAAGATGGAGGTCTCCTTCGCGGCGCGAACGGCCAAGAACTCCGATTGGCTGATCTCGGTGGTCAAGTAGGTAGGGTCTCGCAGGCGGAGCGGGCGATGAAGATCGGGATCATGCAGCCGACGTACCTTCCCTGGATCGGCTACTTCGACATGATGGACCAGGTCGACACGTTCGTCCTGCTCGATCACGTCCAGTTCTCGAAACAGTCGTGGCAGCAGCGCAACCGCATCAAGACGCCCCACGGCCTGGAGTGGCTCACCGTCCCGGTCGAGGTCAAGGGGAAGTCGCGGCAGTCGATCGTGGATGTGCGGGTCCAGACGGCCCAGTTCGCCAAGAAGCACGTGCACGCGCTGGAGATGCATTACGCGCGCGCCGCGTTTGGAGCCGCGGTCATCCGGGAGCTGGCGGGCCTGTTGCTCCGCGAGCCGCCCTGGGAGAGCCTGGCCGAGTTGAACGTCGCCCTCATCGGCTGGATCAGCCGCAGTCTGGGTATCGTCACGCCGGTGGTGCGTTCCTCCACGGTCGCGCCGCGGGGCGAACGCACCGAGGCTCTGGTGTCGATCTGCGAGCAGCTCGGGGGCACGCATTACCTGTCGGCCCTGGGATCGGCCGAATATCTGCTGGGGGACCTGCACTTCTTCGAGGCGCGCGGCATCCCGGTGACGTTCCATCACTACGTCCACCCGAAATACACCCAGTTGTACCCGCCGTTCGTGCCGTATGCCTCGGCGATTGACCTGCTCTGCAACGAAGGGCCGGGCGCGCTGGCGGTGTTGCGGAGCGGACGGCGGCCGGACCTGTCGCCGGCGGCAGTCCGTCAGACCTTGGAAACCCGGGAGGCCGCGAGCGTTGATCACCCCGTTTGAAATCGGCCGCCGCGCGATCGGACCGGGCCGGTCTGTGTACGTGATCGCCGAATTGTCGGCCAACCACGGCCAGAGCTTCGAGCAGGCCGTCCGCCTGGTGCGCGCCGCCAAGGAGGCCGGAGCCGACGCCGTCAAGCTCCAGACCTACACCGCCGACACGATCACCATCAACTCGGACCGCCCCGAGTTCCGCGTCGGCGGCGGCACCCTGTGGGACGGGCGCACCCTGCACGACCTCTACGGCGAGGCGTACACGCCCTGGGAGTGGCAGCCGAAGCTCAAGGCCCTCGCCGACGAGCTGGGCCTGGACCTCTTCAGCACGCCGTTCGACCCCACGGCGGTCGAGTTCCTCGAACGGATGGACGTGCCCGCGTACAAGGTCGCCTCGTTCGAGCTGGTTGATCTGCCGCTGATCGAGCGGATTGCCCGCACCGGCAAACCGATGATCCTGTCCACGGGCATGGCGACCCTGGCCGAGATCGCCGAGGCGGTGGACGCGGCCCGCCGGGGCGGGGCCGTCGGCCTCGCCTTGCTCAAGTGCTCCAGCGCCTACCCGGCCCCGCCCGAGGCGATGAACCTGCGGACGATCCCGCACCTGGCCGAAGCCTTCGGCGTGCCGGCCGGGCTGTCCGACCACACGCTGGGCATCGCCGTGCCGGTCGCGGCGGTGGCCCTGGGGGCTTGCATCATCGAGAAGCACTTTACCTTGTCACGCGATGAGCCCGGCCCCGACAGCGCCTTCTCGCTGGAGCCGGCGGAATTCCGGGCCATGGTCGAGGGGGTGCATACCGCCGAGCGGGCCCTGGGCGCGATCCACTACGGGCTGTCCGGCCAGGACGAGGCCAGTCGCACCTTCCGGCGCTCGCTGTTCGTGGTGGAGGACGTCCAGGCGGGCGAGCCGTTCACCGAGCGGAACGTCCGGTCGATCCGACCCGGCCACGGCCTGCCGCCCAAGTTGCTGGGCGAGGTCCTGGGCCGCCGGGCCGCGCAGGACCTCGCGCGGGGGACACCCCTGCACTGGGGATTGATCGCCTGAACCGTGGGACAGCCGCCCCCGGCTGCCATTGGAGTGCGAGGGACCAGTGATGCGACGAGGAGACGGGAACTCCAGGACAGTGACCCCAGAGGAGGCCACCCTCCCCGAGCCCCTCCTGCTGCCGGATGTCGAGGAAGTGCCCCTGGACGCCGACGGCTGGCCCAGGCATGGGAGCAGCGGCTTCTACGGTGCCGCGCACGTCGCGGCCGCCTATTGCGGCCTGCCGCGGGTCCCCGATCACCTGCGCGGCTGCTGGGAGCACGGCTGGGCCGCGAGCTATCGGCTGCCGCTCCCCCCGGAGCTCATCCTCGGGGCCTCACTCTCGCCGGACAAGTATTACTGGGTCGCGCGCCAGGATGAGGAGGAATGCCTGCGGTCCGCCGGCTTCCCGCACGTCGCGGCGATCGGGCTGCCGATGGTCTACCTGCCCCCCCGCGCGATTCGGCGCCGACCCAATAGCCTTCTCGTCATGCCGGCCCACACCCTGGCCTACCTCACCTGCTCCTGGAAGTTCGACGAGTATGCCGAGGCCATCGCCGCGATCCGCCACGAGTTCGCGGAGGTGGCGGTCTGCATCAGCCCGTCGTGCTGGAAGAACGGCTACTGGGTCGAGGCCTTTCGCAGCCGCGGCTTTCGCCTCATCGTCGGAGCCAGCCACTCGGACCAGAACGCGCTGAAGCGCATGCAGTATCTCTTGAGCACCTTCGAGTTCGTGGTGACCAACAGTTACGGCTCCCAGATCGCCTACGCCGCCTACTTCGGGGCGAAGCCGTCGGTCTACGGTCCGTACGCCGAGTACCGCGCGGAGGACTTCAAGAACGACCCCTTGTACCGGCGCCGCCCCGAGCTGCTCTCGATCTCGCTGGAGTCGAGCTCCGAGGAATTGCTGCGCCGCCACCGCCCTCAGTTGTTCTGCCACCCGCGCGAGGCGGTGGCCGACGTCGATTGGGCGCGGTTCGAGCTGGGGGAGGCCCACAAGGTCTCACCGCGGCGGATGCGGTCCTTGTTCGAGTGGACGGTCGCATCCCGCGCGGCCCGCACGCTGAACGCGAAGACGCCCCCCCGCGTCCGGCACTGGGCCCGGATGCTTACCCAGCCGTCCTACCGCCAGCAGCACCGCGAGACGAAACGGCTGGCGGCCATGCCCAGTTTTCAGCCCACCACCACCAACCTCTTCGGCCGCCCCTTCGAGGTTCGGGACGTCCCCCGCTTCCTGGAAAACCGGTTCGCGTTCTTCATCCGGGAGCTCTACCGCTTCGCCACGACCGAGGAGGTCCCCAGGATCCTCGACTGCGGCGCCAGCACCGGGCTGAGCGTCTGTTATTTCAAGAAGCTCTACCCGCAGAGCGAGATCACCGCCTTCGAGCCGGACCCGCTGGTCTACGCGATGTTGCAGCGGAACTGCCAATCCTGGGGGGCCCAGGACGTCCGGTTGATCCCCAAGGCGGTCTGGACCTGCGAGACCACCCTCCCCTTCCCCAGCGCCGGCAAGGCCTCCGGGCGACTCGACGAAGCGAACACCGATGCGGACGTCCCCCGGGTGCCGACCTGCCGCCTGCGCGATTACTTGACCCAGCGGGTCGACCTCCTGCGGCTGGACATCGAGGGGGCCGAGGTCGATGTGCTCCTCGATTGCGCCGACCTCCTCGGGCAGGTGCGCAACCTGGCGGTGGACTATCACTCCCTCTTCCGACGCCCGCAACGGCTCGATGAGCTGGTGGCGGTCTTGACCCGGGCGGGTTTCCGGCTGGATTTCCGGGTGACCAGCCAGTCGGAGTCGCCGTTGCTCTACCGCACCCTGCGGGGGATCGTGGAATTCCAGCTCCACATCTTTGCATTCAGAGAATGAATGGATAAGACATCAAGTCCCGACGGGGGAGCGAGTCCCGTCCCCGCCGTCCCACTGAAGGCGGCCGCGAAGCGTGCCGTCGTCGGCATCCTCACTCGGGTCGGGCTGGACGCGCCCGCGCGACAGGCCTGGCGCCGGCTCAGAGGCCGCCACCATCGGCCCCGCACTGGGCCGTACCCGAGTGAGACCTCCAAGTGTCGCGCCCGCCTGGCCCCGTACTGCCGCGGCTACGGATTGGATCTCGGGTTCGGAGGTGATCCGATCACCCCGTCCGCCATCCGCATGGACAGGCCCAGTCCCTATGCGTACACGGGGGATCATCCCGTCCAGCTCGGCGGCAAAGCCGAGGACTTATACTGGTTTCGCGACGGCGTCCTCGACTTTGTCTACAGCTCCCACTTGCTCGAGGACTATGTCGATACGGAGGCCGTCCTCCGCGAATGGCTGCGTGTTCTGCGCCCCGGCGGCCGGCTCATCATCTTCTGCCCCGACGAACAGATCTTCCGCAAGCATTGTGCGGCGACGGGACAACCCTACAACCCGCATCACGTGCACGCGGATTTCTCGCTCGAAAAGGTCAAGGGCCACCTGAGGCACATCGGCGGCACACGCATCATCCACGAGACCCCCCTGGTGGACATCTATTCCTGGGAGCTGGTCTGCGAGAAAACTGTCTGAGTGCATCGGCGGCGCGGAGGTGTACACGCCCAAAGGGATCGATATGGCGACGGAAACTCCTCTGATCTCCATCTGCATGCCGGTCTACAACGCCGAGCCCTACGTGGCCGAAGCGGTCGAGAGCATGCTGGGCCAGACCCTCGGCGATTTCGAGTTCCTGATCATCGACGATGGCTCAACCGACGACTCGCTGCGGATCCTGAAGCGTTACGCGGCGCGCGACCCGCGCATCCGTCTGACCAGCCGGCCCAACCAGGGGCTGGTGCCGACCTTGAACGAGCTGGTGGACGGGGCCCGCGGCGAGTTCCTCGCCCGGATGGACGCCGACGACATCGCGATGCCCGAGCGGTTCGAGAAGCAGGTTCAGTACCTGCGCGACCACCCGGACTGCGCCGTGGTGGGTTGCCGGGTCTGGGAGATCGACGCTGAGGGGGACCCGGTCACCGAGTGGCCCACCCTGTCGGATCACGATGAGATCGATGCGTTCCATTTCCGGCTGATGGGGCCAGCCCTGCTCCATCCCTCGATCATGATGAGGCGCGAGGCCGTCCTGGCCGTCGGCGGATACCGTCCCTTCGCCGTCAGCGAGGAGATCGACCTTTACCTGCGCCTGGCCGAGCGCTGGCGGTTGGGTCGGGTGCCCGACTATCTGCTCAAGTACCGCGTCCACACCACCAACTACTCTCGTGACCCGAAGACGCAAGCCCAGTCTTACCGCGCCAACTGCGAGATCCTGATCGATGCCTACCGGAGACGCAATCTCCCCGTGAGCTTGCCGCCGGAGGTCGTACCGTCCCGGGACCCAAAGTATCGCCATTCGCCCGAGTGGCATCGCGTGATGGGATGGATCGCCCTCCTCGGGGGTCACCCGCGCACGGCCCGCAAGTACGCGCGCCGCGTGGTCGCCCGCGCCCCCTTCTCGATCGAGTCCTGGCGGTTGTTGTACTGCGCCGTTCGTGGACACTAATTGCTTGCGAATGGCCGGCTCCCGAGCCACTTGTGGGTGTCGGACGTCATGTCGATCCCGAACTCGCCGCTGGACTTCAACGCGCTGCGCTTCGAGCCCCTGGCGGAGCGGCCGAGCAAGGTCCGCCTGGCCGACCTCGGCCGTCCGTCGGACGGATCGGGTTCGCTGGAGGACCTGCTGGAGGGCCTGCCGGCGCTCCTGGCGGCGCAGGCGCTGAAGCGGCTCCGCGACGCGATCGTCGCGGCCCATGAGCGGGACCATCCGGTGCTGGCCGCGCTGGGCGGCCACGTGATCAAGACGGGATGCGGCCCGTACCTCAACGACTGGATGGCGCGGGGCATCCTGACGGGGGTCGCCCTCAACGGGTCGGCGGCGATCCACGACCTGGAGCTGGCGGTGGCCGGGCATACCAGCGAGGAGGTCGATCCCCGGCTGACCGCGGGCACCTTCGGGTTTGCCCGCGAGACCTCCGAGCTGTTCGCCACGGCGTGCGACCGCGCTGCCCAGCGCGGCACCGGGCTCGGCAGCGCCCTGGGAGCGGTGATCCTCGACCAGGGTGGACCGGGCCTGGATGCCAGCCTGCTGGTCACCGCGCTGCGGCACGGTGTCCCGGCGACGGTCCACGTGGCGATCGGGACCGACATCGTGCACATGACTCCGCGCCTGGACGGGGCCGCCCTGGGACAGGCCACCCTGGCCGACTTCCGCACCCTGTGCGGCCTGGTCGCCCGGCTCGCAGGCGGAGTCTGGCTGAACCTGGGCAGCGCCGTCGTCCTGCCCGAGGTCTTCCTCAAGGCGGTCGCCATCGCCCGCAACCTGGGCTATTCCCTCGACGGCATGACCACCGCCAACCTCGACTTCCAGCAGCAATATCGGGGCCGGCTCAACGTCCTCGACCGCCCCGGCGGCGAGGGGATCGCCCTGACCGGCCACCATGAGCTGCTGATCCCCCTGCTGCACGCGACGGTCCTGGCCCGAATCCCGCCCGGAGTCGAGCGCAAGCCATGACGACGGGTCCTCCGTTGATCTCCGTGTGCCTGCCGGTTTACAACGCGCGGCGCTACGTCGCCCAGGCGGTCGAGAGCATCCTGGGCCAGACCCTCGGCGACTTCGAGTTCCTGATCCTCGACGACGGCTCGACCGACGGCTCGCGGCCGATCCTCGAGGGTTACGCGGCGCGCGACCCGCGGATCCGCCTGACCAGCCGGGCGAACCGGGGCCTGGTGGCGACGTTGAACGAGCTGATCGACCAGGCGCGGGGCGAGTTCCTCGCCCGGATGGACGCCGACGACATCGCCCTGCCGGACCGGTTCCGGCGGCAGGTCGACTACCTGCGCGCCCATCCCGAGTGCAGCGTGGTGGGCTGCCGGGCCCGGCTGATCGACCCGGATGGAGACCCCCTCTGCGACTGGTTCACCGAGCGGCCGCACGAGGAGATCGACACCCTCCTGCTCCGGGAGGACGCGGTGGGCTCGGTGATCTGCCATCCCTCGGTGCTGATGCGTCGCGACGCCGTGCTGGCGGCGGGCAAGTACCGCGACTTCGCGGTCGGGGAAGAGCTCGACCTGTTCCTCCGCCTGGCGGAATCCAGTCGCCTGGCGATCCTGCCCGATGTCCTGCTGGAGTATCGCCAGCACCCGGAGAGCTTCACCCACCGGCCGTTGCAGCGGACCGTGCGGCCCGACTGCCGGCGCGCGATCGTCGCGGACGCCCGGCGGCGGCGCAACCTGCCCCGGCCCCCGGCGCCGGCGGCGCCGATACCGGCGGCGGCGCCGACCGCGTCGCAGGCCGCAGCCAGCGACCGGGAGAATTGGGTGTGGTGGGCCCTGGGCGCCGGGAACGTGGGCACCGCCCGCAAGCATGCCTGGCGGATCTTCGCCCGCAACCCCTTGGCACTGCGCTCCTGGAGGCTGGTGTATTGTGCCCTGCGCGGCCGCTGAGGGACCTGGCGGCACCACGACCCTCGGCCCCGCGCGGCTACCCCTGCGGGCACGATCCGCTATCATAATGTTGAAGGGCGGTTCCCCCCGGCTGTTCCCGAGTGGGCCACCCCCAGGAAAGTCCCGCAATCATCCATGCCAGGCCGCTCGAACGTATCCTCCTGCCCGCAGGGCTCCGGGCCGGCGCTCCCCCCTGGGGAGTGGGATCCGGCAGCAGGGGAGCCCCCCACCCGAGGCCACCCGGCCCAGCCGGAGGCACGCGGCGGCTCGCTCCAGACGGCGATGCAGCCCAACCCCCAGGCCGATTCCCCGCTGTCGATCGGCTATCTCAGCCCGGGCTGGCCCCTGGACGGGTTCCCCAATGGGGTCGTCTCCTACATCGCCGACATGGTCGCGCCGTTGCGGCGGATGGGACATCAGGTGACCGTCGTGGCCGCCCAGATCACCAGCCCGGAGCCGGACCCGTCGATCTATGAAGTGGATTGGGGCTACTCCTCCCGGGGCCTGGTCCGGCGCCTGACTGATTGGTTGGGGTATCGGCTCTGGCCCGGAAGGATGGAGGGCTCCGTGCTCCGCCGTTTGCTGCTGACGGCGATCGAACGCGCCATCGCCGAGCGCGGCGTCCAGCTCTTCGAGATCGAGGAATCCTTCGGCCATGCCCTGTGGATCCAGCGGCGGGTCCCCATCCCGGTCTGCGTCCGGCTGCACGGTCCGTGGTTCCTCAACGGCCCGATCCAGGGGATCCGGCAGGACCGGGCGTTCCGCCACCGCGTCGCCGCCGAAGGGCGGGCCATTGCGAAGACCGACGGCCTCACCGCCTCGTCGCACGACGTCCTGGAACAGACCCGGGCTTACTACGGCCTGGCGCTGGAGGATGCCGAGGTGTTCTACCCGCCGACGGCACCCGTCCCGCCGGGCGAGCGGTGGCGGTTGGAGGCGTGCGACCCCGCGCGGGTCCTCTTCGTCGGCCGCTTTGATCGCCACAAAGGGGGTGACCTGATCATCGAGGCGTTCGGTCGAGTCCTTCAGGAGGTCCCCCAGGCCCAGCTCTGGTTCGTTGGGCCGGATTCCGGCTATCCCGACGCCCAGGGTCGGCGCTGGGGCCTGGAGGAGTTCCTCCACGATCGGCTCCCGGGGGCGGTGGAGTCGGGCCGGGTCGTGCTCCTGGGCCAACAGCCGTTCTCGGCCCTGGCCGCGCTGCGCCGCCAGGCCATGGTGAGCGTGGTCTGCTCGCGGTACGAGAACGCCCCACGCGCCCTGATCGAGGTCCTGTCGCTGGGCTGCCCGACGGTCGCCGCCCGGGTGGGCGGGATTCCCGAGATCCTCCAGGACCAGGTGGACGGCCTGCTGCACCGCCCCGGGGATCCGGACGATCTGGCCGCCCAGATCCTCACCCTGCTCAAGGACCCGGCCCGCGCGGCCGAGCTGGGCCGCCACGCCGCGGCGGTCTGCGAGCGGCGCTTCCACCCCAAGGCCATCGCGACCCGCGCGGTCGCCTTCTACCGCCGCGTGATCGCGCGCCGCCAGGCGTCCCGACGGGAGGCCGCGCCGTGACGCCCGCCCGCACCGGGCAACCGCCCATCTTCATCGCGGGGTTCCCCCGCTCGGGCACCACCCTGCTCGCGGGATTGCTCGGCGCCCACAGCCGCTTGATCTGCGGCCCGGAGACCGAGTTCTTCACCGAGCTGGAGCAGGCCAACCGGGGCAACCGCCTCTGCCGCGCCGCCACCTGGCCCGAGGCGGCCGCCAATTACCTGTTCTCGATCGAAAACGCGGACCGGACGGTCCCCGAGAACTACCAGGTGAGCCGCGCGGAAATCCTCGAGTTCCTCCGGCGCCGGGAACGATCGCCCCAGGCGATCCTGGAGAGCCTCACCGAGACGTATCGGCGCCGCCACGGCAAGCCACGGTGGATCGAGAAGACCCCGACCCACCTGCTCCACCTCCGCGCGGTCCGCCGGCATTATCCCGACGCGCCGATCGTCCGCATCCTCCGCGATCCGCGCGACGTCGCCCTGTCGATGCTCAAGGTCCCCTGGGGCCCGCCCAGCTTCGCCTCCGCCTTGCTGGAGTGGCAGGTCTTCGACCAGCGGAGCGCGCCGTTCTGCGCGGCGGACCGCAACACCTTGACCCTGCGCTTCGAGGACCTGGTGCACGACCCCGAGGGCGAGCTCCGCCGGGTCTGCCGCTTCCTCGGCGAAGACTTCGAGCCCGGCATGATGGATACCTCGCGGTCGATCAGCCACGTCAACCGCACCCAGGAGCCGTGGAAGCAGAAAGCCGGGGAGGCCATCGACGCGGGCCGCGTCGGCGTCTGGCAGCGGGAGACCACCGCCGCGCAGCAGGCCCAGGCCGAGGCGATCGTCGGCGACCGGCTCCGGGCCTACGGCTACCCGACGTCGTGGGCATTCCCGCGGTATGTCCAGGTGATCAATCCCGGCACCCTGGGCGAGTTCCCCGCCCTGGCCGATCACCTGCTGGACGGCGGCACGCGGTTCTGGCCGGCCCGGCCCGGCGAGCGGCCCCGGATGACGATCTTCGTGGGCGACCCCTGCCAGCAGGGCTGGATCGGCTCCCGCCGCCGCCAGCGCCTGGCCCGGCTCCTGGAGGTGGGCGCCTGCGCGGTCCGCGCGCCGGCGCGCGGGATCCCGCTGCTCTGGCTGGGCTTCCCCCCGGCGGACCAGCGGCAGCACTGGGGTTTCCTCTGCCGGACGCTCGCCAGGCTGCTCCCCAGGCGGATGGACATCGATGCGTTCTGCGCCCGGCCGCCCGAGCCGGCCGGATCGGTCGGCGTCTCCGAGGTCGAATCGAACTGAAATGAAGCTCCTCGTCGTGATCGTGTCCTATCGCGTGACGGACCTCACGATCGACTGCCTGCGCTCCCTGAGCGGCAAGATCGAACGGGTGCCGGGCGGGGCGCGGGTCGCGTTGTGCGAGAACGGCACCGGAGGCGACGCGGCCGATCGACTGCGCCAGGCCATCGCGGAGAACGGCTGGGGGCCCTGGGTCGATCTGACGGTGATCACTCCCAACCGGGGATTCACCGGCGGCAACAATGCCGTGATCCGCCCGGCGCTGGAGTCGGACGACCCGCCGGAATACGTGCTGCTGCTCAACGCCGACACGATCGTCCCGGAGCAGGACTCCCTCAACACGCTGGTCGCGTTCCTGGACGAGCACCCGCAGGCCGGGATCGCCGGGAGCATGCTCCTCTCGCCCGAGGGGACGATCGAGTCCACGCCGTTCCGCTTCCCGGGGATCGCGACCGAGCTGGACCGGGGCCTGAAGCTGGGGATCGTCTCGAAGCTGCTGGCCCCCTGGAGCCTGGTGCTGCCCAAGCGGGCGGAGCCCTTCCGGGTGGGCTGGGTCTCCGGGGCCAGCCTGATCCTCCGGCGGGCCATGCTGGACCAGATCGGACTGCTGGACGAGGACCTCTATACCTACTTCGATGATCCGGACATCTCCCTGCGGGCCGCCCGGGCCGGCTGGGAGACCTGGTATGTCCCCGCCAGCCGCGTCATCCACCTGGGTGGGTCGACGACCGGCTTGACCGGCCCGCGGGTGGTGCCGCGGCTGCCCCCCTACTGGTACCAGGCGCGGCGGCGGTTCTTCCTGAAGAACTACGGACCCTGGTACACGGCGATGGCCGATGCGGCCTTCATCCTGGGGTATGCGACCTGGCGCATCCGGCGGTGGATCCAGCGCAAGCCGGACACCGAGCCGTCGCACATGCTGATCGACTCGATCCGCCACAGCGTCTTCTGCGCCGGTCCCAAGGTCCCGGTGGTCGAGAACCCGGCGCTGCGCTCGTCGTCTGGTGACTAACTGACTGACCACGCCAAGGGGAAAGCGCGGATCGGCGGACGGAGCCGCCTCCTCCAAGAGGACCCCGGGATCCAGCCCCTGCAGGAGCCGGCTCCGTCCGGCGATTCCTGCCTCCGCGGGAGAGTTGCCATGCCCCCGTCGGTCCTGCCCCCGGTCGGGTTCTCGCTGCCGGCGATTGGCCCGGAGATCCTCGTCCGGCTCGAGCTGCTCGTCCAGGCCCTGGCGGCTTTGCTCCCCATGCTCCTGATCGGCCTGGCTCTCGGCGCATTCATCGGGTTGATCTTGATCCCCAGGCGCACCCTCTGGCTGTGCCTCTTCGTCGTGGCCCTGGTGGCGGCCCTCTATGGGATCAACCCCCACCTCCGGACCTATTCGAACCACGGCATGATCCATCTGGGTTACGTGTACGCGACCGAGCGACCCCCCTGGCCGCCCGAAGACCCCTATCTGGCCGGGACACCCCTCTCTTATCCCTGGGTCTATCATGCGCTGGTCGGGCGGATCTCGTCGCTCCTGGATGAGGCGCCGAGCTGGATCATCGCGGGGTGCAACCTCGCCGCCCTGGCCGTGACCATCGTCGTCGTCGCGGGGATCTCCCGGCTGCTCGACGGCGATGCGATCACCGCCAATTGCGCCGTCGTCCTCGCCGTGCTGGCGCCCACCGTGCTGGGCCCGGGGCTCGAACCGGTCTTCAACCTGCTCCTGCCGCCCGGGATCCCCGCGTCGGTGCTGGCGGCGTTCTGGGACGGGCGGGCGCTCCCCCCCACCGAGAAGTACCTGAATACGGCCCCGATGGCCCTGGGGATCGCCGTCACGTTAATCGGTCTTTACGAGTCCTTGCGCATCCTGCAATCCGGCCGCGCCGGCGCGGGCTCCGGGGCACCTCCAGTGCTGGCCGGTCGGGTTGTTATTCTGATCACATCAATAATCTTGGTAGGATACATTTATCCATTTCTCTGGATATCGGCGTGCCTCATGGTCGTCGCGTGCGCGGCGGTGGCCGCGTGGGCGGGCGAAGGGAGGAAGGTTGGCGCGTTGATCGCGGCCCTGGTCCTGGGCAACCTGGCGGTCGTCCCCTACCTGCTCTTCCTGACCCGCGGCCGGGCTGCGGGGCATGGCTTCGGGCTCCAGGGGGATCCGCGCCTGCTGCTGGCCCGGCTGCTCCATGTGGTCATCGTCTTGCTCCCCTTGTGGTTGCTGATCGGGTTGCGGCGGCAGAGCCTCAGCGAGCGGCTCCGCGCGCGATCCTGGGCCCATTGGGCCGCGCTGGGATCGGGCCTGGTCCTGCTCCTGACCTTCATCCTGCTCGATGCCCGGACTGCCGACGTGGGCGTGGGGTACAAGTTCCGCACCATGGCGGTCTTCTGCCTGGCCCCCCTGGCGGCGCCGGGGCTGAAGTGGGTCTCCGATCGAAATCGGCCGGCGCTGGTGGTCCTCCTGGGCCTCCAGCTCGTGCCGTTCTGCTCCGATTCCGCCTCGCGGATTCCCGGCCGATGGGGCCGCGTGACCGAGCCCTATTACTGGCACGGTGCCCAGCTCCGGCACGCCATCCCGGCGGAGGAGGACCTCTATCGGTGGATCCGGGAGCACACCCCCGCGCAGGCCGTCCTGATCGACCAGGAGCCCTACGGGCCGGTCTATGCCCAGCGCTCGCTCTTGGTGGCGCGCCGATCCCGCCGGCTGGCCCGCCAGTCCGGCCCGGAGGCGGGGTGGCTCAACGACGGTTGGCTGTTTCACCCGAGCGTCTGGCTCGACCAGGTGAATGGTCATCCCGCCGGGGTGATCCGGCGCCGGAATGAGCTCGTCGATAGCTTGTATCGCCAGACCGAGGCGCGCTCGGTCGGCGATCTCGCCCGGCAACTGGGCGCGATGACGGCGGATCGTCCGGTCTTCGTCGTCGCCCGGAATGGGCTCGAGAAGGCCGCCCTGGAGGGCAAGCCCTTCCTCCAGAAGGTAGCCGAAGAGAGCGACTGGGCCGTCTACGCCCTGGAGAAGCACCCATCATGAGAATCTTCGTCACCGGCCATCGCGGTTACATCGGGGCGCACCTGGTCGACGTCCTGAAGCAGGCGGGGCACACGGTCATCGGCTGCGACCTCGGCCTCTTCGAGGGGTGCCAGTGGGAGCCCGTCGTCGCGCCCGACCGGGAGCTGATCCAGGACATCCGCCGGGTCGAGGCCCGGGACCTCGACGGGTGCGACTGCCTGATGCACCTGGCGGCGCTGTCCAATGACCCGATGGGCGCGCTGAATGCCCAGCTCACCTTCGACATCAATCGCGCGGGCTCGATCCGCCTGGCGGCGCTGGCCAAGCAGGCCGGCGTGCCGCGGTTCCTCTTCGCCGGCAGTTGCTCGGTGTATGGCCAGGGGGAGAAGCTGGACCTGGACGAGGACGACCCGCTCAACCCCCTGACGGCCTACGCGCAGTCCAAGATCGAGACCGAGCGGGCGGTCTCCCAGCTGGCCGACGGTTGGTTCACCCCGGTGTATCTCCGCAACGCCACGGCCTACGGCGCCTCGCCGATGCTCCGCATCGACCTGGTGGTGAACAACCTGCTGGCCTCGGCGATGGCCTACGGCGAGATCCGGATCCAGTCCGACGGCACCCCCTGGCGGCCGCTGATCCACTGCCGCGACATCGCCCGCGCCTTCGCGGCCTTCGCCCAGGCGCCCCGGGAGGCCATCCACAACACGGCCATCAACGTCGGGGCCAATCGCGAGAATTACCAGGTCCGCGACGTGGGCGACCAGGTCCAGCGGCTGATCCCCACCGCCAAGGTCGTCTACACCGGAGAAGTCGGCGCCGACCCGCGGAACTACCGGGTCAACTTCGACCGGCTTTCCCGGCTCCTCCCCGACTTCCGGCTGGAGTATGATCTGGCCAGCGGCATGGAGGAGCTCCACCGCAAGATGGTCGACCACGGCTTCGGCAAGGAGGACTTCGAGGGCGATCGCTTCGTCCGCCTCCGTACGCTCCAGCATCGTATCCACCGGCTCGGTTGATCCGGAGTTCGCCAACCATGATCTTCACCGAGACGCCCCTGAAGGGCGCATACCTGATCGACATGGAGAAGCGCGGCGACGAGCGCGGCTTCTTCGCCCGGGCGTTCTGCGAGCGGGAGTTCGCCGCTCACGGGCTGTCGCACCGGATCGTCCAGGCCAACAACTCGCTCAGCGCCCGCAAGGGGACGCTCCGCGGCATGCACTACCAGCTCGCCCCCAGGGCCGAGACCAAGATCGTCCGCTGCCTCCGCGGGGCGCTGCACGACATCATCCTCGACCTGCGCAGGGACTCCCCTACCTTCGGCCAGAGTTTCGGCGTCGAGCTGACGGCCGAGAACCGGCACATGCTGTACGTCCCCAAGGGCTTCGCGCACGGCTTCATCACCCTGGTCGACGACACCGAGGCCTTCTACCTGGTCGACGAGGCGTACGCGCCGGAATCCGAGCGCGGCGTCCGCTGGGACGACCCGTATTTCGCCATCGCCTGGCCGGCCCAGCCGAGTGTGATCTCCGACAAGGACCGCACCTATCGCGACTTCGATCCGGCCTGGCACCTCGCATGATGGACCATTGCTCATGAAAATCCTCTTTACGGGCGCCAGCTCGTTCACGGGCTGCTGGTTCCTCCGCGAGCTGGCCGCCGCCGGGCACGACGTCACGGCCGTCTTCCGCAGGAAGGCCGAGGAGTATGCCGACGCGGTGCGACGGCAACGGGTGGCGATGGCCTCGGCGGTGTGCCGGCCGGTCTCCGGTTGCTCGTTCGGCGACGAGCGCTTCCTGGCCCTGATCGCGGAGGGGGGCTGGGACCTGCTCTGCCACCACGGCGCCGACGTCACCAACTACAAGAGCCCCGACTTCGATGCGATCGCGGCCGTGGCGAATAACGCCCACAACTTGCCGCGGGTGCTCGAGGCTCTCCGCTCGGCCGGCTGCCGGCGGCTGCTCCTGACCGGCAGCGTCTTCGAGGGGGGCGAGGGGTCCGGCTCGCAAGGGCTCCCCGACTTCTCCCCCTATGGCCTGTCCAAGGCCCTCACGGCCCAGGTCTTCCGCTTCTCTTGCGCCCGCGCCGGGATCGGCCTGGGCAAGTTCGTCATCCCCAACCCCTTCGGCCCGTTCGAGGAGCCGCGGTATACGTCCTACCTCATGAAGAGCTGGCTGGCCGGTGCCACCCCGGCCTGCTCCAGCCCGTTGTATGTCCGGGATAACATCCACGTCTCGCTGCTGGCGAAGGTCTATGCACAGTTCGCCGCCGAGTCCCCGGCCCAGGGCTTCGCCCGGATCAACCCCAGCGGATACGCCGAGAGCCAGGGCGCCTTCACGATCCGGCTGGCCCAGGAGATGCGCCCCCGGTTGGGCCTGCCCTGCCCGGTCGAGCTGAAGAAGCAGGTCGACTTCCCCGAGCCGCGCGTCCGCATCAACACCGACCTGCCCGACGCCGACGCCCTGGGCTGGGACGAGTCGACCGCCTGGGATGAGATGGCCCGCTATTATCAGGACCTCACCACAGCGCCCACCAGCGGATGAGATGATTACCCCGGCGACAAAGCATCTCTCGTAGGTCAGGCTGGACAGCCTGACCTACGTAGATCCCGGAGAATCGCGCGCGATGACCGACCTGCTCATGACCCGTCTCGTGCTGCCGATGGGCGGCGCCGTCGTCCTGGTGGCGCTGACCTGGGTGCTGCTCCGCCGCAACGCGCCGTTGTGGGTGTTCCTGGCCGTGCTGCTGGCCGTGCCGCTGGCCCTGGTCCAGCTCCGCGCCAGTGTCCGCATCACCGGCTGGCACAATTTGATGCACTGTAGCTTCGTGTACCAGATCGAGCGAGGAGGGGGCGTGCCGGAGAACCCGCTGATGGCCGGCGAGCCGCTGCGCTACTATTACGGCCAGCACTGGCTGCTGGCCCAGTTGATGCGGGTGGTGCCGCTGGCCCCGACGGTCCTGTTCGCCCTGTTCAATCTGCTGGCGGCGCTCCTCACGGCGGTCGCCCTCGACCGCGTGGCCGTGCGCCTGGGGCGCGCCAAGCCCTTCCGGGTCTTCGCCGTGATGATGGGCCTGATCGGCACGCTCGTGCCCAGTGGAGGACTTACTCTGAAGCTGGCCCAGACCGTGGGGATCCAGGTCGAGAACCGGGCGCCGCCGGTGCACAAGTTCTTCACGGCCAACAACAACCCGGTCGGCATCGCGGCCGCCGCGTTCGTCCTCCTGGGCCTGGTGAAGCTGGTCGACGGCCGTGGGGACCAGTCGCGCGGCGGCTACGCCCTGGTCGGGTTCGGCCTGCTCGCCGCCGGGTTGCTCTACCCGATGGCGTGGGTGCCCTGCGTCGCCGCGACCGGCCTGGTCGGGCTGGCGCGGCTCGCGGCCGGGCCCGACGACCGTCGCCGCGGCGCGATCCTGCTGGCGGTGCTGGTCGCCTGCGCCGCCGCCGTGTACCCGTATCTCCGCGCCATCACGGCGGGGAAGTCGGGGAGTTCGGAATTCGCGCCGGCCGGTCCGGCCGAACTGCTGCGCGGGGTGGAGAACCTGGTCCTGGTGCTGGCCTGGCCGGTGGTAATCTGGGCCGTGGCCGGCCCCGCGCTGGGTGAGTTCCTGGCCCGGAACCGGCCGGTCGCGAGGGTCCTGGCCCTCTGGTCGGTCGTCGGCGCGGCCCTGTTCCTGGCCGTGGCCGCGCCTGAGCGGATCCAGTACAAATTCCTGATCACCGGCCTGCTCGGCTTTGGCATCCTGCTGGGAGCGGGGCTCGCCGTGTTGTACGAGTCCCCCCGGTGGCGACTCCTGGCCTTCCTCATACCCCTGTCGATTCTCTTCGGCTTGCTGCGCGACCTGACCGACATGCTCTACGACTGGCGGCCCAGCGAGCCGATCGCCGAGGTCGGAACCCAGTTACGGCACCGCGACCCGGATCAGGACCGCCTGTACCGCTGGATCGACGAGCAAACCCCGCCCGAGGCCGTCTACCTGGACGACACGCTGATGGTGCCCGTGCTGGGCCGACGGACCCTCTACATCGGCTACACGAGCACGAACAACGACCTGGACTTCTTCGACACGCATCACCATGACGGCTGGGGTGTCTGGGTCCACACGTATCTGACCGGCGTGACAGGTGTCAACGCCTCCGAGGAGAAATCGCGATCCGCCCTGGCGCGGAACGTGTTTGCCGAGACCGGCGCCCCGATCGACGCGGCCGGGCTGAGCCGGGCGGCGGAGCAGCTCGGGGGCCGCCCCCTGTATGTCATCGCCCGCGATCTCCGGACGGCCGACCGGCTCCAGAGCCTGCCCTTCGTGGAGCTGGCCTTCCGCAACCCGGCCGCGATCGTCCTGCGGGTCAAGCCCGGGGACGGCTCCCGGGCCGCGCCGACCGCCGAGGCGCCGAGCCGTCGGCACCACGACGGACTCCCGACCGCGATCGATTCGAGCAGTCGGCCGCGGTCGTAGCCCCCGGGACCTTTGCTGTGCGTTGCGAAATCATGTCGGTCTACAAAGAGACCCATCTGCCCCGACCGGTCAGACACCCGCGGGCCGCCTCAGCCGGGACGGTCAAGTGGGTCGGCCGGTTCACGCTCTGGAGTACGACCTGCGCCTTGTTCCTGATCGTGGTCTCCGGGATCACCGCCCTGCTCTGGGCGCTGACTCCCCTGGCCCAAGCCCCGACGTTCGTGACCATCCACCGCCTGACCCTCACCGCGACCTTCCTCGCCGCCGCCGTGGCCTTCGCCAATCTGTTCTTCGTGCATCGCTGGCTCGTGCCGCCGCGCAACGCCTTCTACCGATCGCTGGAGGGGGCCAGGGTCCACGTCGGGCTGACGGCCTGGAATGACCAGGAGTCCATCGGACTGGCCGTGCGTGAATTCAAAGCCTGCCCGGACGTGCACAGAGTCATCGTGGTCGATAACAACTCCTCCGATGCGACCGCGCGGATCGCCGCCGAGGCGGGCGCCGACGAGGTGGTCATCGAGACCATCCCCGGTTACGGCTCCTGCTGCATGCGCGCCCTCGCCGAGGCGGCCCAGGATGCCGACGTCATCATCCTGTGCGAGGGGGACATGACCTTCTCCGCGCGCGACGTCAAGAAGTTCCTCGCCTACCTGGAGAACTGCGACCTCGTCCTGGGCACCCGCGCCACGCAGGAACTCCGCGACCACGATACCCAGATGGATTGGCTCTTGAACCCTGGCAACCAGATCGTCGCCAAGCTGGTGCAGACCCGCTTCTGGGGCACCCGGCTGACCGACATGGGCTGCACCTACCGCGCGATCCGCGTCGAGGCGTATCGCCGCCTCAAGGGGCACCTGCGCGTCCGTGGGAGCCACTTTTCACCGCACATGTTCATTGAAGCATTAAAAATGGCCATGCGCGTCATCGAGATCCCGGTCTTCTTCCGCGCCCGGATCGGCGATTCGAAGGGGGTCGGCTCCAACAAGATCAAGGCCGCCCGGGTCGCGCTGAAGATGATCGGCCTGATTTACAAAGCCTGAGGCGGTCGCCCCCCTGGATTCGAGCGGCCGGTCTCGTTCCAATAAGAATCGCGGTCGCAACGTCCGGAAGACGGAGGTTCATTCAAGCATCATGAAAGTCGTCATCTTCTGCGGCGGCCTGGGCGTCCGGATGCGGGAAGTCTCCGAGGAGATTCCCAAGCCGATGCTCCGCATCGGCGACCGGCCGATCTTGTGGCACATCATGAAGTACTATGCCCACTACGGGTTCCAGGACTTCATCCTCTGCCTGGGCTATCGAGCCATCACCGTCAAGAACTATTTCCTGGGCTACAGCGAGCTGGCGGCGAATGACTTCGTGATCTCCCGGGGTGGGAAGGAGGTCCGGCACCTGCCCAGCGAGATCGACGGCTGGAACATCACCCTGGTCGACACCGGCCTGCACACCAACATCGGGCAGCGGCTCAAGAAGATCCAGCCGTTGCTCGAAGGCGACGAGCTCTTCCTGGCCAACTACGGGGACAACCTCACCGACGCCCCGCTCGACGAGATGGTGCAGGAGATGCGGGACGACCCGTCCCAGGTCGCCGCCTTCCTCTGCGTGCCGCCCAGCCACAGCTTCCACGTCGTCACCTGCGTGGGCACCGGCAAGAAATGCTCGGTCGGCCGGATCGCGACGGCCAAGGACAGCAATCTCTGGATCAACGGCGGATACTTCGTCCTCCGCCGGGAGATCTTTCCCTATCTTGAGGGAGGCCGCGAGCTCGTGCCCGACGCCTTCAACGCCCTGCGCGAAGACGGCAAGCTCGTCGCCTGGCGCCACGAGGGCTTCTGGGCCTCGATGGATACGCCCAAGGAGATGTACTTCCTCAACGAGCTCTACAGCAACGGCCAGGCCAAGTGGGCGAAGTGGGATCGCGAACTGTAGGAGTCGGGCGATCCCTGGCTGAAGATCGGGGGACGGAGCCCCCTCTCACAGGCGGATTCGGGAGGAGCCGGCTCCGGCCGGCGATCCCTGACGTTTGTCTGCGACGCTCAGTAACTCGCCACCCGCCACGCAGCGAGCAAAGCGAGCGACCAATGCAAGAGTTCCGGTTCGACCTGACCGCGACGGCCGGACGTGCTCTCCGGGTGCTGGCCCTCGGCGCCCATGCCGACGACATCGAGATCGGCGCCGGTGGGACCGTGCTCCGCTTGATCGAGGATTTCCCGGGGGTGGAGTTTCAGTGGGTCGTCCTGACCAGTCGCGGCGATCGGACCGCGGAAGCCCGCCGCAGCGCCGAGGCCTTCCTCGGTCCCGCGGCGAAGTCGATCGAGCTGCCGGGGTTCCAGGACGGCTTCCTGCCTTACAGCGGCGGCGAGGTCAAGCAGTTCTTCGAGACCCTCAAGCCCTTCGCACCCGACCTGATCCTGACCCACTGCCGCGGCGACCTCCACCAGGACCACCGCCTGGCCTGCGAGCTGACCTGGAACACCTTCCGCGATCACCTCATCCTCGAGTACGAGATCCCCAAGTACGACGGTGACCTGGGAACGCCCAACTTCTACGTCCCGCTCCGCCCGGAGCACGTCCAGCGGAAGATCGGCCTCCTGGCCGAGCACTTCGGCAGCCAGCAAGGGAAGCACTGGTATCAGGCGGAGACCTTCCTGGGCCTGATGCGAATCCGGGGCATGGAATGCCACCTCGCCGGACACGCCGAGGCCTTCTATTGCCGCAAGGTCGTCCTGGCCGGCGCCGGGTGAGCGGGCCGGCGCGCAGGATCTCCACCACCCGCACCCGGTCCACCGTGACCGGGCCGGGACGCCTCCCCACCCTCAGCTCGTGACCGTGAGCTGGAACTTCTGGCTGGCGCTGCCAGGACCGTTGCTGTCCGTGGCCGTGACGAACAACGGGCCCGTGAAACCCGCATCGGGCGTGATGGTCAATGTCGACCCGCTGACGCTGACGCTCGCCTGGCCCTGGCCCGGCTGGGCGTAGACCAGCAACCGGGGATTCTCGTTGTAGCTGGGACCGAGCTGCGCGATCAGCGTGCCGGTCAGGCCCGAGCCGCTCCAGCGGTAGAAGCCGCCGCTGGGCAGGATGTAGTACCAGGCCCCGCCGCTGCCGGCCACCCACTGCTCGCCCCCGCCGTAGGAGTTGGTCCAGTAGTTCCCCGTGGTGAAGAGGCCCAGGGTGATCTCGAGGTGGTAGGCCAGCGAGTCGACGGTCGCCGAGTAAGTCAAGGGGAGGCCGGCCGGGTCGCTCCCTTGCAAACTCAGCGTCAGGCTCTGGCCGGCGGCCACCGACTGGTTGGCAATCGCCGCCAGGGCCGGCACGTCCGTCACGGTCACCGGGAACGTCTGGCTGGCGCTGCCATTGGCGTTGCTGACCATGGCCGTGACGTACACGAGGCCCGTGAAGCCCGCGGCGGGCGTAATGGTCAGCGTGGACCCGCTGAGGCGGACACTCGCCTGACCGGAGTCGACCCGCGCCGAGTAGGTCAAGGGGAGGCCGGCCGGGCCGCTGCCCTGCAAACTCAGCGTCAGGCTCTGGACGTTGGTCGTGGCCTGGGCGGGGATCGCCGCCAGGGTCGGCAGGGCAGTGGAGGGAGACACGGTGAGCACGAAGGTCTGGCTGGCGCTGCCAGGACCGTCGCTGACGGTGGCCGTGACGTAGAGGAGGCCCGTGAAGCCCGCGTTGGGCGTGATGGTCAGCGTGGACCCACTGAGGCTGACACTCGCCTGACCCTGCCCCGGCTGGGCATTGACCAGCAGGCTGGGGTTGGCGTTGTAGCTGGGGTCGAGCTGCGCCACGAACGTGCCGGTCAGGCCCGACCCGCTCCACTTGTAGAAGGCACCGCTGGGCAGGATATAGTACCAGACCCCGCCGGTCCCCTGCACCCACTGCTCGCCCCCGCCATAGGCGTTGGTGTAGTAGTCCCCCGTGGAATAGAGGCCGAGGGTGGACTTGAGGTGGTAGGCCAGCGAGTCGACGCTCGCCGAGTCGGTCAGGGGCAGGCCGTTGGGGTCGCTCCCCTGCAAACTCAGCGTCAGGCCCTGGCCGAAGGCCACCGTCTGGTTGGCAATCGCCGCCAGGATCGGCGGGGCAGTCACGGTCACCGGGAAGGCCTGGCTGGTGCTGCCATTACTGTTACTGACGATGGCCGTGACGTAGAGGAGGCCCGTGAAGCCCGCATCGGGCGTGATGGCCAGGATGGACCCGCTGAGGTTGACACTCGCCTGGCCCTGACCCGGCTGGGCATTGACCAGCAGGCTGGGGTTGGCGTCGTAGCTGGGACCGAGCTGGGCGATCAGCGTGCCGGTCAGGCCCGACCCGCTCCAGCGGTAGAAGCCACCGCTGGGCAGGATGTAGTACCAGGCCCCGCCGCTGCCGGCGACCCACTGCTCGCCCCCGCCGTAGGAGTTGGTGTAGAAGCTCCCCGCCTCGTAGAGGCCCAGGGTCGACTTGAGGTGGTAGGCCAGCGAGTCGGCTCGCGCCGAGTAGGTCAAGGGGAGGCCGGCCGGGCCGCTGCCTTGCAAGGTCAGCGTCAGGCTCTGGACGTTGGTCGTGGCCTGGGCGGGGATCGCCGCCAGGACCGGCGGGGCATTCGTGGCGATCACCGTGAGCTGGAAGGTCTGGCTGGCACTGAGATGGCCGTTGCTGACGGTCGCCGTGACGGCCAGCAATCCGGCGAAGCCCGCGGCGGGCGTGATGGTCAGCGTCGAGCCGCTGAGGCTGACACTCCCCTGGCCCTGACCCGGCTGGGCATTGACCAGCAAGCTGGGGTTGGCGTTGTAGCTGGGACCAAGCTGGGCCACCAGCGTGCCGGTCAGGCCCGAGCCGCTCCACTGGTAGAAGGCGCCGCTGGGCAGGATGTAGTACCAGGCCCCGCCGTTGCCGGCCACCCACTGCTCGCCCCCGCCGTAGTAGTTGGTGTAGAAGCTCCCCGCCTCGTAGAGGCCCAGGGTCGACTTGAGGTGGTAGGCCAGCGAGTCGACACTCGCCGAGTCGGTCAGGGGCAGGCCGTTGGGGTCGCTCCCTTGCAAACTCAGCGTCAGGCTCCGGCCGGCAGTCATCGACTGGGCGGGGATCGCCGCCAGGGTCGGCGTGCCGGGAGTCACCGTCACCACGGTGCTCGCCGTGGCGGTGTCGCCGGACGCGTCAGCCACGGTCACGCTCAGCGTGTAGGTCCCGGGTGCGGGCGCGTCGAGCAGGTACGAGTCGGTCGTCCGGGTCGAGATCACCCGACCGGCCTGCGCGAGCTGCCAGGTCAGGGTGTAGGGGGTGGTTGCGCCGAAGTTGCTGGTCGAGATCAGCCGGGCGTCCGCCCAGACGGCGTGATCGGTGGCACTGTTGCTGCCGGGCGCCGCCGCGACGACCAGGTTGAGCGACTGCACGCCGGCGACGTTCACGTCGATGGGAATCCCCCCCGAGGCGAGGGTGATCGTCGACGACTGATAGAGGAGCCGGCCGTCGCCGTAGACCTGGAAGACCACCGCCGAGGAGCTGGGGTCCGACCAGCCGTCGACGCCGAGGGTGGACTGGAACCGGGAGTACTGGCCGTCGAGGGGAATCGTGACCGACGAGCCGGCCTTGACACCCAGTCCCTTGGTGTAGTACTGGCCGGCCAGGATGATCGGGGCCCCGGCGCTGGTCGCATCGGGCTGGACGGTTGCCGAGCCGCTGGCGGGGACCAATGGCAGGTTGCTGGCGTAGGTCACGCCGTAGCCGTCGTATTCCACCGGCTGCAAGGCGGTCACGGCCGACGGCTGCCCGGCCAGGGCGGCCTGGGCGAACTGGGCCAGGGTGAAGCCGCTGGGGTTGAGGTTGCCCCGCAGGATGTTCAGATCGGCCCAGTTCACCACCCCATCGTCGTTGAAGTCCCCCTGATCCCAACCCGCGTTGGTCTGGCCGGAGTTGGCCAGCAGGATCTGAAGGTCGGGGTAGTCGACCGTACCGTCGAGGTTGGCATCGCCCAGGGGCAGGATCTCGGTCATCACGGCATTCCACTTCTGGCTGCCCGTGGCGAGGATGTTGGGGAGCAATCCCCAGAAGCCGTCGCCCCACAACGAGTACAGCTCCAACAGGCCGCCGCCCGCCTGCTCCCAGGCGTGGATCAGGTTGATGTAGACCTGGAACATCCGAGGATCCGACTGCGCCTGGAGCTCGAGGTTATAGTTCGACCCGGTCCCCCCCTCGCCCAGGCTCTGGCCCCCCTCATAGCCGACGAGGCTCAGCCCATAGCTGTGGGCGATGGCGGCATTGGTCTGGAGCGCGGAAGTCAGCCCCCCAGTGATGTACGATTCGAGCTCGGAGAAGATCTCGTTGAGCGTGAGCCCGGCCTGGGTGTCATTGGGGATCCCGGCATAGGTGTAGATGGCCATTCCCCAAAGGTACTGGCTCGGGGCGCCGTAGTTCTGCTGGATGAACTGAAGGGCCCACTGCTGATACCTGGGGTCGTCGGTGAACCCGGCAAAGATCGGCCGGACCTGGGCACTGCGCGCGCCAAAGGCCTGGTCGAAGGCCCTGGCGATCGCGACCATCTCGTAGGCGCTCTGCTGCGCGACCATCACGTACTGGCCTGCGGACTGGCTCACCAGCGGGTTTGACCTGGCGATCGTGTACACCTGGTTGTATTGCCAGAAGGTCGAGTTCCAGTTCTCATTGCCGTACTCGAGGTAGACATGCAGGCCCGGGTCCAGCCTGGCCGCGAAGAGCTGGGCGAGGTTCTGGATGTAGTTGGGCGTGGCCTCCACCGGGATGTTGATCCAGATGTCCTTGTGCGCCTCGTTGCCCAGCTCGATGATGTCCTCCCAGGGAACCGGCGTCGTATCGGCCACGACGAACGAGTTGGGTGGGGTGCGCAACGACCAGGTTGATTCGTACGAGTCGTTGGTCAGGGTCCAGTTCAGGAACCGGATGGTGGAGAACGGCTGGAGCTGCTGGAGGAAGGCATTCGTGAACATCTGATTGGAGCTAGGGGAGTACCCGGGCATGTACAGGTGGAAGTTGTCCATCGGGTTGGCGGTGTTGATGTTGAAAACGCTCATGTACAAAAAGTTGCCGCCCTGGCTGTGGTGGACGACGACCGTGCCGGTGGTCACGCCGTTGGCCCCGGTGGTGACCGGCCCGGCGAGCTGGCCGTCGCCCCAGAAGTTCACCGTGGCCGAGCCGGTGTAGCTGAGCTGGTAGTCGCCGTCGGGGTAGTTGCCCAGGTCGAACTGGGTCCAGGCATTGGCCAGGGGATAGTTGTCCGCCGTCAAGGGGACGCTGCCCGAGGGGTTGCCGGTGAGAGTCCAGGCGGCGGCGAGGTTGTGGACGTCAGTCCATATTGGTTCATTTTCATAAATGGAATTTGTTCCCAGGTTGACGCCGATGTCGGCGCTGAGGAGGGTCCGGGATTCGAGTCCTTCGGCCCGGGGTCGGAACACCTGGGTGCGCTGCTGCCGTTTCATGGGCGCCTCTGGGTCACGGGGAGCCGATGCGAGTGGGGAGTCGGGACCAACCGCAGTCCTGGTGAGCCACGCCGCCGGGTCGGCGCCCGGCTCGTCCCGCCGGATCCGATCGCTGATCTGGGGAATCCGCTCAGCACACGACGATCCCGGCGCGGCGGCGCGGGGTCGCGCGCCAGAGCTGTCGCGGGTATCGATCCAGGACTCAGCGGACCGACCGCCCGGTGAATCGGCGTCGGGCCGCGCTTCGGGGCCTTGACCTCGATTGAGGGATCATCATGGTTGATGCTGCATCGTCGAGCGCGCCACCCGCGTCGCGCGCCGGCGCTTCGCCGGCTCGGTGAGGTCTCGGGGTTCGCCGGGGTGGCTACGCCGCGGGAGCGGGCCCAGGGACGGGCGTCGTTCCGCGCAAGCGTCCTAAACCTTCTTTCGAGGTAACGGCGATCCGAGCGTCACGTTTTTTCCGATCGCGGCTGATCCCACCCGGATGCCGCGACGATCCGGCGGGCCGGCCGGATCGGATCCTGAAGCGGCGCCGCAACGACCTCTTGCAGGCCCGACGCCGCGTTTTCTGATCGCGTGATCACGAGCTGCGTGAGCCCGGGGGCGCGGGAGCCGGCCCGCCGCGCCGGGGCGGACGAGTCGCCATTGTGAAGCTAGGGCGCGATTTGATTCAAAAAAACAACACGATGAGGCGGCCGTTCGGCGATGATTGACTGGCAGAAACCGGCGCGTTAAGCTGGCGCCCGATTTGTTCGATCGGGCCGCAATCCCTGTCGAATGATCGCGTGTTGTGACGTAGTAAATAGTGGAACCCCAATGTATTGAGTAAAACGGCACTCCGAGGCATCGAGGGCCGGGCAGACGACCATCCATGGAGTATCTGCGCTGATGAGCACCGTGACTCCCCTGAACTCGGCCCCGTTCCCCAGCGCGGCCATCGCTCAGGATGAGCCCGAGTCCCTCCAGTGGGTCCCCCCGCTGACCGATCGCCGCGACCGGATGAAGGCGCTGCGGTTGCTGGTCAAGCGAACCATCGACCTGGTCGGGGCCACTGTCGGCCTGCTGCTCCTCGCGCCGTTGATGTTCCTGATCGGAGTGTTGATCCGGCTGGACTCCCGCGGTCCGGCTCTGTTCCGGCAGGTGCGGCTGGGTTATCGCGGCCGGCCGTTCTGGATGCTCAAGTTTCGGACGATGACGGTCGACGCCGAGGCGAAACTGGGCGACCTGGAAGAGAGCAATGAATCTCACGGCGGCGTCTTGTTCAAGCTCAGCAATGACCCGCGGGTCACGCGGCTGGGAGCCCTGTTGCGCCGCACCAGCCTGGACGAGCTGCCCCAATTGATCAACGTGCTCCGCGGCGAGATGAGCCTGGTCGGGCCCCGGCCGCTCCAGGTCCGCGACAGCGACCGGCTGGCGGCCTTGAATCCGCGGGGATACCAGGGTCGCCTCCAGGTCCCACCCGGCGTGACCGGTCCGTGGCAAATCAGTGGCCGGAAAGATGTGGATTATCAGCGCATGATCCAGCTCGATCTCGATTACGTCGGAAGCTGGTCGCTCGGCAGCGACTTGTGGATCCTCCTCAAGACGTTCTTCGTCGTGCTGCTGGGCAAGGGCGCCTATTAAGTGTGACGGGGCGGGTGGCGGGTGGCGCGGGGCGGGACAAGGCCTGGGAGCGGGCCTCGCATTTTCCCGCCCCGCGCCACCCGCCACTCAGCTGTCCGAGTCCTCTCCCGCCACCCGCCACGAACAGACCATGGCCGAATTTCGTTACCGCCGGTTTCGCCGCCCGTTCGACCCGCGGTGGCGGTTCATGACCGGCTTCCAGAACCCCGGGCGGATCCTCGACTTGGGATGCGGCCCCGGGAACAACTGCGCCAACTTCCGCCGGTTGTATCCCCAGGCCGAACTCTACGGGGTCGATGTCCTGGACCGGGGACCGGCCGGGATCGACTACCGCCGCGTCGATCTCAACGACGGGGAGCTGCCCTTCGACGACGCGTTCTTCGACATCATCACGATGACCCACGTCATCGAGCACCTCGACCATCCCAACCGCATCGCCAAGGCGATCCACCGCATTCTGCGGTCCGGTGGCGGATTCTACGTGGAGACGCCCAACTGGACATCCACCCTGGTCCCCTCGTTCGGCTTCTGCCGGGAGCAGAGCAGTCCCTTCAACTTCTACGACGATCCCACCCATGTCCGGCCCTGGTCGAAGCATGGGCTCTTTGAGTTCCTCCGCGAGCAATGCCACCTGCGAGTCGAGGCCGTGGGGACGTGCCGGAACTGGGCGCGGGTGCCGCTGGACGTCCTCAAGCTGCCCCTGGCTGTGATCCGGCGGCGGCGGGCCGATCTCATTGGATCGTTCTGTAATCTTTATGGATGGTCCATCTTCGCGATTGGACTGAAGAGCGGTTCGGCGTCGGGCGCATCGGTATGAAACTGGTAACCGAACCCTACCTGCTGTTCGTCTGCGTGCCCATCACGATCGACCCCCAGGGGTGTCCCCACACCGATCCGCTGTGGGTCAAGGACCTGGCGCTGCACCTGGAGTACATCGAGGACATGGCCCTGGCCTGCCCGGTGGTCCACGGGCCGCCCGGGCCGGGGACCCGGCCGCTGCCGCTGAGCGGGCCGCCGTTCGACCGGCTCAAGCTCGTGCCCCTGCCGGCGCCCCGCGGCCGGGTGGCCGCGTTGGTCGCGCTGCCGCAAGCGGTGGCGACGGCCTGGCGCGCCATCGGAAAGGCCCGGATCGTCCACACCGGGTTTGGCGGCTGGCCCTTGAACGAGGGCTGGATTGCCTGCCCGATCGCCAAGCTCCGCGGCAAGTTCCTGATGACCAACATCGAGTCCTCATTCTGGCGTGCCACGCCCGGCGCCGCCTGGCACCGGCGGCTCCGCGGTTTCCTCGCCGAAACGCTGAACCGTTGGTGGGTCCGCGCCGCGGACCTGCGGTTCTTTACCTCCACCGGCTACCTGCGGGAGTTCCTGCCCCCCGGCGCGCCGCGGGCCCACGTCAACCCGGCCACCTGGGTGGACGACGAATGGATCGCCAGCCCGGCGGCCGCCGCCGCGCTGTGGGACCAGAAGACGGGCCCGGTCCGGCTGCTCTTCGCCGGGCGGTTGATCCCCCAGAAGGGGGTCCTGGAGCTGCTGGCGGCCGCCCGGACCGCCGGCCGGATGGGCGCGGAGCTGGACCTGACCGTCGTGGGTGAAGGTCCCCTGCGGGACGACTGTCTACAGGCCAGCCAGGAGCTGGCGGGGCCGGTGCGCCTCAGCGTGCTCGAACCGGTCTCCTGCGGTCTGCCGTTCTTCTCGCTGATTGGCCGCCAGGACGCGGTGCTGGTCCCCTCGCTCAGCGACGAACAGCCACGGGTGCTCTTCGATGCGATGTCCCAGGCGGTACCGGTGCTCGGCTCGGACACGGGGGGGATCCGGGAGGTCGTCGCGCCCGAGGCAACCGGTCGCCTGGTCCCCGCGGGCGACGTCGAAGCGCTGGCCGCAGCGATGGTCTGGGCCGCCCACAACCGCCCCACGCTCCGCGCGCTGGGGCTGCGGGGCCTCGAAGCGGTACGCGGTCGCACTCACCGGGCGATGCACCAGTCCCGCGGCGCGATCATCCGGCAGGCGCTCGATGGGCGGCCCTGAGCGAAGCGGGCGGCCGATCGCTTACGGAGCCCCGGGGATGAGCTTGAGGATCTTCTGCCAACTGGTCTCACGTTCCTGCTGGAGGGCGGCGATCCGCTGGTGGATCCACAGGAGGGCCTCACCTTCGTAAGGGGCAGGCTCTCGGGGGGTGCCCGCGGCGGCGGTGGTGCTGCCGTCCTGGGGTGGATCGCGGCGCGGGCTCGGCGGCAGTTTGGATGACGGCGGCGGTCCGGCCGCGGCCGCCACCGGTGGCAGGCTCGGGTCCTTCGTAGGCTCGCGCCGGCCGGCGGCGGCCAGGGGCGGCACCGCGGCGAGGCTCGGGTTCGGGGCCGCGCGGCGTTCGGGGCCCGCCGCCGCGGTGGCGCCGCCGGCGCGCGGGCCGGTCGGTCCCCGGGATGAGTTGGCCAGCTCGCTCCGGAGGGCCTGGAGCTCCTCGGTGAGCTGATGGAGCCGGTCGAGCTCGTCGCGAATCACGTCCATCTGCTCGCGGTGCATCGTGCCGAACATCCGGACCAGCATGCTCATGGCCTGCTGGAACTGGTCAAACATCTGCTGCTGCATCAGGCTGAATTGGTTGACCAGGGGCACCAGCACCGACTCGCTCGTGCCGGGCGGATTCAACGAGGCGGTGGTCGAGCCGGTCGAGGACAAGACCTCGACGCCAAACCCCGTCGCGACGATCGGAACCGGCAGGGTGTTCACCGGCGGCGGGTCGCCGGGCACCGGCTGGGCCTGATCCGGCTGAAGTAGGGACAAGCTCGCGGATCGACTCGACCGGGGCAGCCGGCCGGCCCCGGACGCCCGGCCGCGCGCCGCCATCCCGTCGGCCGATCCCCGGTCCCGGTCCCGGTTCCGGTACCGGACCCGCATCCGAATCCGATACTGCCCGATGCCCAGGACGTCGCCGTCGACCAAAACGTCGGTACGCACCGGCACCGCGTTGACGGTGATGCTCTGACCCCCGCGCAGGTCGACCACCCACAACCCCGCCGGCGTCCGCAGCAGGCTGGCGTGGAAGGCCGAGACGCTCGGGTCGGCCAGCCGATACTTGCACCCCTTGGCCGAGCCAATCAAGGACATCACGCGCCGCATCGGCCAGAACATCGACTGCGACGGGCCGTTGAGGAACTCCAGCGCCACCTCGGGCAGAGGCTCCCGGCCGTAGGTCTGCGCCACCAGGGGCGTGACCTCCGGGAACTCACACGGAGTCGCGACGGCGCCACCGGACCACCGGACCGTGAAGGGCCCGATGCCCAGGTGCTGACCCTCCCTCAGCCATCCGCTCTTCCGCAGGCCCGCTTCGGTCCGCGTTCCGGTCCGGCTCTCCAGGTCCATCCAGAACACCCATCCCCCGATCACCTGGAGGTAGACGTGCCGCCGGCTGACTTGGGGATTCTCCAGCAGCAGGTCGGTCCTGCGGTCGCGGCCGATCACCACGAACGGCTGCGACAGCCCCCGCAGCTCGGGTCCGGTCGACTCCGGCCCCTCGATGGTGAACAGGAGCGCGTCCTTGACCCCACAGGCATTCGAGAAGGACGTCATGCGGATTGGTCCGTGGTCCGTGGTCCGTGGTCGGAGCCGCCGCTCCGGGGCGCTGCCGTTGCGCTTCTTCGAGTGCCTCAGCGTTCCCAGACCAACTGAGTCAGCCGGCGAAGCGAACAACGGACAACGGTCAGAAGGACAAAATACCATTATCGACGGGACCGGTGCCGGCGTCCACGTGTGGATCGCCGGAAGCGACGGATGTGGGCGGCGACCACCGGAATCGGCTTGGATGATCGCACAGTCGCCGCGGCCTCCCAACCATGGCCTGCACCGGCCTGTCGGTCCATCCCTGGGGAGGCTATAATCCCTGTCCTCGAATCCTCGAGTGCTTCGTGCCGGGCACCCGGCGCGGGCGGCTGGTCCCGGGTGGAACCGCCACCCGGCACCGTCCGTCCCTCCCTCACTGGTACGGCCGGCCGCGCCACCTGGGACTCGAGGACTTCAGGACGGCCAGCACAGCCAGCGAAAGGACTCACCAACCATGTTTCGCAAAGGCATCATCCTGGCGGGCGGCCTGGGGACGCGGCTCTATCCGATCACCCGCGCCGTGAGCAAACAACTCCTGCCGATCTACGACAAACCGATGATCTATTACCCGCTGGCGACGCTGATGCTGGCGGGGATCCGCGAGGTCCTGCTGATCTCGACGCCGCAGGACATCGGCGGCTTCGAGCGGGCGCTGGGTGACGGCAGCCAGCTCGGGATCACGATCACCTACGCGGTCCAGCCCCACCCCGGCGGGTTGGCCCAGGCCTTCCTGATCGGCGCGGACTTCATCGGCGGGGACCCCGTGGCCTTGATCCTGGGCGATAATATCTTTTACGGCCAGGGGTTCCAGGGGATGCTCCAGCGCGCCTCGGCGCAGGAGAGCGGGGCGACGGTCTTCGCCTACCCAGTCAAGGATCCGCAGCGCTACGGCGTGGTCGAGTTCGACGCCCAATGGCGGGCCCTGTCGATCGAGGAGAAGCCGTCCCGGCCGAAGTCGCACTACGCGGTGACGGGGCTGTACTTCTACGACAACCAGGTCCAAGAGATCGCACGCCGGCTGAAGCCCTCGCCGCGCGGCGAGCTGGAGATCACCGATGTCAACCGCGTCTACCTCAGTCGCGGCCAGCTCCGGGTCGAGGTCTTCAGCCGCGGCTTCGCCTGGCTCGACACGGGGACGACCGAGTCGCTGATCCAGGCGGCCAATTATGTCGAAGCCATCGAATCCCGCCAGGGTCTGAAGATCGCCTGCATCGAGGAAGTGGCCTACCGCATGGGCTTCATCACGGCCGAGCAACTGGAACACCTGGCCGCGCGCATCCCCAATGAGTATGGGGCCTATCTCAAGGCGATCGTGCGGGAATAGCGGACAGTCGCCGGCTGGAGCCGGCGGCCCCGACAACGACACGGACCCCCCCGCCCTTCCTGTAGGAGCCGGCTCCGTCGGCCGATCTTCACTTCACGACGAGCCCAGCTCATCGAGCACCTTCTGGTAGGGCGCCTTCTCGAGCTGGTGCAGCCCGCTGGGCAATCCCAGGGACTTGGCGGTCTCCAGGCACTTCTTGGCCTTGGGCTTGTCCTTGACGTGGAGATAGGCCTGCGCCAGGTGGAACCACTTGGATGAGGTGGGGGCGGCCTTGACGGCGGTCTCGAGGTCGGCGATGGCGCGGGGGCCGTCGCCGGCGATCAAGTAGACGACGCCCCGGGTGTCGAGGAAATCCGGCAGGGGGCCCTTGAGCTTGATCGCCTTGTCGATCAGGTCCAGGGCTTCCTTCGAGCGGCGGTCCTTCAGGGCGATCAGCCAGGCGAGGTTGTTGGAGGCGACCCCGTCGCGATCGTTCATCTCGATGATCTTGCCGTAGAGGATCTCGGCCTTTTTGTACTCGCCCAGCCGCTCGTAGAGGTTGGCCAGACCGACCATGATCCGGGTGGCCTTGGGATCCTGGGCCACCCCCTGCTCCAGCCAGTTGATGACCCGTTTGAACTGCGCCGGATCGACCTTGGAGTCGTCCCCGTCGGCGGGGAAGAGGAGGGCCATGCAGGTCATGGCCACGACTTCCCGATTGCGAGGGTCGGCCCAGAGCGGCGCACAGGTGTCGAGAGCGGCCTGGAGCTGATGGCGGCGGCCGAGGAACCGGGCCAGCTCGAGCTTGGTCGGGAGGTCGCCGGCCTCGGTGGCCAGCCGGCGGTAGAACTTCTCGGCCAGCTCGTCCTGCTTGAGGCTCTCCGCCTGCTTGGCCAGGGTCTGGATGAAGACGGGGGCGAGCTTGGGGCGCTCCAGGAAGGACCGGAGCAGGTCCGCCGCCTCGCCGAGCTGGCCCGCCGCCCGGCGGAGCTCCACCTCAAAGACCACCGTCTGCAGCGCCTCGGGCGGGAGCTGCTTGACCAGGTCCCGCGCCTCGGCCAATTCGGGATCCGCGGCGGTGCCGGGCTTGCTGTGGCGGAGCAGGGCATCGACAAAGAGGGTCAGATCCCTGGGCCGGCGGTTGATCGTCGCCTGGTCGCGCGCGTTCTCGGTCCGAAGGATGAGATCGCGGTACTGCGCGCGGGCCTTGGGCCAATCGCCGGCGGTCTCGAGCAGCCGGGCCAGCAGGAGCCGTTCGTCGGGGTTGGCCAGGTTGCGACCAATCAGCGACTCGAGGATCTCGATCGCGCGCCGGCGGTGCTGGGGGTCGCCCTGGGCGGCGAGCACGCGGGCCAGGACCCGCTGGTCCTCGAGGTCCTCACCGGCGGCGCTCTCCTGGCCGGCCGGCTGGAAGAGGTCCAGGGCCCGGGCTCTCTTGGCCGGATCGCTGGAGGCGATGTAGACCTGGGCGAGACTGCGCCTGGCCCAGGCGGCCGTCGCGGCGGACGTGGCCGTGTTGGCCCGCTGGAGCAGTTCACCGAGCTGCTTCTCGGCCTCGGCGACCTGGTTGGTGCGGAGGAGGAAGTCCGTGAGCCGCCGCGCCACCAGGAGCGGGTCGCCGGCGTCGGCCTGCGCCTTGGCGTACCAGCTCCGCGCTTCGGCATACCATTTCTTCACCGGCTCCTCGGTCGGGCCCTTCTCGTAAGCTTTGCCCACCACTTCGCAGCACAGGGCCAGGGCCATCGGATCCTTGGGCAGGTTGGCCACCGCCTCCTGGACGGTCTTCTCGGCCTTGTCCAGGTGATTGGTCCGGACCAAGAAATCGACCAGGGCGATCCACCGCTGGGGATCGTTCTTGGCCAGGTCGACCGCCCGGCGCAGCTCGGTCTCGGCCGCGGGGAGCTTCCCGCCGTCCGCCAGGATCTGGGCCAGCCAGAGCCGTTCCTGGAAGTCCTCGGGCCGGGCGGCCACCGCCTTGCGCGCGATCTCCTCGGCCTGGTGGAAGTCGCGGCTGGCCAGGGCCATTTGCGCCGTGAACCGTCCCAGGTCGCTGGCGACCGAGGTCCCCGCGGGCATCCGGTTGAGCAGCTCCAGCGCCTCGTGGCCCCTGCCGGCGGCGAAGAGAAGCTGGACCGTGCGGCGGACCAGCGTCGGGTTGCGCAGACCCAGCTCGATGGCCCGGCGGTAGGACGCGATCAGGCCCTCCTGCTGCTCGCGGATGCGCGTTGGGTCGGCCTTGGTCTGGACCAGGTCCTCCAGCTCCTGCTCGTCCAGCTCGGCCTGAACCGTGGGGACGACGGACCAATCCGGGCGGCTGGCCTTGAGCTGGCGGAGGATCGCCTGGGCCTCGATCCGCAGCCGCCGGGCCGCGGCCGGCTCGCCGCTGCGCCGGGCCTGCCAGAGCAGGTACCGCGCCCGGAAACAGCGGGCCCACGATCCCTCGATCCGCTCGATCTCCGTGAGTTGCTTCTCGATCTCCGCCGGTTTGTCGGCCTGGAAGGCCAGCTCCAGGAGGTGGATCCGCGCGTCCAGATCGTCGGGCTCCTGAGCGGCCAGCAGCGACCAGATCCGGCCGGCCCCCGGCTGGTCCTGCTGCCGGCTCAGCTCCTGGGCCAACACGGTGAGCAACCGGCCGCGGTCGTCCCGGGAGAAAGCGTCGAGCCCCTGGGCCAGGTCGTTCAAGACCGCGACGACCCGCGGCCCCCCCTGGAGCACCGCGAGTTCCGCGCGGCCGATCCGCAGCTCGACCCGATCGCCGAACTGCCGCTGGGCCTGGTCCAGCAGGGCCAGGGCCTCGGCGTACCGGCGCTGGCGCCCCAGCAGCTCGGCCTCGACGACCCAGGGCTCAATATTCTTGGGGAACCGGGTGCGGGCCGCCGCCAGTTGCTCCCTGGCCTTGGCGAGCTCGCCCCGCTCGGTCAGGGCCTGGATCCGCAGCAAGACCGGCCGGATCGACTCGGGCGCCGCCCGGGCCGCCGCGGCGATCAGGCTGTCCACCTCGCCCCAGTTGCGCCGGGCCGCCGGCAGCTGCCGGTTCTTCGTGATCAGGAGCTGCGCCAGCGTCAGCCGGACCTCGGGCACCGCCTCGATCAGCCGCCGATACGCCTCGATCGCCCGGTCGATCTCCCCCCGAGCAATCATGCCGTCGATCAACCCGCGCTGCGCGCGGAAGTCCCGGGGATTGTTCACCAGGGCCCGCTCGTAGGCCAACCGCTCCAGCTCGGGCTCCTTCAACGCGCCGTAGCACCGCGCCAGCAGCAGGTTGACCCGCGCCTTCAGCTCCGGACTCCGGGCCCCCTCCGCCAGGAGCGGCGTGAGGATCCGGCGGGCCTGGACGTACTCATTTCGATTCACATGATAGTATGCGTTGAGATATTGGATCATGAAGGGAGGGAACTCGATCCGCTCCAGCTCCTTGATCTGCAGGAGCAACTCGCCGGTGGCCCCGCGCTCGGCCAGGAGGATGGCCAGCGGCAGGCGGAGGGCCGACGAGTCGGGATCGGTTTTGAGTCCCTGCTGCAGGACCTCGATCGACCGCTCGACGCGGCCGGCGCGGAGCTCGAGATTGGCCAGGGCCAGGGTCAGGGGGACCGAGTCCGGCACCCGGCTCAGGCCCTCCTCGAGGGTCCGCCGCGCCGGGTCGACGCCGGAGGAGGTCTGGTCCATCTGGGCCATCTCCAGATAGACCTCCGGCTCCTGGGGGGCGAGCTGGCGGGCCTTCTGGAAGTCGTCCCGGGCGCCCGCCAGGCCGAAGCGATGGCGGTATCGCCCGCGCTCCAGGTAGACCCGATAGTTCTTGGGGTCGGACTGGACCATCGCCGCGACGACCTGGTCGGCCTCGTCCTTGCGACCGAGCGGGTCCCGCAGCAGGGCGGCGCGCCGCGCGTAGGCCTGCAGGCGCTCGGGGGCCGCGTGCTCGATCGCGCGGCCGTAGAATTCCACAGCCTGGGCGGCGTCCTTGTCCTGCTCGCGGCACTGACCCATCAGGTACTCGAGATGGCCATCAGGACGGTTATCCTTCTCGGCCGCTTTCAAGAGGATCTCCAGGTCGACCTGCGCCTTGCCGAACCGACCGGCCTCGATCGCCAGCTCCGCCGCACGCCGCCGCAGGTCGGCGCGCCCGGCCTGCTCGCCGCGCTTGAGGACCTGATCGTAAATCTGCAGCGCCTCGTCGCGGCGCCTCGGCAACTTATCCACCTTCACATGCACATCGGCATACTTGATCTGGACGTCCGGGTCATCGGGCGTCACCGCCAGCCACTGCCGATAGAGCTCCTCCGCCTTGGCGAAGTCCTTCTGCTCCTCGGCGCGCGCAGCCTCATCCAGGATGCTTTGGGCCCGCTTCTGGACCTGGGACCGCCAGGCGAAATAACCGCCGCCGCCGACCAGGCCAATCACCAGAATCAGGATCGCCAGACGCTTGACGGTCTTCTTCCTCATCCCAGATGCCCCCCTCGTAGTCACCGCTCTGTGCTCTCCCAGCTTACGATCCCTCCCCTCGAACATCAACCAGAGCGATCGCGCCCACCCACCAATTCAACCGATCGACCGTGCGGCAAGACCCGCGCCGGCCAGACCTTTCCGGCCGACGTCGCCTTTCGGCAACATGCTCGATCCCTCACCCCCCTGCCCTGCCCCGCCGCCATCCCGCACCTCACCCCCTAGCTAGGCACCCGTCCAGTAACGATAGTCCGAGCATATTTGTCCGTGGTCCGTGGTCCGTGGTGGGAGCTGCCGCTCCGCTGCGCCGTCGTCGCCCCTTTTCGAGTGCCCTGTCTTTCCCGGACCCGGCGAGTCAGACCGCGGCAGCGCACCACGGACCACGGACGAATACCGATTAACCGGACATACTTCGGTCTCGACGCGCGGCCGCCACGCCGCTACGAGTCATCTGGATACACCGATTAACCGAGCATAGTTCCGCCAGCCCACACTCCTCGCGACCGACTCGATCGTCGTACCGATTAACCGGACATACTTGTCCGTGGTCCGTGGTCGGAGCTGCCGCTCCGCTGCGCCGCCTCCGCTCTCTGCGAGTGCCTCAACTTTCCTGGCCCAGGCGAGTCCGCCCGCGTCCGCGCACCACGGACCACGGACCACGGACCACGGACAAAAGAACACTAGCGATATCCCGAGCATAGTCGACTTTTGTTCCTACCGATGGTCCGAGCATGGAACCGAGCCGTTTTAGCGATTAACCGGACATACTTTCCACGATAGTCCGGACATACTTTGGCCGTGCACTCACGATAGTCCGAGCATACCACTACCGATTAACCGGACATAGTTAGAGTCTGTAAGTTATTGTTTTCTAACCCCTTGCGGCGCGGAGAATTTGTTATAGACTCTTGTTAAGACTAAAAGACAACAACA
>JAJPJC010000162.1 GCA_021324445.1 Isosphaeraceae bacterium
ATGGCCCCTTTTCGCCCCCCCCCGCAGAGTTCGATCGACGTTCATGAGGGACTACTCAACGCCGTATCCCAGGTTGCCCAGTTTACCTCGGGAATGAGGAATGTCCCCGTTCCGCCCCCCCGCCCCCCAGGTTGCCCAGTTTACCTCGGGAACGAGGAATGTCCCCGTTCCGCCCCCCCGAGCCGGTCTAGTCTACGGCTCAACGGCCCTGCGAAACAACGCGGGTATTTCCCCGGCGGGAACGAAACTCCTACCAGCCCGACGCGCCAGCGAGTGCGTTCCGGCGAGGGCCAGCCATGCACTCGCTGGCGCGTCGGCCTCGTACGATTCACTTCCTTGCCAGGGTAATGGGATCGGCGGATCGGGCCCAGCCAGGCTCTGCTCAAACCGCCCGCCTTCGACCCCGGCCAGCAACCCTGTGGGCTGCTCTATAAGTAAAGAGTCACGAAACGGCCGCACCCGCCACGGCCCCGACCATTTTCCCAATCCGAGCTTGAAGACGTGCGGAATCGAGAGCTTAGATAAACGCTTTGCCCGGAATTCGTGGTCTATTTTGACCGGCATCTACCGGGACCCGCGCCGGCTGGCCCGGTCGAGTCCGCGGTCGAAGCGATCAAGTTTCCAGATATCGCGGATGGCCCTGATCAGGCGCTCGACCGACCGGGTGGACAGCCCGAGTTTCTCGGCGGTCTCCTCGACTGTGGTCCCATCCAGCCGCCACTCGGCGATGGTGCGCAGCGCCGGACCGAGGATCTCGAGGAGATGGAAGAATTCGTCCTTGGCTATCGCCTCAACCTCAGGTTTGGGCAGGCCGCTGTCGAGCAGGTCGAAGCTGTCCGGGACGTCGGCTCCGAGAGTCCCCAATTTCGAAAGCCTCCCGCGTGGAACCGGCTCGAGGGGCACCTGCCGCCGCGCGCGGCGCGACCAGGCGGTGATCCTCCGGTCCAGGATTGTGCGGAAGAGCCGGAAGAAATCGGCTTCGGCGGCGATCGGTGAAATGTTGCCTCTCAGGATGCTCCTCAGCATGAGGAAGGGAGCGCTCTGGAGGGCGTCGTCTTCGTCGTAGGTGGATGACAGCCCCGGCGCCTGCGCGAGCCGGCGCCTGCTCCAGGCTCGCAGCCTGGGTAGGAGGCGGCACCAGATCTCCCAGAAGGCGGCGGCGTCCCGGGACGCCAAGCGCCCAAAGAGGGCCGGCATGTCTTCCCGGGAGAGATCGGGATCCATCGCCATCGAAGGATGTCCTCGGATCGGGCCGTTCCGCAGACGGATCTCCCTGACCAGGCGGACCCGGCGGTTCTTGCTGGATGTGAGGCGGAATCCACTCCGCGCGCGATCCGACGCGGCGACCGTCGCGTGGCCGAGCCAGCCGAGGGTCGACGGTCGAGGAGATCAGGCAGAACCGCAGGAATCGCGGCGCCGCCGGTTCCGGTCGCATGGGGCGCGGATTGGGCTGATCAGATCAATCCTCGCTTATAACTGCCGGTCATGGCGGAACGCAAGAGGGTTCTCTGGATTCCCTGGGATTCGGGGGGAACCCGGCAGTTCAGGGTGCTCGGCCCCGGCTGCGCCGGGCCGCCGGACCACCCGCCGGCATCTCCCCTTGACTTCCCGGCGAGCCGGCCTCACCATCAGGAGCCGCCAACAGACGGATCGAGGCCTCCTCCACCCACGACCTGATCTTCGCCCATGCAGATCCCGCTGATCTCCCACAAGGCCGCGCGGTTCACCGAGAGCGTGATCCGCGGCATGTCCGTCGAAGCCCACCGCTATGGCGCCGTGAACCTGGCCCAGGGCATGCCGGATTTTCCGGCCCCGCCGGAGATCAAGGCCGCGGCGTGTCGCGCCATCGAGAACGACATCAACCAGTACGCGATCACCTGGGGCGCGCGGGGATTGCGCCAGGCGGTCGCCGAGCACGCCGCGTGGTACCTGGGCTTGACGGTCGATCCCGAGTCGGAGGTCACCGTCACCTGCGGGAGCACCGAGGCGATGCTGGTCGCCCTGTTGTCCCTGATCAATCCCGGCGACGAGGTGATCCTGACCCAGCCGTTCTATGAGAACTACTGGCCCGATTGCGCGCTGGCCGGCGCGACGCCGCGGTTCGTGCCGCTCCGGCCGCCCCACTGGCGGTTCGACCCCGACGAGCTGGCCGCGGCGTTCAACGATCGGACCAAGGCGATCATCCTGTGCAACCCCAACAACCCGACGGGCACCGTCTTCATGCGCGGCGACCTCGAGGCGATCGCGGCGCTGTGCCACCGCTGGGACGTGATCGCCATCACCGACGAGATCTACGAGCACATCCTCTATGATGGGTGCCGGCACGTCGCGCTGGCCGGCCTGGAGGGGATGTGGCCGCGGTCGGTGACGATCAGCGGGATGTCCAAGACCTTCGCCGTGACGGGCTGGCGAGTGGGAACGATCCTCGCGCCGCCCCAGTTGACCCACGCCTTCCGCCAGGTGCACGACTTCGTCTCGATCGGCGCGGCCGCCCCCTTGCAGGAGGCCGGCGCCGTGGCCTATCGCCTGCCGCGCGAGTATTACCACCGGCTGGCCGCCGACTACCAGGCCCGGCGCGACCGGCTCTGCACCGCCTTGCGGGAGGTCGGGTTCGAGTTCGAGCCCCCCGAAGGGGCCTATTACATCATGGCCGGGATCACGGCCTTCGGCGTCACCGACGACGTCGATTTCGCCCGCTACCTGGTCCGCGACATCGGCGTGGCCACGGTGCCCGGCTCCAGCTTCTTCCAGGACAAGAACCTGGGACGGTCGTACGTCCGCTTCTGCTTCTGCAAGCGCGACGCGACCCTCGACCTTGCCGCCGAACGCCTGCGCCGGCTGCGGGTGATCGTTTGACCCGATCGATACCCCCGTCTTCACCGGGGCGCCTTCACAGAGGCGCGGCTTCCGACTTCAGCCGCTCCCAGGATTCGGAAACCCCCAATCGTGCCGACCAGTCGCCCAGGTAGTCCAGGTCCAGGAGGCGATGCTGGGTCTCATAAACTCGCAAGGCATCCGTGAACTGCTTTTCACTGCCTCCGCATACCTTGGCCCATCGCAGCTTTGCCAGGATGGTGTCTTCCGGCGCGGACACTTTCAACCGGACTCCCTGGACGTCCTCGATCCGTTTCCGGGCGAAGCGCGACGCGTCGAAAGGATCGTCAGTCAGCATCCAGAAGTCGACCTGGTCACCCGAGGTGAGTTCGAGCAGGTTGAACATCCGTCGTTGCCGAATGGCATCCTGGATGGCGTCCCGGGACAGGTAGAACTCCGTCGCTGGGAAGGTGTCGATCAACTTGCCCGCGTCCGACTCCGTCAACGCCACAACGAGGTCGATATCGTGGGTCAACCGTGGCTCACCTTGCATGCTGGAGGCCACGGAGCCGGTGATCATGTAGTCGATCCCCAGCCCGTCAAGGGTCCGTACGACGCGGCTCAGTAGTTCCTGTTGTGACATTTCTCGAGTCGGTCCAGGAAGATCCGGTGCAGCTCCGCTTCGGTGGCGTCGGGGAACCGCCTCCGCAATCCCGCGCGGAAGAGGGTCTTACCCAGCTCCGACAGCTCAAAGGCTTTCCGGAGCTTCTCTTCGGGCGTCAGGGTACGGAGAATCTCCAGGTATGCCCGGTGGTTGGGCCTCGGCTTGGGGTTCATTGACGTCCCGATTCTGGCCTCGGCCAAGTCGGACTCCGCTTCGGGCTGAAGGATCAGAGTCTGTTCCACAAGCCTGGTCTAACCGTTGTAGGGTGGGTGAAACCCACCACCGGAAGACCTTGGCGGGCTTGAAGATCGGTGGGTTTCACCCACCCTACAACA
>JAJPJC010000304.1 GCA_021324445.1 Isosphaeraceae bacterium
GGGTCATGGACCTCCGCGCCGTCGATGAACACCCGGTAGTAATGGAACCCCGGCACCTGGGGATCCGTGGTCGCGGTCCAGAAGCCATCCTCGCCCTTCTTCGCCGGATACTCCTGGGGATCGAAGAACCTGAAGACGACCTTCTGGGCGTCGGGTGCCTTGATCCGGAACGTCACCCGCAGGTCGGGATGGATCCGGGGATACTCCTGGCCCTGGATGTTGGTGGGCGCGGGGATGCCGTCGGTGGGCTTCGAATCCTGGGCCCGACCGGGGGGTGCGGCCAGGAGGAGGGACAGCAGGCCAGCGAGCCAGATGCGGTTCATCGGTGGACCTCTCGTGTTGCTGAAATCGGACCTTGGTCAGTTGACGCCGTCATTCGAAGCCCTCGACCGTCGCGGCCAGCACGATCGGGGCGGTCTGGTCGCGACCCTTCACCAGCTCGATGCTGGCGATCGAATCCTTCTTGTTGGGCGTGACGGTCAGGTAGCGGACCTGCTGCCTGGCGAGCCAGGGAGGTCCTGCCCGCTGTTCACGTCGGCGATGTGCACGCCGCTGTTCAGTTCGTGATCCTCGGTCGAGCCGTCCTCGTACTTGATGCGGACGATCATCGAGACGGTCCCCTCGCGGCCGACCGTGCGTCGCCGTGCTCGCGGGCGGACTGAGCGGGGCGACGGCGGCGACAGGCCGAGTGTACCCGCTCCCGGGCTGGGTCGCCAGGACCGTACGGGGAAAGGGCATGCTCGTCGCCTAGGCCCTAGCTGGCGTAACGTCCTGCCCGCTCCATCGGATTTGCAACAGACCCTTTCTCCTGGTTGCGCGCTTCGGTGTGATCGACCGAAGCACCTTCGAAATCTGCTTGTGGCTCGACGCCACTCTGTGCGTTTGTCACCTTCGACTCGTGAACGAGTAAGTTCATCGGATCGCTATCGACGATGACTCACGTTCAAGTTGATGACTCGATCTGGGCTCAGTTGATCCGCTGGCCGACGAGTCAGTTGCCGCCCGTCTCGATCGGCGAACATCCACTCGTTCGAGTCGGGGTCGTACCTCACGTAGACGTCCTTTCCTCGATGGAGATACCCGACGGAATGCCCCTTGTTGTAGATCGAGACCTTGCCGCTTTGATCCACACGCCGGAGGGGCACGATGCCTGCGAGGTGCTGGGCCACGCGCGACCACTCCCACAGCCGCGCCTCGGCGGCTCGATCGTAGGGCCGACCGGTATGCATCAGATTCGAGAAGACCTCGAGGCGGCTCCGACGGTTCTGGTCGGGGTAGACCTCACGGTACAGGCGGTCCATCAGCTCCAACCGGGACTGCAATTCCGCAGGCGATCGGCACGTCCACGGCTCGCACCATCGCGCCGAGGTCCCCTGGGAACGCTCGACGATCCCGTTCTCTTGGGGACGCCGTGGGTTGTTCCAGTGCATCCCGACACCCAGGCCGATCAACCACAGCGCCAACTCGGTGGGGAAGTCGCCCAGCGCACCCCAGGGCCAACCGTTGTCGACTCGGAAGCGGCCGGGCAACCCCCAGCGACCGAAGGCCAATCGGAGCTGCTCCGGCACGGCCTGAGCCGGGACCCGGGCCCAAGTTCCCAGGGGGGAAAACCGCGGTCCACAGGGCCGCTCCGCTGCATTCGTCGATCAGGCGGAGCCAGCTCACTTCTTCGTGATTTTGTAATTGAATATGTTCTTTTGCATCCATCTGCCAGGTCTCATGGGGTGCGGTCGCCCGGTCCAGGTCGACCCGCGGCGGGCGACCCGCCAGGGCTGGGGACAGATCGGCTCGCACGAACCAACGTTGGAGGGTTCGTTCCGAGGGAACCGGCTGTCCCGGGGCCATCAGGAGCAACTGCACACGGATCAAGCCAGCTCCCCAAGTGGGGTGCTCGCGGCGCCGCTGTACGGCGGTCTGCACCATCTCGGAGGGCGCCGTGAAGGTGGCCGAGCGGTAGCGGTAGTCTGGCGAGATGCCATCGCGATCGCGGAGCCGAAACCCGCGCAGGAGACGGCGAACGGTGGAGCAGGGCAGGCCCAAGGACGCGACGATCTGGTGGGTCCCGCAGCCCTGTTCCCAGAGCCGGAACATCGTCTGACGGATCGGGACAGGGATGGGACGTGGCATGGTCAAACCTCGCAAGAGCATTACAATGAGAGCAACTGTCCCATACTGTACCAATGTCGCGACGCGATCAAACCGGGTGTCGGGATTTCGCGATCGAACTTCGTGTCGCGTGACACCGAGCCACCCACCCAAACCCGTCGTGTTCGCCATCCGCCGCCGCAACCTCCGGCAAAGCCGGAGGTTGCGGCGGCGGATGCGCTGTGTTCTGGGGAGAGGAGCCCGGGGCCTGAGGTCCAGGGGCTGACGCCCCTGGCTCCGTCCGGTCGCCCCTCCGGGGCTTGCGGAACAGACTCTCAGCGGCCCGGCCCGCCGGGAGCCGCCTTCGATTCTTATTACAAACACGGCGGCTGGGCGATCCGCATCGGGAACCCCTCCAGGTGAACACGAAGTTACACGGTGCGGCGCAGGAGGGACAGCGGGGCGAAGCCGGACCCAATGATCGGCGCGGGCGGGCAATCAAGCCAGTCGGCCAGGAGGGTCGCGTAGACCCGGCGGAAGTCGGTGTGGTACTTCAGATCGCCGTCGTCGAGATCATCGAGGCTGGGATGCCCGCCGATCAGGCCGGGCCTGGCCACCGGGCCGACCAGGAAGACCGGCGCCGCCGCGCCGTGGTCGGTCCCCTGCGAGGCGTTCTCCTGCACCCGGCGGCCGAACTCGCTGAAGCTCAGCACCACCACCCGGTCGGCCAGACCCGCCGCGGCCAGGTCGTCGTGGAACGCGGCGATCGAATCTGAGAGCTCGTTCAAGAGCGCCTGGTGCGACCCGAGCTGGTTGGCGTGGGTGTCGAACCCGTCGAGCGAGGTGTAGAAGATCCGCGTGCCGAAGTCGGCCTTGATCATCTGGGCGACCAGCTCCAGGCGGCGGGCGAGGCCGAAGTTGGGGTACTTGGCCTTGGTCCCGCCGCCGGCCTTGGGCGCGATCTGTTCCAGCCGGCTGCTCGACTCATAGGCCGAGAGACTCGTGCGGCGGATGAACCCCAGCAGGGGGTCGTCGTCGCGGCGCTCCAGGCCGGCCAGCTCGGTCAGGGCGGAGCGGGTCGCCTTGCCCTGCGGCTCGGCGCCGGCGACCTGGAGCTTGTAACTCTCCAGGCTCTCCAGCGCGGGGACCTCGGACCGTCGGCTGCGCAGCGCCTGCGGCAGGGCGCCGCCGCCGACATGCAACGCCGGCGGGTCGTCGCCCGGCTTGCGCCCCTTCGCATCGAGGGCGCGCCCCAGCCAGCCGGTCTCCACGGCCTGGGCGTCGTTCTCCAGGCGGGCTGTCTCCCAGATCTCCATCGAGCGGAAGTGCGAGCGGTCGGGATTGGGATAGCCGACCCCCTGCACGATCCCCAGCCGCCCGTTCTCCAGCAGCTTGGCCAGGGCCCCCATCGCCGGGTGCAAGCCGATCTCCGGAGTGATCTTGTGCACCTGCGCCGGAGACAGCCGCAGCGCCCGGCGACCCCGGTTGTAGCCGTCGATGCCGTGCGGCACGACCGTGTTCAGCCCGTCATTGCCGCCCAGCAGCTGCACGACCACGAGGATCCGCTGGTTCGACTTCACCCCCCGCGCCGCCAGGGCCGACCGGCCCAGGAAACCAGGGACCGTGGTCGCCCCCATCGCAACCAGCGTGCTCGAGGCGATCGACGTTTGCAGGAACCGGCGGCGACTGGAAGTCATCGAGTCTTCTCCCGGTGATGACCACGAATCGAGGAGCAGAACGCGGTCAAACCCCAACCGAACCGGCCGAAGAATGATCGACCGGAATCTTGAATGGTGATTTAACCACAAAACACACGAAATAAACGAAAAAAATTATATTAATTCATTAATTTCTTTCGTGTATTTCGTGTATTTCGTGGTTAAATCTTAAAAAGACAAACCATTGCTCGCGGACTCGCAATCCTGGGCCGACAGCTACGCCAGTTGGTACTCGGGCAAGGTCAGGATGCGGCGGGCCGCCTCGCGGAGGGCGGCCTCGGTGTCGACGTCCCGGGCGACGACCGCCTTCTGGATCGAGTCGCGGACCGCCGGCTCGGGCGGGCTGGGCAGGAGCAGGTCGATCAAGAACTGGACGGCCGCCTCCGGCCGGTCGAAGCCATGGCGGGCGGCCAACGCCTTGGGTTGGAAGCGATGGCCCAGCGCCTCGTCCTGATCGGAGAGCAGTCCCAGGGCCAGGTTGGCGCGCGCCAGCATCGTGGTCGAGTTGATCCAGGCTGGGCCGCCTTCCCAACCCGCGACACTCGGCGGGGCGTACAGGCTCTGGCCCATCCGGGCACAGGCCCCGGCCAGGGCGGCTGCCTCGACCGTGGGCTGGAGGACCTCCAGCGATCGGATCATCCCCACGGCGAACTCGACCGGGCTCTTGACCCGGCGGCCGCGCAGGCTCGGGTCGAAGAAGAGGTTCGAGCGGAGGAGCATCCCCAGCGGCACCCGGATCTGATAGTTGGCGTCCCGGAAGGCTTTCGCCAGCGGCGCCAGCAACCGCTCCGACGGCGGCTGCGATTCGCTGACAAAATGGCGGAACAGCTTGCGGCAGATCCACTCGGCGCAGGCGGGCTGGTCCAGGAGGATCCCGGGGATGTCGTCGCCGGTCCAGTTCCCCGCTCGTCCCAGCACTGTCTTGACGCCGTCGTCGTGTTGTCGAGGGACCACCTGGAACTCGTCGCGGACCACGAACCAGCCCGTGAAGGCCCGGGCGGCTTCCTGGATGTCCTTCTCGCTGTAGTGGCCCCGGCCCAGGCTGAAGAGCTCCATCACCTCGCGGGCGTAGTTCTCATTTGGCTTGGCCTTGCGGTTGATCGTCGAATCCAGCCAGATCAGCATGGCCGGATCCTTGCCGATGGCCTGGAGCATTGCTCGGAAACTGCCCAGGGCGTGCGCGCGGAGCAGGTTGTTCTGCCGCTGCATCAGCAGGGCGGCCTGGACCTTGACGATCGACGTGGCGAAGTGGTTGTGCCAGAAGAGGGTCATCCGCTCGCGGAGCGGATGCGGGGTGAAGATCATCCGGTAGAGCCAGATCGCCTGGATGCGCGTCAGGTCGGCCGAGGGCGCCAGCTCGGCGGCCATGGCATCGAGCAAATTCTCGAAGTCGCGGGCCGAGTTGCCGTCGGTGCTGGTCGGCTCGCCGTCCAGCAGCCGATCGACGCTGGCACCCAGACCGGCCCGCAGGTCGCGCTGGAGGAGGGCCCACGGGGCGGCGAAGCCCGCGCGGCGATGCAGGTGGGCCACGCAGGCGAGGTCCCACGGCTGCTGCGCGGTCGGCTCGAACGGCGCCCAGGCCGCCGCGGGATCATCCCAGAACTTCGACCTCGAAGAAGGTGCGATCATGGTCGAGACTGCCTTTCCGCCGCCTTCGCCAGCTGGAGGCTCAGCTCCAACCGGGTGGCCTCCGCGCCGTCGCGGATGAGCAACCGGCCGTGTCCCAGGTATCGGAGCAGCGCCAGGCCCAGGTCGACGCGCTCCTCGGCCTTGCTCTTGGTCTCGCCCTGCTTGAGCATGGTCTGCATCACCAGCCGGGGACGATTCCGCTCCAGCAGCCGAGCCAGCTCGGGGCCGTCGGCGTCCACGCTCAGCGTGGCACTGGCTCCGCCCTCGATCTTGCGATCGCCGCCGGCGGATTTCAACTCCTTGACCAGGGCGCGCGCCAGGTGGGTGCTGGAGCTGAGGATGAAGCACTTGCCGAACTGGGCGGCCGAGGGGCTGAAGTTATAGCGCAGGTGGGGCGTCACGCTGGGCGCGGAGCTCGAGCGCGGGATCATGTACCGCGTCGTCGCGATCGTCACCCCCTCGACCTCCTCGGAGCCCAGCTCCAGGAGCGGAGCCTTCTGCTGGGCCGAGCCGATGTTGACCAGCCCCATGAACGACTGGAAGGCGACCTTCAGCCGCTGGGCGAAATCGCCGTCGGCCGATTCCAGCTCGGCGACCAGGGCGAAGGCCGGCAGCTTGACGTCGGGCGCGGGCTTGAGGGCCTGGTAATCCTGCTCGGCGATAATCAGCCGCCAGTGAGGATCGAACGCCCCCAGCACGTCGGGCCCGAACTCGCGGGCGCCGAAGAACTGGCCGGCAAACGTGTCGAACTGGGCCAGCCCCTGGACGACCTCGGGCGCGAACAACTCGGCCCGCGATTCCCAGATCGTCGCCCAGTCGCGCCACAGGCTCAACGAGGCGATCGTGCCGGGTGGGTTCAGCGGCGGCGCGGTCCCCTGCCCCGCGCCGGGGATATACCCCTTGACCGGCCCCGGATAGCCCCCGGGCGGCGCGGGCAGCTCCACCCGCGCGGCCAGCTCCGAATCGGTCCAGCGGAGATTGGCCGCGACCCACGGCGCCTTCCGCAGCGCTTCGTACCAGGAGCCGAAGAGAAGAACGACACCCGTATCGCCTTTCTCCTTGATCGTGAACCGTTGGGGATCCACCTGCCGCAGCCGGTCGAGCCGGACCAGCCCCCAGATCATCGCATCGCGGCCGAGCCGGTCCCGCTGTCGCTTCCACTCGGGCTGATCGGCCAGCGTGCTCCCGACCGCGGTGGACGAGCCGGCCCCAGCCTTGGTCCGGGCCGCGACAGCCCGGTCGAGCAGCCGCTTCAGGTTGTCGGCCGAGTTGGAGAGAACCAGCCGGCCGGCGACGACGGCGTACGCGCCACCTTTGGGTCCGGCCGCGGCGTAGACGGTCACGCCCCGATGCGCCACGGTCTTCACCGGCTCCGGCTTCTTCTTGCGGGCGGCGTCACCCCGGACCATCTCCAGGATGACCCGGCTGGCCCGCTCGAGCTGGCCGGCGTCCCTGGGCGTGATCACCAGGAAGATCCGCGGCTCCTTGCCGGCCTCGGCCTCGACGGCGGCGAGGATTCCCCCCCCGGTCAGGTTGCGCAGACCGCGATCCCACGTCGTATCAAGGCGGCCGGCGATCAGGCCGGCAACGGCGCGAATCTGACTGAACGCCGGTCCTTCCAAGAACTTGCGATAAGCGGGCAGAACCCGGAGGTAGTCCTGGATCCGCGGCTCGGAGAGGCGATCGATCAGCACCTCGGGGCGGGGCACCTCCAGAGAAAGGACGGCGTCGGAGGCGATCCAGCGGGCCGGGTCGGGCGGGATCGCGTCCGACTCCGCCCGCGGCGATGGGGCCCAGACGGCGAGCACCGCCGTCGCGACCGCGGCGAGCCAGACGGAGGGCCCAGCCCCTGCAAGACCGGGAGCCAGTCCCCGGCCGGGATGATGCCTGGAACCGATCTCCTCGCCCGAACGTGGATGCCGCCGCATCGTGGTGCCCCTCTCATCGTCGCCCGAGATCGTGGCCGGCCGGTCAGCGAGCGAGCCGGCCGCAGTGCCGCCCCGCTCCCCTCGGTCCTACTACCCCCGAGGTTCCGCGCCGGGTTTCGCCAAATCAAGAGCTCCACGAAGAATCGTCGCCGCTCGCCCCGATCAATGCAAGCACGCTCTTAATCTGGCTTGCCAGTTGGGGGAATGTTCGATAAAATCTCCATGAGCAAGAGGTTAACAGGAGGGACGATGAAAGCGGAACTGGTTCCCGACAACGGTGATCCTCCGATTCCAATCGTGCGTGATGTGACGGTGGTGGGCCGGCGCGCCTATTGCGACGTGGTGATCGATCACCCCAGTCTGTCGAAGCGGCATTGCGTCCTGGTCAAGACGGACGGCTTGCTGGTGATTCGCGACCTGGCGACGACCAACGGCACCAAGGTGAAGGGTCAGAAGGTGCGCTGGGCCGCGTTGCTGCCTGACGATCGGATCAGTCTGGGCAGCTACAAGCTGCGCATTTATCTTGGTCCAGACGACATGCCGTCGCCCTCGGAGCAGGCCCGGTCGCGGGGCAAGGCGCTGGGAGCTGGAGCCGGCGGCCGACCGGTCAGCGGCGCGATTGGGGGCTGGACCGGACCGGGTACTCTGGGATTCCCCGAGCCGTCGCGGAACCAGGTCGCGGCGATGCCCGCGATGGATGCGCCGCGCGCCCGGGACGATCGCCGCGCGGCGGCGAAGGTCCCCTTGGCCGACGATTTCCAGTTCGAGATCCTCGACGACGACGATGATGAGGCGATCATCGACCTGGAGTAGTCCGGCGCGAGGACGAACCCGATGCAGGTCTTGGGGCCGCGTGCCCCACGCCGGATGATTCGATTTCGAAATGGAAACGCGAGACCACGCCACCCGGTCGGGCGGCGTGGTCTCGCCGGGAGCAGCGGCATGGTGAGGGGAACCGGCGCAACCCTCCTGCGGCCGCGCACCGCGCAGGGGCGGAGGCCAGGACGCGGTGCCGGTTCCGCGGACGCCCGCCCGCTTAGAGTCTGTCCCGGAAGGGTGGGGAAGTCGATGTTGCAGGGTGGGTGAAACCCACCGATCTTCAAGCCCGCCAAGGCCTTCCGGTGGTGGGTTTCACCCACCCTACAACGGTTCGACCAGGCTTGTGGAACAGACTCTCAGAGCGGATCACACCGGACCGGACTCAGGTGGGTTCGGTCCGATTGCGGCGCAATTCGCGGCGGACCGGCTGGTTGAGGCGATCAATCTGGCGAGCGTCCTGGGGCTCCAGTCGACTCGCCTGGCGATTCTCGCGCTGAATGGCCTCGTACACCTCCTGGCGGTGTACGGAGATCTCGATCGGGGCCGCGATCCCCAGTCGGACCTTATCACCCCGAATATCAACCACGGTGATGACGATATCATCGCCGATGATGATACTTTCGTCGCGGTGTCGGGATAGGACCAGCATCGTTTTCGGCTCCTTCCTCCTGCCAGCGAGGCCCGCGACCATCCCTGATCACGCTGCCTACGCCCGCGGCGACCACGACGGGGTTGGTTGGGGATGGCACGTTGCCAGTATTGCGAAAGCTGTTGAGCTACACGGGCTACGCCGTCGCACGCAACGGTGCCGGCCCGGGCAGCAGGTTCGGGGCGGAAGCGGAAACGGTCATGTCGAGGGGGTATCGCACCGGGTAGCGGCTGGAGGTCAGCACCAGTTGCCGCGCCCGGCGGCGGATGGGGTTGAACACCAGGGGCCCCTGGAGGTTGACGGTCAGCCCACCCCCGTCGCCACGATTCAAGATCACATAGATCAAGGCCAAGCGATCGTCATCCAGCTCCAAGGCTGCGCGATCCGCCGGCCGGATCTCGACGCGATAATCGACCACCGCCAACGGCGGCGCCACCAGGGCGAAAGCCAGCTCGGGCGCGGTCACGCTCTGCAACCAGGACAGACCGGTCACGACCGGGTCGGGGAGCAAGAGGTACTGGGTGAACGAACGGAACCCCAGCAAGCCGTCCGGAATCGTGATCAGATCCGATTCACAGGCGTGGATCAGCCCGAAGCGGGTCGTTAGGATGTTCACTTCGTGGTTCCCTCCTTGATCGTCGGTCGGTCGGGCCAGGGCCGCACGGACCGGACCGGGCACCTGCCGGCACGACTTCGGACGTCCTCATCCAAACCCATCGATCACGTCGATCTGGCCCGCCTTCCCGCTCGGTCCCGGTTCGGTTCGATCCGCGGCGGGGTACTCTACCCGTCCCGTGCTGTCCGGCCGGCCCAGAGCCCCGCGCTCGCTGCCGCCGGCGGCCCTCGGAGGACTCCCTGACGTGGCCTGCACACGCAACCGAAGAGGGATTCGGAATTCAGAATAACAGATTCCGGATTCCCAATTCCAGATCCCCGAGCCCCGCGAGGCGAAAACGCCTCATCCGGCATCCGGGATGCCCCAGCCCAACCCAACCCAACCCGGCCCGGCCCAGCCCGGCCGCGGGCCCGGGGCCGAGACGTTCCGGAGATCCGATCGACCGCATCCCCGGGTTTGCCATCGTTGATCGCGGGGGCCGCTGTGACGCCCTTTATATCGTCGCCGGCACCCGGCCTTGCCCAATTCCCGCGCGCCGGAAATCCACCCGGCGGACGCCTCGCGATGGCTGCGCCAGTCACTCCGTTCGTAGCGGATCAGTCGGGGCTGGAGCACGCAGCCGGCAGCCGAGGGGGGCTGCCCCACCGGGGAATCGCCGGCAGCCAGGGACGGCCGCCCCGCCCCCGCGGACGACCTCCTTACGGACGGCGCGCGGAGATGGTATACCAGAGGAGAGTGATTGCGAGCCGGTGCTTCCGGGATTTCCTGGTCGGGACCACGACCAGGGTGAGTGCGGGCCAGGAGTTCTCAGGGGTCTTGCCACCATGACGCAGTTAGAAATGGCGCGGCGGGGGATCATCTCCGAGGCGATGGAGTTCGTCGCCGGCCGCGAGGAGCTGGATCCGGAGGTGATCCGTTCGGAAGTGGCGCGGGGCCGGATGATCATCCCCGCGAACACGGTCCATCTCGGGCTGGGATTGGAGCCGATGGGTATCGGGATCAAGGCGCGCTGCAAGGTCAACGCGAACATCGGCAACTCCGCCGTGACCTCGAACATCGACAACGAGCTGGCCAAGCTCAAGATGGCCGTCGAGCTGGGCGCCGACACCGTGATGGACCTCTCCACCGGGGGGAACATCGACGCGATCCGCCGGGCGATCCTGGCGGCCAGCCCGGTGCCGGTCGGGACCGTGCCGATCTACCAGGCAATTCAGCATGTCAAGAAGGTCGAAGAGCTCTCGCCCCGGGACCTGCTGGACATGGTCGAACACCAGGCCCGGCAGGGGGTCGACTACATGACGATCCACGCGGGGATCCTCCGCGAGTATATCCCGCTGACAGCCCATCGGGTGACCGGGATCGTCTCCCGTGGCGGCTCGCTGATGGCCCAGTGGATGATCGGTCACCATCAAGAGAACCCGTTCTATACTCATTTTGGCGAGCTCTGCGAGATCATGCGGGCCTACGATGTGTCGTTCAGCCTGGGGGACAGTCTCCGGCCCGGGAGCATCGCCGATGCCTCCGACGCCGCGCAGTTTGCCGAGCTGAAGACCCTGGGCGAGCTGACCCGCAAGGCCCAGGCGCTGGGCTGCCAGGTGATGGTGGAGGGTCCCGGCCACGTGCCGATGGACCAGATCGCCATGAACATGGAAAAGCAGGCCGTGGAATGCTCCGAGGCCCCGTTCTATGTGCTGGGCCCGCTGGTGACCGACGTGGCCCCCGGCTACGATCACATCACCTCGGCCATCGGCGCGGCGCTGGCCGGCTGGCACGGCGCCAGCATGCTCTGCTACGTCACGCCCAAGGAGCACCTGGGCCTGCCCGAAGTCGAGGATGTGCGCCAGGGGGTGATCGCCTACAAGATCGCCGCCCACGCCGCCGACCTGGCCCGGCACCGCAAAGGCGCCCGCGACCGCGACGACGCCCTCAGCCGCGCCCGGTATGCCTTCAACTGGGAAGAGCAATTCCGGCTGGCCCTGGATCCCGAGACGGCCCGGCGGATGCACGATGAGACCCTGCCCCAGGAGGCATTCAAGACCGCCGCGTTCTGTAGCATGTGCGGTCCCCGCTTCTGCTCGATGCGGATCAGCGAAGACATCCGCAAACATGCCGCGGCCACCGCCGCCCTGGTCCCCCTCGAGGTGCCAAACTGACGAACGAGCACGCCCGCGGGCCATTCCAACGAGGTCGCAGTAGATTTCGTATTGTAAAGTGTTGTAAAATGCCCCAAACTGTGCGCGCCGGCCGCTTGGGGGAACGGGTCGGTTCACCGCCGACGCTCCCCGTGCGGTGTGCCCGCACCGGCGGTGACATGCGCTCGGCCGCCGGGGAGGGGTCCTGCGGATTTCGGACGGTTCCGGATCTCCTCTACCACGGTGGGTCCCCAGTCCCTCACGTTCCTCACCCCGTTGAGGACCGGTTCCCAGGCGTCGCGGTGTCCTAGAGGAGGGGGAGAGTCCCGCTGTGTATTTCCTCGGAGACGATGGCGAGAAGCTCACCATCCGGCACCGCCCGATGTCATTCTGGTCACTGCTGGATTCCGCCCCCGAGACCGCCTCGATCGACCTGCGCCAAGCCTGGCAGGCGCTGCTCGAGGCGAGCGAGGACCTCTTTGCCATCTATCAGTCCCCCTTCTGGTTCGACACCATGAGGGAGGACGCCGGCTCCCCAGGGGCACCGCACGCCCTGGCCGTGAGCCGGGACGCCGATCATCGCCTCGTCGGCATCGTCCCGCTCTTCGTCACCCGCGAGCGCTGCGTCTTCCCCCTGATCCGCGGCCATGTCCACACCACGTCCAAACGCGAGGTCATCACCCTCCCCAGCGGACGCTTGCTCCTCCCGCCAGGTGCCGAGGGGTTCGACGCCTTGCTGACCAGCCTGGCCGGTCATTACCCCAACGGGCCGACCTTGAAGGTCGAGAATATCCCTATTCCCAGCCCATTGCATGATTACCTGCACTCATCCAACCTCATTCGCCAGCGATATTTCCTGCACGAAGTTCCCTACCTGGACCGAGTCCACACGATCCCCTTGCCGGCCAGTTACGACGCGTTCCTGGCGCGGTACAGCGCCAAGAAGCGGTACAATCTCCGCAGGCAGCTCCGCCTGCTCCAGGAGCGAACCGGGAACCGGTTGGCGATGCGGCGCTACGATTCGGTCGCGAGTGTCGAGGAGCTGGTGGCCAGTTATGAGGCGTTGTCGCAGAATCGCCACGAGGAAGCGGAGGGGGAAGAACCCCTGTTGGTGTTGAAATCGCCCGGGGGCGTGGCGTGCCTCCTCCGCAGGCTGGCGCGCGGCGGCCTGTTGCGCGCGTATGTTCTCGAGGATGGGGAGCGGCCGATCAGTTGCCTGCTCGCGGCCCAGTTCGGCGGGACGTTCGTCCTGCGGCGGACCTTGCATGACCCGGCGTACAATGCACTCTCGCCGGGAGTGGCCTTGATGCACATGGCCATCGAGGACCTCATCAAGGAGCGACCGGCACGCGTGGTGAATCTGGGCTATGGCAGCCGCGAGCATGACGCCCATGCCACCCACATCGCCTGGGACTTCGTCTCGTACTGGCTGATCCCCAAGACCTGGAGGAGCCGGCTGTTCCTGGCTGGCTACAAGGCCCTGCGGTGCGGAGCCCACTCCCTGAAAACCGCGGTCCGCCGCGGCGAGGCCAGCCAGCCGCCGGCCGCGACGCCGAGCGAGTGAACGCATGGCCAAAGCGAGAGGAGCGGGCTGGGCTCAACAGTCAGGGGATCGTGGGAACTCCTCCCCAAGCCGCTGCGCGATCTCGGCGGCCAGCTCGGCGATGAAGACCTTCTGCTCCAGGGTGACGGCACGCGCTTCCCCGGCCAGGAACCTGGCCAGCCGCATCGCATGCTGGTCGACCCGCGCCGCCACGGCGCCGCCGGGATCGTCGACCGCCGCCTGCGGCAAGGATGCCCAGGTCGTCCCGGGCCAGGAGCAGCGCGACTCCTGGGCCGGGTGAATCAGCTCGAGCAAGATCATCGACTCCAGCCGTCGGTCGCGCCCGGTCAAGGCCAGGTGCTCGGGGAGGTCGGCACGAGACACGCTCCGGGAGGTCGAGAACCGCGCCATGATCAAGCCTTTCAAGAGGTTGCGACCAAACATCCGGGCCCGCAGCGGTTCGTGGCCGGCCCGCCGCGACCGACCCGGCGCCTCAGGATTGAACGCGCACGGGTCGTCGGGGTTTCGCCCTGAGGATCCAAGCGTCAACGGCCCATCCTCGGGCCCGGGGTGCCGGCTCAAGACCCTCCGCCGAAACGGATCGGAGCCGGGCTCAGGTGACGGATCGGCACGGGGCTCCCCGATCGCCCGATCCCGAGGGAACCGGCCGTTCATTGGGGTGGATTCAACGCCATCAGCAGCGAGCGGACGCGGTTCTCGAAGCTCTTATCGGTCGTGAGGACGCGCTCGAAGTCCTGCTGGTTGATCACGTACAGTTCCAGCTCGGTCTTGGCGCGGACGGAATGCGGGACCGGGCGCTTGAAGAAGGAGGAGATGGTGCCAAATCCCTCGCCGAAGTACAGTTCTTCCTGAAACGCCCCGCCCTTGAAGACCTCGGCGACCCCCGAGCCGATCAAGTAGTAGCGATCGCCGGACTCCCCTTCCTGGACGATCGTCTCGCCCGGGGGGTGGGTCTCGACGGTCATCACGCTGGCGATCTTGGTCAAGGTGGCCTCGCTGAGCCCCTTGAGGACTTCGCTCCCAGCCAGGGCGCGGGTGATCCGGACCGTCATGCGGGTCAGCGAGTTGCTGACGATGTGACCCCCGATCATGTTGACCACCCGGTCGGCGTGGTCGATGACCCGCTGATCGTGGGTCACGATCAGGACGGTGGTCCGCTCCATCCCGTCGGCCATCCGGCGGAGCAAGCCGAGCACGGTCTGGCCCGATTCGGCGTCGAGGGCGGCCGTCGGCTCGTCGGCCAGGACCAGCGCGGGGCGATTGACCAGGGCGCGGGCGATCGCCACCCGCTGCCGCTGACCGCCGGAGAGCTGCGCGGGCAGGTGATCGAGCCGCTCGCCCAGCCCGAGCTGTTCCAGCAGGTGGATGCTCCGCTCGTTCATCGTCGCCACCGGCGCCGGTCGCAGCGCCGTGGCCATCCGCACGTTCTCCAGCGCGGTCAACGAGCTGAAGAGGTTGTGGCTCTGGAAGATGAATCCAATGCTCTTGCGCAGCTCGACGGCCCCGGTCTGGCTCAAGGCCGAGACGTCCTGACCCAGCACCTTCAGGCTCCCCTGCTGCATCCGCCTCAGGGCCCCGATCAAGGTCAGGAGCGTCGTCTTGCCCGATCCCGACGGGCCGGTCATGATCACCACCTCGCCCCGACCGATCTCCAGGGTGTTGTCGAAGAGGACCTGGCTCCGCGCTTCCCCCTCCCCGTACCAGTAGCTGACCCCCTCCGCCTCGATCGCCAGCTCCTTGGCCAGGGGCCGAGCCACGGCGAGCGTCGAGTGCCCGAGGGATTCGAGAGCCGTTGCGGTCGACTCGCTCATGTTTCAAAAAACTCCAGGTCTCTCTCCCATCGGCAATCACCGAAAGAGCTGGGCGGGATCGGCCAGGGTGAGTCGGCGCGCGGCCAGGCACCCCGAGGAGACGCACATCACGAGGGTCAGGCCGAGGATGGCCGCCGCGTCGTCGAATTGCAGGTCCATGGGCAGGCCGGTTGCCCGGTGCACGATGCCAAAGAGGCCCAGGCTGACCGCCAGCCCGCAGAGATAGCCCAGCAGGGCCAGGTAGACCGCCTGCTGGACGATGATGGCGAACAAGCGGAGATCGGAGTAGCCCATCGCCTTGAGAGTGGCGAACTCGGCGAGGCGCTCGCTGATCTCCGAGAAGAGCACCTGGTAGCAGATCACCAGCCCCACGATGAAGCCCAGGACCACGCCGATCGAGAACACCGTCCCGATGGGCGCGACATGGTCCCAGAAGGCCTGCTCCTTGGCGATCAAGCCGGCCTTGGTGAGCACGCGGACGTCCGCCGGCAGGGCCGCGGCGATGGCCGCGCGCAGCCGCTCCAGATCGACCCCCGGCCGGACGCGCAACAGGCCGACGGTCACCGCGTCGTCCGCCTGGCTCAGGCCGCGACGGTCCGGGAAGATGTCCTGGAGACTCGCGCAGCTCATGACCAGCGTGCCGTCGCTCTGGAAGTCGGCCCCGAGATCGAAAGTCCCCAGGATGCGGACCGTCTTGCCGGACAACTCGGACACCAAGCCCGGCGTCAGCGGGCCGAGTCGTTCGGTCCGGGAGAGCGCATCGGCCATCGCGGTGCCGGGTCGATCCCAATCGTCGCGGCGGCCGACCAGCGCCGGGATGTCCAGGGCATCGCCGCGCGGCGGATAGGCGACGACGCGAATCGGCCGCGGCACGCCGTCGACCGAGCTCCGCCAGACCGAGCGCCGGGCCTCGACCGCGACCGGCACGCCCGCCGTGACCTCCGGAAACGCCTTCGCCTGCTCGAGCCGGCGGTTCGGGAACGAGTAGGGTACCGAGAGGGTGTACAGACCCCGGCTCACGAGGAAGAGCTGGCCGTCAAGATGCCGGATCAGCTCCACCATGCTCTCCAGCAGCGCATTGCGGAAACCGTTCTCCATGAACATCAAGGTCACCGCGAACGCCGTCCCCGCCAGCGAGGCCAGCAGGCGCAGCTTGTTCTCGGTCAAGTTCCGCCAGGCGATGGGGATCGTGCGCCGGGGATGCATGGGCCAATCGATGATCGGATCCGGTTTGAGCTTGTCGGGATGACCGAGAAGTCTTAGAAGGTCGACGATCATGACGGCTGATCGCGTCCCTGGCAAGCTCCCGCGGGTGCGTGCCGTGCGGCGCGACGGCTCTTCGGTTGCTCGATCCGGGTGAATCCGGGAGACCCGTGATGGACGCGGGATTGCGGGCCATCTGCCCCAAGCAAACGCCGTGCAAGTGCTGTCATGCTCCGGCTTTGCCGTACGGGGTTGTGGATTTCCACAAGAATTGCGAGAGTCGCCGGCGCCAGGTCCTGGGTATCTCGGGCGTGCCCATCTATTACCACCGCTGCCCGGTCTGCCAGTTCATCTTCACCACCGCGTTCGACCATTTCACCAACGAGGATTTCCTCCAGCACATCTACAACCCAGAGTATCTGCTGGTCGATCCCGAGTATCAGGAGGCACGCCCCCGCAGAGACGCGGCCTTTCTCTGCCGTCTCTTCTCCGACATCAAGCCGCGGCGCATCCTCGATTACGGGGGTGGTCATGGCCTCCTGGCCGAGCTGCTTCGTGTCGAAGGGTTTTCCCAGGCGGAGACCTATGACCCCTTCGTCCCGTACCACGCCGCCAGGCCACGCGGTCGCTTCGATTGCGTGGTCTGCTTCGAGGTGGTCGAGCATTCCACCAACCCGGCACGAATCTTCGCGGAGCTGAGCGATCTGGTGACGGACCCGGGACTGATTCTGGTCTCCACTCTGCTCCAGCCCGCGGAGATCGATCAGCTTGGCCTGAACTGGTGGTACGCCGCCCCTCGAAATGGTCATGTCTCGCTCTATTCGAGGACCAGCCTGGAGAAGCTCGTGCACCCGCTGGGGTTCCAGCTCGGATCGTTCAACGATGCCTTGCATGTCTTGATTCGAGAGCTGCCCGATTTTGCCAGACACTTCCTCCGCCATTAGAGTCGGTTCCGAAAGCCCCGGAGGGGCGATCGGACGGAGCCAGGGGCGTCCGCCCCTGGACTGGGGGCCTCCCCAGAACACACACCCCAGCCGAAGGGGTGGGGTGGGTGGCTCGGCACCGCACCAGGGGCCGACGCCCCTGGCTATGTGCGTCCGCCCCCTGCGGGGGCTTCAGGAACAGACTCTAGACACTTGGTCCGGAAGGGCACGAGGCCCTCGGGCCCGACCGGCAACTGCGACGGGCGGAAGTCGAGTCGGCCCGAGATGGGCAGGAACCACCCGGGCTTCTCCGGCTCGTGGGGCAATCCACCCAGGACCACCCCGTTGTGGGCGCGGACAGTTGTGGCGCGGTTGGGGCAGCGGGCGGTGTCCTCAGGGAAGGTGCAGGTCCCCCAGACGTGGGCACTACTGCGATGGACCTTGGTATCATCGGCGGCCGCGACGCGGTAGCCATGCCAGGTGCGGCCGGGGGCCGTCTCGATGAGGCGAGTCAGGGCCCGGGTGACGCGGTCGGGGTGCCAGGCGCCAGACTCGGCGAAGGATTCCAGGGCTTTCCAGGCACCGGGCTGCTCCAGGGCCAGGACCGACTGGGTGATGGTGTGTTCCTCGACGTTGAGCGCCATGGCGGTGATCCACGCGGCGAAGCGGTGGAAGCCGCGGCGGGTGAAGGCCCAGTCGAAGGCGTTGAGCAGAGCTTGCCCGAGGGACCAGGTGAGTGTAGCTTCGGTCATGGTGCGTCTCCTATGGCGGGGCCAGATGGGTTTGTCACCCCCTGGCAGGTTCCGACCAGGAGACACCGCTTTCGAGTCGGTAGGTCCGATCAGGTCTTGTGTCTTTTTTCGTGGAAACTACTGATTAGAACAGGTCCGCCGGATTGGCTCTCCACACCTTGTCCAGAGTGAACACGGCGGAGACCAGTCCGACCATGGCGGTGACGAACAGGGTCAGGGCGAGGATTCCGAGAGTCAGCCGCATGGGGATGCCGGCCAGGGCCTCGGTGGCCTCGTAGGCGAGGACCCCCAGCGCGGTCGCGATGAGGTAGGCGGTCCCCGCGTAGAGCAGGGCCTGCACGATGACGACGCGCGACAGGTAGCCGTTGGAGTGGCCCATCGCCTTGAGCGTGGCGTATTCGGCGAGATGGTCGCGGACGTCGTTGGAGAGGACCTGGTAGATCACGGCCGAGGCGACGATCGTGGCGACCAGCACGCCGAAGGCGAACAACTGGCCGGTGGAGGTCTGGCGGACCCAATGGTCCGATTCGCGCTGCAAGATCTCGGCCCGGGAGTAGGGGACGACGTCGGCCGGCAGGAGCGCGCGGAGGGCGCGGCAGGTGGCCTCGACGGTCGCCGGGTCGTGCCGGCGGAGCGTCAGGAAGCCGAACTGGATCGACTCGGTTGAGGGCCGATCGCAGAGCTCGGCGAAATTGAGGTCGGAGCAGATCGCCACGCCGTCGGCGGCGAAGCCGCGGAGCAGGGGAAATCCGCCCACGACCCGGACCGCCGTCCGGCCCAGCTCCCAACCCTCGAAGCGGCCGACCAGCGGCCAGCCGAAATCGAGGTTGGACAGCTCATCGAGCAGGACCCGAGCGGCTGGCTGTAATTCGGGTCGCGCCGCCTCGATCGCGTGCCGGATCGGCCCGAGGAACGGGTTGTTCTCCAGCGCGACGCCCAGCAGGAGCAGCTCGCGGCGCTTCAGGGGCCGGGGGAGCCGATCCCCCAGCAGCCAGCGCTGCAAGGCACCAGGCTCGGGGCGCTCGTCATCCCAGGCCACCGCCGGGTCATCCACCGGGTAGGGCGGACATCGCCAGAGGTTGAAGGTCGCGTACAACGGTGCGGCCGCGACGACCTCGTCCAGCGAACGGGCCTGCCGGAGCCGCTCATGGGGGAACTCCCCCGGCGCGAAGAACTGGTCGTAAGTCGGAGCCAGCAGGACGACGTCGAAGTCCAGTTGCTCGTAGATGTGGGTCGCCGTGATCTTGACCGCCTCGTAGAAGCCCAGCTGGAGCAACACCATCATCACCGCGAACGCCACGCCGGCAATCGCCACCAGGGAGCGCCGGCCGCCGTGGACGACGTTGCGCAGGGCGAGCGGGGGGTGGGAGAGCCTCGCGAGCCGGGGTGCACTGATCGAGCTCATCGTCTCGCGTCGCGGTAGGGCCGCAGCCAGGGGAGTCGAGGGATGATCAATCCGGATCTTGATCGCGGATTGAACCACGAAATACACGAAATACACGAAAAGCGAGAAATAGATTCAAACGATTTTTCGTTTTCGTGCATTTCGTGTATTTCGTGGTTCAATCCTAATGGAACAACAAATCAGCGATACCCCGGGCCGGCGGCGTTGGCGTCGTGGGCCGGCTCGGTCCCGGAGGGGCGGATCGTGACCTCGACCTCCATGTTCACGTATCGCGCGGCGACGGCGCTGTCGACAAGCTGGACCGTGACCTCCACGACGCGGAGGTCGCGCGGGGCGCGAGGGTCCACGCTGGTCAACTGGTTCTTGCCGACGATCGAGCCGATTCGCGCGACGGTCCCGGCGACCGGGTTGCCCAGGATGTTGACCACGGCCGGGTCGCCCACCCGGAGCCGCGGCACGTCGCTCTGGTAGACCTCGGCCGTGGCCACCATCGACGAAAGATCCGCCATCTCCAGCAACGTCCCGCTGCTGAGCTCCCCCGGATGGACCAGGATCCGGAGGACCCGACCCGACCCGGCTGCGCGCACCTCGGTCGCGCGAAGGCCGTCTTCGGCGAGCTGGACCTGGGCCCGGAGGATGGCGTCCTCAGACCCCCGGTCGCCCTCGAGCAACTGGAGGTCGAGATCAGCCTTGAGGGCTTGCATCTCGACCTGGAAGAGGGCCAGCTCGGCGTCGTAGCGCTCCTTGCCTTGCAAGGTGCCGCCGAATTGTTTGTAGAGTTTGCTCGCTTCCTCCAGGCGGCGTTTCGAGGTCTCGGCCGCCTTCTTGGCCGAGGCCAGGCGCGGTGGCCGCTGCCGGTCGGCCCGCGCCTTCTGCGCGTTCGCCAAGTCAAGCTGATGCTGGGCCGCCGCGCGGCCCTCCAGGATCGCCAGGCCGGCGCCCGCGGCGACCGGATCGCCTTCCTTGACCTTGACTTCCTCGACGCGAACCCCGGGCCGGACACCGACGGCGATGAGCCCGGCCGCCGGCCGCAGCCGAGCCAACGCCACCACCGACGTCGGGGATGCGGCCGAGGTCGCCGGACTCGGCCCCTGGCCGGCACTCCCATCCGCCCGGGCCGGCGCCGCCGCGATCGGCCGGGCACTCCGCCCGGTGACCAGGAGGACCAGCGTCGCAACCGCGAGGACCCCGAGGACCGTCTTCCCCACGCCTCGGGTCGAGATTCCCAGGGTACGATCTCCCGCCATTCCACGAGCCTCGAGCCAGGTGCAGTGGTCCGTGGTCCGTAGTCAGTAGACGAGAGCGCACACGGAGCGTCAAGAGGGGGTCGGATAGGAGCCGGCTCCGTCCGGCGATCCCCGGCTCCGTCCGGTGATCCCCCGGCGTCGGGACGCCGGGAGACGGAGCCCCCGCCTACACGAGGCGATCCCCGGCTCAGCCGACCTTGGCCAGGGCCGGCGTGGTGCGGGTGGCTGCGGCCGCCGCGACGAACGCCTCGATCAGTTGCATGTCCAGCGAGATGTTCCCCTCGTTCTCGGGGTGCCACTGCACGCCGGTGACCCACCAGGAGTGGTCCTTCCCCTCGAAGGCCTCGATCAGGCCATCGGGGGCGACGGCCCCCACGCGGAAGATGGGTGCGAGCTTGCGCACGCCCTGATGGTGGTAGCTGTTGACCCGGATCTCGCCCGGTCCGTAGATCTCCTCGAGCCGAGTCCCGGGCTGCATGACCACGGTGTGACGATGCGCGCCGCCGTGCGGGTCCCGATGGGGGATCCCCTTGGGCATGTCCTCGGGCAGGTGCAGAAACAGCCCGCCCCCGGCGACGACGTTCAACTCCTGCATCCCCAGGCCGATGCCCAGCACCGGCATCCGCCGCTGCTGCACGACCTTGCACAGCAGCCGATCGGCCAGCTCGCGACGCTCCGTCACCATCGTGATGGAGGGATGGGGCGAGAGTCCCATCTTGCGCGGATCCAGGTCGTCGCCGCCGGTCAGCATCACCCCGTCCAGCCGATCCAGGATCGGCGTCAGGTCGGGTTCCTTGGTGAACGGGGGAATGATCACCGGCAGCGCGTTGGCGGCCAGGAGACACTCGTAGTAGCCGCTGTGGATGAAGCTGTGCGGGGTGCGGCCCTTGACCACAGCGCGGTAGTCCGTGTTGATCCCGATGAGTGGACGGTACTTCATGGCAGCCATCCCTTCCTTGAAATGGGCACAGCGAAATCCGTTCAGAACACGTCTCGGCCCGGCGACATCGCACGCTGGCGAGCATCCACGCTCACCCACGACGGATCGAAGTGTCCGATGGTGGAGGCTCCGCAGAGCGTCCCGTCGAGAACGGAGGATCCGTCCCCGGGATGGCGGCAAGCTACGGACCTTCCACGAGACTCCTCGATCCCTGAGAAGCGGGTCCATCCCTCCTTTCCGTCCCTGAAGTCCCGCGAGGTGAGAATCGAATCCGACTGATCCTTCAATCGTCTCGCCGGTGGGGCGAGGTTGGTAGAGTCTACCGATCCGCCTCGGCGAAATTCAAGAAAAATCCGGAGGAAATGCCGATTTTTTCGATTGGGAGCCATCGGGAAGCGCAGTGATCGCTCTGAAGCGGACCGTGGTTGCACTGGGGAACCGTCCGCCCCGATTCAGGCCGGCGGGGCGCCGACCGGGCGCAGGAAGAGCAGTCGCCTGCGCAGTCGGACGGGGTCAGGTCCCTCTCGAGGAGGAACCCGGCCAGGTCATCACGGCGATGTCCCGTCAACAACGTTTCGGTGCATATACCCCCGCCAAGGCCATGGGTCATCCATCACAGGCCGGGCTCAGCGATCAGTGGGCCGAGAGCCGGCGGAATTGTCCAAAGGAGGGGGAGGATTGATCATCGTCATAACGGTACCAGGTGACGCAAACTTCGATGGCCGGCTGAGCCGTCGGTGTCGACGAGTCGACGTCGATTTGCAGGATCTGGCAGTCATTCTGCACTGCGGGATCATCCCGCTTGCGCCTTGCCTGGCAGGTGGTCCCGCAAACGTAGATGGTCGTTGTGTCGGAGAGTGGTTTGATCTTGCTCTCGTGGGTATGGCCGCAGAGGATCGTGGTCACGCCCGCGTCCTTGGCAGCCTGGACGAGCCTCTCGGAGTGCAGGAGCTGGAGGGTCGCATCGGTCGAGAAGGGGTCGAAGTGGATCGCCCACAGACTCACCGGAGTTAGTCCCTTTTGACTGATCCATGTACGTATATTGGTCGTTTCGGCGACCAGCCCCGCGACGAACGCCTCCCGCGCCCGTCCTTGCCCGAACCAACCGGGGAGGGTGTAGAACCGGCGGCCCCGATCTGACCGCGAGAGCGTGAAGTCCGCCCTGACGACGTGCAAGACCACCCCCCTCCGTTTGACCGCGCATCCGCTCTGGACGCGTCTTCTCGATGACCACAGGGGAGCGGTGAAGATCTGATCGAAGACAGTGCCGCCGGGCCGATAGAGGGGGGCTGAACGGTAACTCCGGATCAGGTGCAAGCCGATCCTGTCCTTCTCCGAGAGAGCAGCCCCATTGCCCGCAGCTCGGGGCGGCAGACTGGTGGATCTGGGTTGTCCCCAGAACTGGGGAAGCTCGAAGTCCTCCGCTTCTTCGAGGTCCTCAAATTGGTCCCCGAGGGCTGGGCTCTCGCATCGGACGAAGACCTGTCCATCGCTGTGGGAAAATCGTCCTTCGGCCTGGTGGACGACCCATTGGTAAAAATCCCGGGCCAGGCAGGACAGCGCCCTGCGGTGCGCCTTCCTCAGCTCATCCAGGCCGAATACTCGGTCGATGCGTTGGACGACGAATGAGGCGAACTCGCGCGGATTGGGCATGACCCGCAGGCGATGCTCCCGGTCCGGCCGCGGCAGCGGTCTTTCTCCGGAATCACCGTCGCCAGGGAGCAAGGCGGCATCCAGGGCACAACCCACGAGCAGGCCCAGGAGTCGCTCACCGATGGCCTCCACCGCGCAGTCCAGATCGAGCGGTCGCGCCGGGTCGGCCGGGAAGCGACGGGAGGAGATGTCGAGCCGGAGCCGTCCGCGGAGGTGAGGGAACTGGGCCCGATAGAGGTATCCCGCCGTCTCCGGAAGGACGTGAAACATCGGATTCCCCTTCACGAAAGCCCCCAGAGCTCCCGATGAGGCGCCCCCTGCCTGATTTGCATCCCTCCTCTCATCGTATCGGGTCGGGATGTCCAGACCAAGGGACGACTGCTGGCGACCGGAGGGGCCAGGGGGAGACTCCTGCTGTGCGTCCCAGGCTCACGGGGCGGGCGGCCGAGTCGAGGATCCGCCTCGGGCTGCCAGCGACTCGGTTCCGTTGCTCCCGGCGGCTGTACCCTTGGGATAGTCGTCTTTGAGGTAGCGGATGACCATCTCCAGGTCGTTGGACGTGAGCTGATCCGCGCCGAAGGCGGGCATCTTCTGCTCCTGCTCGAGGAACCCGTAGCGATCGGTTGCTCCCGGCTTGCGGATCATCCGGGCCATCCACTGGGGCGAGCCCCAGGCGAAGAGGTTGGGCGCGTCCCGCGTGCCCCCTTCGGTGAGGCCGTCGACCACATGGCACGTGCCGCATTCCTTCTGGAACGGGGCCGACCCCGGATGATTGGAGACCTCGGGCCGGTTGAGCCATTCGTTGGGAGTCTCGTCCGCCGGGATCGTGGCGAA
>JAJPJC010000077.1 GCA_021324445.1 Isosphaeraceae bacterium
TCGCGAGAACACTGGATTTCGCAAATCCTTGTGCTAATTGGGATTACGGAAATCGATTCGCGAAGACATCTCGACGACATCTGTAAAATGGCAAAAGTCAAGCTTAGTGGCGAGGCCGGTGATTGTGGGTCGAAGCCGGCTCATCGTGTCGCCGGGAGTGGCTCGGATAGGTCGAGGGGCGGTCGGTGCGCGGCGCGTGCCGAGCGAGGTGGCGCATGTAGCACCCCCAGGAGCACGAAGACATCCCGCATATCGGGCAGAATACGGCGTTCCGCAGGCGACCACCGCAGTGCACGCACGCGCTCACATTAATCGTACAGGGCTGATTCATGACGGGTCCGCTGGGCTTCCACCGCGGCGCCTCCCTCGTCCCACCGCTGCATCCGTTCGCAAAGCCCCTGCGATCGTGCACCATGACCGTCGCGTGGATGCTCCGGTCCGGATTCCCACCCGGGTCGTCCAGGGCCGCTCACACGGACCACCGGCCATCCCCGGCCTGTTCTCTCCTCCTGCAAGTCGCGCGCCGCGGAGTCCACGCCGTGATTTTACATCAGTCAAATTCTGAATTTTTAACTGCATTTAAAATTTTTAGCTTGGCACGATCAGCGGCCGATCATCACACCCGTACGCTCCCCCGCTGAGGGCGAAGGCGTCCCCGGTCGGGCTGAAGACTCAACGCACCAGCGTTCGAGCTCTCGGCGGATGGGGTCATCCTGTCGGTCAGGCCGGTCCGTTCCGCCTGGGGTGCGGCCGCTGCCGGGGTGGACCGCCTGCGCGGTTTGGATTGGGGGGACGAGAATTCGCGGGAGGGGGCCAGGCCGGATCTTGCCGTTCCCCGGTCCTCCCGGCGATGCTGGAGGGCTGACCGACCTTCCGGGATTCGCCTCCGATCATCGAGCCGACAGGGGAGCCCGGCGTCAGGAGCCCGAGCCGGCAGAGCCGCCCCGGGCGGAGCACTGCCCCACCAGCCCGCTCACCGCGGAGGGATCGAGCGGGCCCGTCGACTCGGCCCGATCGGACCCCGATCCCGACCCGAAGGCCGGGCTCCCTGTGGGGAGGATTCGGATCGGCGGCCAGTGGTGAGTGCGAGCGAATACCCCTCACCAGAACAGGAGCTTGACCGTGAAATACCCCCGAATGGTGCGCCTGCGTCAGCGCTTCGAGCGGCCCCGGGTTGAGGATGTGGCCGCCGCGGTGCGCCAGGCCCTGCACGCCGTGGACCTCGGCCGCGTCATCCGCCCCGGCCAGACGGTGGCCCTGACCGCCGGCAGCCGCGGCATCGCCAACATCCCCGTGGTCCTCCGCGCCGTCGTCCGCTGCCTGCGCGACCTGGGCGCCCGGCCCTTCCTCATCCCCACCATGGGCAGCCACGGCGGCGGCACCGCCGAGGGACAACGCCAGGTCCTGGAGAGCTACGGCATCACCGAGGCCTTCGTCGGGGCCCCCATCCGCTCCGCGATGGACGTCGTCCCGCTCGGCACCACCGCCGAGGGCTTCCCGGTCGTCCTGGACCGGCACGCCTGGGAGGCCGACCACGTCGGCGTCGTCGCCCGCATCAAGCCGCATACCAGCTACCACGGCCCCGTCGAGAGCGGCCTGCTCAAGATGATGATGATCGGCCTGGGCAAGCACGCCGGCGCCCTGGCCTACCACCGCATCCTCCTCGAGCAGCCGTACGACCGGGTCGTCCGCTCGGTGGGGCGGTTGATGCGGGCCAAGGGGAAGATCGCCTTCGGCCTGGCCCTGGTGGAGAACGCCTACGACGAGACGGCGCTGGTCGAAGCGGCCTTGCCCGGGGACTTCGAGCCGGTCGAGGAGCGTTTGCTGGCCCTGGCTCGGAACTGGCTGCCGCGGCTGCCCTGGCGCGAGGCCGACCTGCTCATCGTCGACGAGATCGGCAAGGAGATCAGCGGTTCGGGCCTGGACACCAACGTGGTCGGCCGCAAGCGCGCCTTCCCCGGGGATGAGCCCGAGGGCCAGCCGCGGATGCGGTTCATCTTCGTGCGCGGCCTGTCGCCGCACACGCACGGCAATGCCGCCGGCATCGGCCTGGCCGACTTCACGACCACGCGGCTGGTGCGCGCCATGGACTACCACGCCACGGTCCTGAACTGCCTGACGTCCGGCTATCCCGAGGCCGCCAAGCTGCCGGTCCATTTCGCCAGCGACCGCGAGGTGATCGAGGCGGCCCTGGCCATCCTCGGCACGCGCGCCCCCCAGGAGGCGCGGATCGTGCACATCCGCAACACGCTGGCCGTGGAGGAACTGGAGGTGTCCGAGCCCTGCCTGGATCAGGCCGGCCGGCAGACGGATTTCACGATCGAGGGCGCGCCCTACGAGCTGAGCTTCGACGCCCGGGGGGACCTCGCGGGCCTGGGGTAGGCCATCAGGATCAGGAGTGGCGGACTCGCAGACTTGGACGATTCGTTCGGAACACCGGCCTGGCTCGCGCCCCGGGCAAATGCCGGTGCGCCCTTGATTCCGGACTGGGATCACTGCCTCCCCACGGTGACCGTGATTTCGAGCACGCCCGCTTCGGGCCGGGCCGTCACCACCGGATAGACGAACGGATGCGGATCCGCAAAACTCAGCCCTTTCTCGTGGACCGTGGTTTCGGTGTAGCCCCGCGGGTCGATGGCCGCGATGCGGCCGCGGGTGACGGCCAGCTTGGTGCCGTCGGGCCAGGCGAGCTCATTGGCGACGCGCTCGGCGGCTCCCGCGTACCACCAGGTCAACGGCTGGGAGACCTCGCGGCGAATCGTGAGCTGCCCGGGCCGGCTCAGCTCGACGCGCTGTTCTTTGACGCCCAGGGCGGCAGGGCCGACGCAACGGATCCGAGCGCGGCGGCCGTCATCGGCGACGAGCAATTCCTGGACCGGCCCGGGCGGTTTCGTGCGGTCGTGGAACTGGAACCGATCGACCAGCACGGGCCGTCCCCCCGCGTGGACGACGACCTCTCCTTTCTTCATCCCGACGACAACGTCGCCCGCGTGGTACGAGTCGCGCAGGTACGCCTCGTTGACGTCCGGCTCGGGGAACACGAACGACCGGGGCAGGTCCGGCTCGATGGCCGCGGGCACGCTCGGGTCATACCAGACGTAGCAGTAGCCGCCGAAGCTGAAGAGCAGCTCCTCTTTTTTCGAGGGGGTGAGGAAACGCGTGCGCTGGAGCCGGCCGAGCGACTCGTCCCAGAAGGCGAGGTGTTGATAAATGGGCCGGCGCTGTTCGCGGGCGAGGAAGAGCAGGTCGGTGGCCCAGTAGTCGAGCTGTCCGTAGGACGGCCCGAACAGAACCGAGCGATCGGCTTCGTTGTACGTCAAGGTGGCGGGCTGCGTGCCGGCGACGGCCGCCAAGGCGATGCGGCCGGGGAGTGCGTCGGGGTGCTCGCGGAACAGGTCGCGCCCCGTGACGCGGCGCAGCGCGTCGAGGAAAAAGATCCGGTAGTGGAGCGTCGAGGCCCAGAAGTTGGAGGATTGGTCGTTGGTGCCGCTGGGCGTCAGCGCGTGGGGCAGCAAGTAGTCGACGTGCTTGGCGATCATCCGGTCGAGCCAGGGCTGGGCCTCGGGGACCTCGCCGAGCAGGGCCAGGGCCACGACGCCCAGCGGTGCCGCATCGACGCTGCCATGATGCTTGTTGTACCCCGGGCCCGCCGTGACCGGGTCGGCGAAGAAGGCGAAATACGCGCTGCCGACCGCCACGAGCGTGTCGCGAATCCGCGACCGCTCCGTCTCGTCGAGACGATCGTAGAGCAGGTCGTAGGCGACCGCGAGCGCCTTCAGGATCCGCAAGACGGCGTAGGCTTTGCTCGCGTCGGGCTGGTTCGTAGCCTCGTGCTTCCAGACGCCCGCCGCCGCGAGCGCCCACCGCCGCGCCGGTTCGAAATAGGGGTCGCTTGAGGGGTCGGACAGGACCGAGGCGAACGCGAGGTGCTCGACGATTGCCATGTCGTGCATGGCGGCATAGAACCGGTCGTAGAGGTTCTCGTAGATGGGGTCGGGAACCTTGGTGGGAATCCATTCGGTCCGCGGCGCCTGCCGCGCGCACCAATCGGCCGACTGCGTCAGGTTCGCCCAGATCCGAGCGTGGCTCCCCTGCGTCCGCAGCGCGCGCAGGCGGGGCAAGTCGTCCGCCGTGAGGTACAGCCGCGGATGTCCCGCGACGGCTTGGCCGCGGCCGGCCGCGCCGCCATCCGCCGCGACCACGCCGTGCCCCGACACGAGCGCGAGGATCAGTGCCGAGACGAAGTGGAGACAGGTCTCGGCGCGCCGCGGCGGCGTGTCGACGCGTGGTAAGTCCAATGGTCGCGGCCTCCCTGGGCGTTGATCTTGGGCGTGTGGTTCTTTCGCTCATCGTGACCGCGAGCGTCTCGTCGAGCAAGCCCCGGGCTGGCCGGGAAGGGTCGCAGCGCTCGAGGATGAGTTACGAGCCCCCACTCGTCGACCGCTGGACGCGCACCAGTTTCATGATGCGACCCGCCACGTTCCAGTCCTGGACGTACAAGTTGCCGTTCTTGTCCCAGGACGAGCCGTGCGTGCCGCTGAAAATCCCCTCGATCCACTCCGCTTGCGGCACATTGTAATTCATCCGCTTGGCGGGGTCCGCGTTGTGGCCGAGGACGGCGATGATCGTGTTGCTCTTGTCGAGGATGACCAGGCGCCCGTGCAGGTCCGGCACGGAGACGTAGTCTCCCTGGACGGCCGCCGAGGTCGGCATCCCCAGGCCGGTCACGACCTCGGCGAGGAACTGTCCGTTGAGGTCGTAGTGCAGCAGGCGGCCTTTGGGCTGGTGATTGCGGTCACAGATCAGCAGGCGGGGCGGGCTGTAACGCGTGTCGAGCGTCATGCCGTGGGCCGTGTTGAATTCCTTGAGGCCGTTCCCCTTGGTCCCGAAATGCATCAGGTATTTGCCGGTCTTGTCAAACTTGAAGATGTGATCGCTCGCGTAGCCGTCGGCCAGGAAGATGTCGCCATTCGGGGCGACCGTCATCGCGGTGGGGCTGAATTTCGTCAACTTGAGCCCCGATTCCTCGGGGAACGGGAGCGTGAGGACGATGTCGCCGGTCCGGGCGTTGAACTTGATCCCCTCGCCTTTGACGTTGCGGGCCCCGTAGATGAACTCCCCGTCCGCTTCCTCGCGGATCTTCATGTCGTGGATGTCGGAATACTTGTCGCCGAGGTAGCTGCGGAGCACCTTGCCGTCGGGCGAGAAGACGAAGACCCCGGCATGGGCGCTGGTGTAAATGTTGCCGTCCTGGTCGACGACGACACTGCCGTGGCACGGCCCGATCACGGACTTCCCATCGGGGCCGAGGCCCCAGCCCGGCACCGTGTCGAAGGTCATCAGGCCGCACCCCATCCGCACGGGCGGAGTCTCGTCCGCCGCGAGAGCCGGCAGGGCGAGTCCGAGGACAAGGGCGAACGCGAAGGAGGTCGAACGGTTCTTCACGAACAGAGCTCCTGCTGGTGTTGGTTGGGATTTCCGAGGCCTCGTTGAAGCCGATACACTCTGGAAGCGGCATGCCTGGATCGATCACATCCAGGAGATCCACTCGCTCACCGGGCTCCCGCGGATTCGCCGCGGGCCTCTTCCGCGACGGCCGCCGGGCGGTGCCGGGGGATCTCCGCCTTGAAATCGCCGAGGCTGATCCAGCGCGTGCGGCGGTTCAGGTCGACCTCGGCCACGGCCACGGTGCCCCATTTCGTGGCCTGGGCGATGGGTTCGCCGGTGTGGTCGAAGATCGCCGAGATCATCCAGTTCCGGGACACGTCTTCATAAGTGCTGCTCGCGAGGTAAACGTGGTTCTCGCACGCCCGGGCGCGGGCCAGCAGCGGGTTGCAGCCCCACACGGGCCAGGCGATGACCTCGGCGCCGCGGTTGCTCAGCTCGCGGGCGACTTCCGGGAAGAACCCATCGTAGCAGACCATCAGGCCCACGGTGCCGAAGCGGGTGGGGAAGACGGGGTAGTCCGAGCCCGGCGTCACGCCGCCGTCGACCTCGCCGCGCGGCAGACAGACCTTGCGATACTTGCCGATCACCTGGCCGTCGGGGCCGATCAGCACCGCGACGTTATAGACCAGGTGGCCGTCGCGTTCCAGCAGGCCGGGCACCAGGTAGAGGTTGTGTTGCCGCGCCAGCCGGCCGAAATACGCGGTGGACGGGCCGGGGATCGGTTCAGCCACGTCCGCGTAGGACTTGTCCAGACCGACGAAGGTGAGCGTCTCGCCGAGCACGACCAGGTCAGCCTGGCGCCGGGCGGCCTGGGCGATCAGCGGCTCGTACATGCGGCAGTTGTCCGCCGGGGTCCGGCCGCCGCTGGGCCGGAAGTGGACGGTGGCCAGGCGCACGGTCCGTGGCGGCGGCGGCCCGGTCTCGGTCATCGACACGCCGGCCCAGCGCACGGAGCCGCCGGGGGCCCAGCGCAGGTGCAGCTCGACGATCGCCTGCCGCGCCCGCGCGGGGGCCTGATAGGTGTCCGAGACCTCGGTCCAGCCCGTTCGGTCGATCCCTCGCGTGGTGGGGAACTCGGTCTCGGCCATCGCGGTCGCGCCGCGCAGATAGCCCCCCGTGGTCGGTTGGTCGAGGGGGACCGCCCGGCCGCGCGCGTCGGTCCAGTGGATCTCGGCCACGAGGCTCCGCCGCGGCACGGCGACCCCATCGGCCTGATAACGCGCCTGGAAGCGATAGGTCTTACCCCCGACGACGGGGAAGACCTTCTTCCAGAAACCATCGAGGCCCTCGCGGTGGTCCGCCGTGATGATGAGGCACTCCCGGCCATCCGCCGCCCCGTGGGGTTGGTGCGCGAACTCGGGGCGGATCTCGTCGCGGGGGGCGCCGGCCACCCAGCCATCGGGGGCCGTTGCCGCCGGAGTCTCCGAATCCGAGGCCGCGCCGGGCCCGCCCCAGCCGACCAGGGCCGCCCCGGCCAGAACCCGAGCCCAGGCAAACACCGCGAGTCTGTGCTGTCGGCTCCTCTCCATCGCCATCCCCCTGATCGCAGCACCGGGTTTGTCGATCACGATTCGGTCCCGCCAGGATATCCGGGCCGGGGAGGGAGAATCCAGACGCCCGGTCGATTTGAAGGCCCTGGCCGCCGGCCGGAATGGCTTTCCAGCATCGAGCTCGGAGGGTAGGGTAGGATGAAAGCAGGTCCGGTCGATGTTTCCGGAAAGGGGAGCCGATGGCCGAGCAACGCAAAGTCGTCACCGCCGTGCCGGAGAACAGCGAGACGCCGCTGGATAGCGTACGGAGCTGGGTCACGCCGACACGGTTATTCTTCGTTCGCAATCACTTCGACGTGCCGGCGCTGGACTTGGCCGCGTGGCGCTTGATCGTCGAGGGCCGCGTCAGGACGCGCCGAGCGTGGACCTGGGACGAACTGATGGACCTCCCCGAGCGCACGATTTTCGCCACCGTCGAGTGCGCCGGCAACGGCCGCTCGTTCCTGGCGGAGCCGCAGGCCGGCGTGCAGTGGGGCGCCGGCGCCGTCGGCCACGCCGAGTGGACCGGCGTGCCCCTGAAGCTCGTGCTGGAACGCTCCGGCCTGGAAGCCGACGCGGTGGAAGTGCTCTTCGAGGGGGCCGACGTCGGCACCGAACCCGACCATCCGGCGCCGATGCCGTTCCAGCGCAGCCTGCCGCTGGCGAAGGCGCTGCACCCCGACACGCTGCTGGCGACTCGGATGAACGGCGAGGTCCTCGATCCCAGTCACGGCTACCCGCTGCGGCTGTTCGTGCCGGGGTGGTACGGCGTCGCCTCGGTGAAGTGGCTGCGGCGCATCGAGGTGGTGAACGAACCGTTTCGCGGCTACTTCCAGTCGGTCAAATACACGGTCCGGCGCCGGACCGCGCGCGGCGTCGAGTCGGAGGTTGTCGGACCGATGATGCCGAAGTCGGAAGTCATCCGCCCGCGCGCCGGCGAGGTGCTGGGGCTGGGCGGGAATCGCCTCTTCGGCGCGGCGTGGGCCGGCGAGGATTCGGTCAGCCGCGTCGAGGTCAGCACCGACGGCGGCACCACCTGGAGCGACGCGACGTTGATGGGACCGCAGGCCCCGTATTCGTGGACGCTGTGGGAGTATCTCTGGGAGGCGGAGTCGCCGGGCGAACACACGGTCCTGGTGCGGGCCACGTCGTCGCGCGGCCGGGTGCAGCCGGCGGAGCACGACCCGCTCCACGGCGGTTACCTCATTCACCATAGCCGGCCGTTGTGCCTGCGCGTCGCCGCCGGCCGCCACGCGGTCGACCACGCCGATGCCGCGGCGATCCTCTACGACATGAATGCCCACGCGGAGGAGAACATGCGGCTGCCCCTGGACGTCGAGATGGAGTTCAGCGCCGGCGAAGGGATTTGAGGACCCAACAGCCCGACGCTTCAAACACCAAGTTGGCGCGCCCAGCTTTAGGGACGCACTTCCTACTGTCTCAACCGCTCGATCCTCTCGGAATGAACCCGGGAACACCGGTCTCCACAACGGGATTAAACCTGACCCGCAACCGGATTCCTTCGCTAATCTCCCGCACGGCCTCTTCAGGGTACCGCCCAGATTGCTGCAAAAATATCCTTTAAGCTCCCGGCTCAGCGGACCTGGGCGCGGTCCAATACGTACTGGCCGTACAGGATCACGTTATCCCACTCGATCGGGCTGACGTGCTCCAGCAGCGCCACGTCGATCTTTTCGCCCTCCGGCTGGCACCAGCGCACGACCCGCGAGATCTCCTTGGCCTGCCAGTAGATCACGCACGCCAGGATCAACGTCAGGCAGCTACACGAATTCATCTGCTCGTGCAATTCGCGAGCGTTGATCCGGCCCCGCCGCCCGTAATACACATCCCGAGCCAGCGCGTGCCGTTGCTCGACCTTCAGCAGGCCCCGCCGGATGCGAGCTCGTAGTTGCGGCTCGGACACGTAACCGAGCAAGAACTCGGTCTTGAAGACCCGACCCAGGTCGCGATTGGCCCGGTAGAAGCGGTTCTTGGCCGTGCAGGAGGCGAGTCGCTTCAGCGCCACCGAGGCGGTCGTGTGACCACTCTCCAGCGACGCATAGAACTGCCCCATGTGGTCCCACTGCTCGGCGATGACCTGGGGGTCGATCGTGCGATCAGCTCGGCCCACCAGGCCGGCCAGCGGCCCCGCCAGGGGCCGCTGGCTCGGCCGCCCGAAAGGCTCCTTGGGCGCGTCTAAGCTCGACGGCAAGGAAGCGGAAATCCAGATGCTCCTGGAGAAGGAGGTCTCCAAGCGGTCGATCGCCAAGATCGTCAGCGTATCACCGACCGCGCTGCGGCACTTCATCCGGACCCGAAAGCTCGATCCGAAGGCTTCCAAGGGCCGAACGGGGGGGCCTCGTTAGGTGTCTAGCGAATCTTCTCCCGCTTGGTTCCTGCGGGTGGGGCTTCCGGTCGGTCTTCATCCCGACACTGGCCCGTGAGCGTTTGCTTGAACCGCTCGACCTGCTCGGCGGTGAGGACGTCCTTTACCCGCTCAAGGAGAACGGGGAGGGACTTCCTGCATCGGTTTGCCCACTCCTCCGGCTGGGTTGCCCCCTCGTTTCTGGCTTCCGTGCTGATGCGTTCCCATTGCTGCTCCGCGATCGTCACCAGCTTATCCGTAGCCTCCTGGCCGAGTTTTTCTGCCTTGGCGAAGGTCTTGACCCGATGCAGGGCCAAGGTGCGGAACTCGATGGCCGAAAGCTCTCCGATCCGGTCCTTCCCACGCCACTCCTCCCGCTCCAACGCACGCTTGAGTTCAATGCCTGCGAGTGGGACGGCCTTTCGGTCTTCCCCGGTCAGAATCTTGCGGACCCCTTCTGCAACTTTCTCCCGGTCCGCCGCGGCGGCGACGGTGACACGGATCATCGTCCCGGTCCGATTGGCAAGGCTCCGCTCGACCCCCTCCAGCTTGTCGAGGGCCGCCAGCTCGGGAGCGAGGAGGTGGCCACAGCCCAGGCTGCGCACCGCTGGGCACTCCAGACCCTGCACCTTGAAGACGGCATTGCGAGCCGGATCGAGCCCGCTTGCCTCAGCCGCCTTGCCCGAAGACGGACCATCCGCTTGACCCGGAACGGGCTTCGCCGCGTCCGTTGCCGGACCAGAGGGTTGCTGCACGGCACGGGCGAGGTAGCCCGCCTTCTCCACGGCCTCCACCAACGCGTCGGCCGAGAGGCGAGCCCCTGGCTTGGGATGGACCTCCATCCGGAAACTGACCTGGACCTGGCCCACCCAAGGCACCCGGCTCAGGGCGTGCGGCACGGAGGTGGCGCAGTCGCCGCAGGCCAGCGCGTCGAGTTCCAGCACGATCGGTTGCTGACCATCCGGTTTCGGGGCCGAGGCCAAAGAGGCAGCACCGCCTGGCGGCGCACAGCAGTCATCCCCGCCAGTTGCAGCCTGTCTTTCCGAACGGGCGGGGCTGCCCGGCGGCGCGCAGCAGGAACCAATGGTCTTGACGCCTCCCAAGATCGGGCCGCTCCAGTACGGGAACGAGATGAACAGCAGGATCATCCCAGTCGCCACACCCAACATCACTCGGGTGAATGACCCCCAGGTGATCTGGCGGCGCGGGGGCTGCCCAGCGGAGGACGCGGTCAGCGATTCTCCGAATTCGACAAGTTCGGCGATATGGCCACCGATCTGCGGGGCACCGCATTCCGCGGAGTTGGCTGCCGGGTCGGTCGCGCAGCAGGAATGGTTGTCGCTGGTCATGGTCGATCGCTCCTTGGGATTGCTCCTTGGAAATCGGGAACAGAGAACCGGGGCCGATTCTCCGCACGGATGTCGGCCCGTCACTCGGCACAGCAGGAGAGCTTTCCTGGGTCCTTGTATCGGGAAATGGCGACGATTTTCAGGGCCTCGGCCATCGTCGGGAAGACGTGGATCAGGTCGATGAAGTCCTGAATCTTCGCCCGGAAGTGAAGAGCCATCGCCGCTTCGTGGATGACCTCACCGGCACTGTTGCCGACCATCGAAACGCCCAAAACCTCACCCGTCTTGGCATCGGCCACCATCTTGATGACGCCGCGCGTGTCGCGGATGGCACCGGCCCGAGGCACCAGCGACATCGGGACCGTGTCGCACCAGCAGGCATGACCTTGGGCGATCGCCTCTTCTTCGGTCATGCCGACCACGGCAACCTGCGGATCGGTGAAGATGACGCGGGGAATCACGCGATGATCGACCCGCCGCAGCTTCTCGCCGGAGAGAGCGTTGTAAGCGGCCATGCCGCCGTCCCGGCTGCCGACGGGCGTTGCCATCTGGCTTTGCGTCTGCCGCCCGATGGCATCCCCGGCCGCGAAGATATGCGGCACGTTGGTGCGGAGGTATTCATCAACGGCGATTTCCCCGGCCGAGCCGAGCAATACCCCGGCCCGCTCGAGAGCGATGGTGTCGGTGTTGGGCCTGCGGCCAGTCGCAATCAGGAGTCTTTCGGCCCGGAACTCCCGCTGACCGCCTTGGACGAGGGCCGCGGCCACGATTTCTCCCCCGTCCATCCCAACCCGCTTGGCCGCGGCGTTGGGGACGATGCGAAGCCCTTCTTCCGAAAGAATCTGGCCGAGCGTGCGGCCCACTTCCGGCTCATAGCCACGGGGGAGAAGCTGCGGGCCGCGTTCCAGGATGGTGACTTCGGTGCCGAAGCGATGGAACATCTGCCCGAGTTCGAGGGCGATGTATCCCCCGCCGACGATGAGCAGCGATTTCGGCCGTTCCCGAAGCTCCATCGGCTCATCATCGTTGGTGAGCAGGTCGCTGGTGAGATACGGCACGCCGTCCAGCCCGTCGATGGCGGGAATGACGGGCCGCGAGCCGGTGGCGATCAAGACCTTTTCGCCGGTAAGCTTCTTGCCATCGACCTCGACGGTGCGCGGGTCCACGAATCGGACGTGCCCCTGCTCAATCCCGATGCGTCCACCGATGAGCGATTCATATTTCTTTCGCCGATAGTCGCGGATCACCGCGTCTTTCTGGGCCATCAGGGCCGCGAAATCGAGGTGGATCGAGCAGCCCCGAAGACCGGGATAGCGGGGCTCTCTGGCGTCGTGGACGAGCTTGGCCGCTTCGATCAGATTCTTGGACGGCAGGCACCCCCGGTTCACGCACGTTCCGCCGAGGGTGCGTTCCTCGGTCATGACCGCCGTCTTGCCCAGCTCCTGGGCGGCGAGCGCGGCGGCAAAGGCGGTCGAGCCCGAGCCGAGAATGAGCAGATCAAATGATCTCGTCATAGGATGCCTCCCGTCACCATCCGGAGAGCCCCCGTCGCGTCAGGCCGGAGAGCATTTCGGCGGCCGCCGCCGCGCCCAAGCTCTACGCGAGGTGAGCGGCGAAGCCGCGAAGATGCGTGAGCAGGGGGTATGCCCGGTTCGGAGCACTGAAGCCGAGGGCCGGAGTCATGCCCTCATCGACCAGCGGCGACGTCACGGCCCCGGCGAGCAGCCCGGCCGTTCTCGGTCCCATCCGTCACGATGGATTCCCCGCCTCATCGGCGCGCATGGCTTTGTAACCGGCCCGCTCGACCGCATCGAGCAGGGCCCGTGTGTCCGGCGGCGATTGCGGGTCAACGGCGACAACCGCTTGCCCTTGGGCGTAGCGGACCGAGGCCCGTTTCACCCCCGGCACCCTGGTCAGCTCCTTTCGGATATGGGCCGCACACGCCTCGCAGGTCA
>JAJPJC010000377.1 GCA_021324445.1 Isosphaeraceae bacterium
AAACTGGCCGTAGATTATGTTACTCTGTGGATGATCGCCACGATCGAAAAACTCCTGTAGCCTGCTTAAAGAAGCCGCCAAAGCGATTTTGCAAACAGTGCCTAGTTGGATAAACTAGCTTTCTGGAGGCGTTATGACCAGTGTGGGCACGTTTGAAGCCAAGACGCATCTGACCCGGCTGTTAGCGCGGGTGGCCAAGGGGGAGCGGATCGTCATCACCAACCGAGGCAAGCCCGTTGCTCTGCTCGTCCCGCCCGAGCTCGATGAGAAGAGGGATTCGGCCCGGGTCGGTCAAGAGATGCTCGCGTACCGCGACCGGGTCAAGCGCTCCCTCGACGGAGCCACTTTCCGGGAGATGGCGCATGAGGGGCATCGGTATTAACCCGCCCCGTCGTGAGCGGAATCGCGATGACCACCCCACCCCCGCCCGACCGGTTCGTCCTCGATGGGTCGGTCGCCCTGGCCTGGCTGTTCCATGACGAGCAGGATCCGTACGCCGACGCCATCATTGCCAAGCTGCCGAACTTGGAGATGCTCGTGCCGCGGCTCTGGCATCTGGAGGTCGCCAATGTGCTGCTCGTCGGTGAGCGGCGGGGGCGGTGCTCCCAGGCCGACACCGTTCAGTGGCTGTCGTACCTCCTCGGGCTGCCGATCGTGGTGGACGGCGAGACCGAGACCCGGGCGTGGTCCGACACAGTCAGCCTGGCCCGGCAGTCCGGTCTGACCGCACCCTCGGCGAGCAAGTCACGGGCACGTTTGGCGGCTCCGATCGCATCAGACCACTTGGTCAGGTCGCGCGCGCGTCATCCGGATCGCTTCGCCGCGCGTGCTTCGCGATTGGAAGTTGGCATGATCCAATAGAGATCCAACCGGCAGGTCAATCCTCTGGCGCCGTTCGTCTGAACCGGCATCGCCTGCTGCTCGACGGCCCCGGGCTGGCGCTGGAGATCGACTGATTCCACGGCTGGTCGCTGCCTCGGGGCGGTGCGGCCCCGCGACTTGGCACCCGCTGGTTTCCCCAGGAACGCGGCCGTGCTGCCAAATTGGCATCCGGTGAAGTCGCCCGTCGAGACAGGCTGCCGTTTTGGCAACGCGGGCCAGGGCCGGCGGCGGGCTGATACCATAAATACCTGTATATTAAGGACTTGAGACAAATGGCCGGCATCGGCACGCGGCTTGCTTCTCCTTCAACACAAGGAAGTGAGGACTGGCCGACGAGGCACGGGCGGTCGAGCCGGACGCTTCCGCAAGATGGTGAGTGGTCCTTTCAACAGTTGCCCGTGAGCTCTTGAGAGGAGATCTGCGATGCTGCCAGCCATTCGCAACAACCTGGTCGCGACGACCCCCTGGATGACTCCCGTCAACAGGCTGGAGCGGCTGTTCGACCGGTTCTTCGATGACAGCTTCTTCCAGTTCGGCTTGACCCCGGATTGGGGCGCCGGCGTACCGGTGTCGCTGTGGCAGGATGACGACTACGTTTACGTCGAGGCCGAGCTGCCGGGTCTGACCGACCAGGATGTGGACGTGACCGTTCACAACGGCATGCTCTTCATCCGCGGCGAGCGCAAGCCGGAGGAGGGCCGTCAGTACCTGTACAACGGCCGGACCTGGGGCCGGTTCGAGCGGGTGATCACCCTGCCCGAGGCGGTCGACGCCGACAACGTGCAGGCCGAGCTGACCAACGGCATTCTCCGGGTTGCCCTGCCCAGGAGCCCGGAGACGAAGCCCAAGAAGATCACGCTCAAGACGAGCTGAGCGGGTCGAAGGCCCGGTTCGTGAGACCAGAGCGACGTTTTTTCACAACGCTCGGCGGAGGCCGGTTGGAACCCTCCCCTCCGCCGAGCCGAACAAGAGGAGCTTTCCGATGGCGCTCGAGCGTTGGGATCCCTTTCGCGAGGCCGTCAGCCTCCGCGACGCGATGAATGCCTTGTTCCAGGAGAGTTTTGTCCGGCCGTCGGGCCCGCTGGCCCAGGGCGGGGCGGCGACGCTCCCACTGGACCTGTCCGAAAACGACAACGAGTTCGTGGTCAAAGCCTCGCTGCCGGGCGTCAAGCCCGAGGACGTGCAGATCACCGTCCATGGCGAGACCCTGTCGATCCAGGGTCAGAGCAAGTTCGAGGAGGAGAAGAAGGACGAGCGGTGGCACATCCGCGAGCGGCGGGCCGGCTCGTTCCAACGCTCGATCGTTCTCCCGGTTCCGGTCGACTCCGACAAGGCCCAGGCCGCGTTCGAGCATGGCGTCTTGACCTTGACCTTGCCCAAGTCCGAGCAAGCCAAGCCGCGGCAGATCCGGATCGGCGGGGCCAAGAAATGACGTGACTGATTTCGTGGTGCGTGGTGCGTGGTGCGTCGCTGTCGCGGGCTGAAGCGGCGAGTCCGGGAAAAGCAGGCACTCGAGACCGGTTCGGACTAGGCCTCACGTCCCTGTCTTCACGCACCACGCACCACGAATCGAGCCACCCGGTGTTCACTCCGGCTCGGCGAAGGTCTTGGGATCCACCTTGTCCAGGATCTTGAACTCGGTAATCTCCTCCTCCCGGAATTTCTCACCGTCGCGCTTGCTCTCGATCTTGGTGGCCTTCTTGATCCCGTCGAGGTCTTTGTAATCCTTGTAGGTCGTTTCCTGGGTGTACTCGTCGCCGCGGAAGCCAACGACCCGGGCCACCAGCTTGACTGGCAGGCCGCTCTCCTTGTCGAAGTAGAGCGTGAAGGGCTTGCCATCCGGCGGCGTCACCTTGATCCCGGCGGCGGGCTTGTCGCCGACCTTCTCCTCGCCGGCCACCTCGAGCTTGAAGTCCTTCCCTTTCAGCGCGACCAGCGTGGCCGGGATGACCTGGAGGTACACCGTTCGCTTCGTGTTGGCCACGGCGTCCTCATCCATCTCGTTGGCATTATCGCCGAACTTCCGCCAGCCCTTGTTGCCGCTGAGGACGGTCACCCCGTGGAACTCGTCGCTCTCGATCTCCCCACGGTAATGATCGAGTCCCTGAACGGTCGCCTGGAGCTGGATGTTTCGCTCATTGTCGTTGAACGTGATCGTCCCCTTGCCCTTCCAGGTCATCGCCTCGGCCTTCTTCAGCTTCTCCTCGCCACCCAGGGCCTTGATCGCCGCGTCGAGGATGGCGGTCGGGTCTTTCTCATCAGCCCGGGCGGGTCGGCCCAGGCCGGATCCGACGACGATCACGAGCACCGTTCCCAGTAGCCGTTTCATCACAGGTCCTCACTGTTGATTGAAAGAAGGGGGTCCGGATGCGGACTGCCCGCGTCCGGGTTCGAAGGGAAGAAAGAAGCTTCAGAGGACGTAGTCAGGAGCGGCAGCCCCTGAGACTGTCGCCCCTCCGGGGCTTCGGGAACTGAGGGGTGCTCGGCGCTCCGCGGTCGACCAGGGGCTGACGCCCCTGGCTACCGACGACCGCCCCTCCGGGGCTGTGGGAACTGACTCCGAGCCTGACATTCCGATTGTGTCCGGCTCAAGCCTGACCGACTGTCTTGCCGGCGGAATCACTCCGGCTCGGCGAAGGTCTTGGGATCCACCTTGTCCAGGGTCTTGAACTCGGTGAGCTCCCCCTTGAGGAAGTCCTCGCCATCGCGCTTGCTCTGGACCTTGGTGGCCTTCTTGATCCCGTCGAAGTCCTTGTAGTCCTTGTACAACGTCTCCTGGGTGTACTCCTCGCCCCCGAAGCCGACCACCTTGGCGACCAGCTTGACCGGCAGACCGCTCTCCTTGTCGAAGTGGAGCGTGAAGGTCTTGCCGTCGGGCGGCGTCACCTTGATCCCGACGGCCGGCTTGTCGCCGACTTTCTCCTCGCCGGCGGCCTCCACCTTGAAGCCCTTGTCTTTCAGCGGGAGGATCCGCATCGGGATCACCTGGAGATAGATTCCACGCTTCTCGTTGGCGACGTTGTCCTCGTCCATCTCCATCTTTTCGCCGAACTTGCGCCAGCCCTTGTTGCCATTCAGGACGACCACGCCCTTGACCTCGTTGCCGCCGAATTCGCCCTCGACTTCCGCGCGATAATGGTCGAGGCCCTGGACGGTGGCATGGATGTTGATCGTGTTGTCATTGCCGTTGAAGGTGATCGTGCCTTTCGACTTCCAGGTGGCACTCTCGGCCTTCTTGAGCTTGGCTTCGCCGCCCAGGGCCTGAATGGCCTTGTCGAGGATGGGCTGGGGATCCTTGTCGTCGGCCCGGGCCGGGTTGCCGGTGGACGAGACGAGGACGATGGCTAACCATGCACCAACGAGCCGCTTCATCGGATCGCCTCACAGGTGAGAAAACCGCCCGAGGCGGCCAGTCCGCGCATCGGGCCGAGTTGCCGAGGTCGCTCGGCGAATCGCCTATCCTACTTCAGGCGTGGCCCGTGGCAAGTAGCCAGTGCCCAGTGGTCACTTGCGACGCGCCCGTGCAGCCGGCGTCCCACCGACGCCGATTCGAGCGGACGTGCTCGGCTGGAACCGCGAATTGCCCTGGTACGATGCGACGAACGTTCCCCGCGACGGGGCGCGCCGGCCGATCGCCAGGACGGCGGTGCCGCCGGTGAGCCGGGCCCGGCCCAGGGTATGCCCGTTGCGGCGGAAGATCACGGTCCCGACGGGTGATTGTCCGCTCGCTCCCTCGCTGGCGACCGTGGCCACCAGGACAGAGCGCACCTGGCCATTGGCCTGCGCCTGCGTGGTCAGGATGAGGCTGGTGGTCGTGCTGAAGCGGTCGACCGCCTGGACCAAGGACGGGCTGAGCGAGGACAGGTCGTCGGGCGTGCCGTTGAAGATGGCCTGGATTCGCCCGCTCCCCACCGGGAGTGTGGAGACCGTCAGGCGGGCCGTGCCGTCATTGTCCAGCGGAGCGGTACCCAGGAGCTGTTTGCCGCGGGTGAAGCTGACTGTCCCCGCGGTGACCGGCATCCCGGCGGCGAGGACCGAGGCGGTGAAGGTCACCGGCTGGCCCGGTCGACCGGGGTTGGCCGAGCTGGTCAGGCGCGTCGTGGTCGAATACGGAACCACGGCCTGGGTCCAGATCGGGCTCGTCGAGCCCAGGATGTTGGTGGACCCATTGTAGACCGCCGTGATCCCCGTGCTTCCCAGGGGCAGCGCGGTGGTCGTGAACGTCGACGTCCCCGAGCCGCTCAGGGGGAGTGTCGCCAGGACCGTGGTCCCCTGCTCGAAGCTCACCGTCCCGGTCGTGACCGGGGCCGTGCGGGTGCTGACCGTCGCGGTGAGGCTGACCGGCTGGCCGGGGTGGCTCGGGCTCGGCGAGCCGGTCAACGCGGTCGTCGTCTCCGACTGGAGGGCCGTCAGCGTCACCGCCGCGCTCGAGTACGAGACGGCGAAGGGGACGTTATTGCCCAGGACCACAATGCCGCGGGCCGCATTCTGGAACCGCCCCTGGATGAGCGGGCCCGTGGCGATGGTGAACTGGTCGCCGGCCTGGTACTCGTAGCCGATGGTCGCCGACAGGGTGCTGTTGCCCAGGGCGATCCCGCTGGTGGAGTCGCCGTCGACGAGCTGGGTATACCCGCTGCCGGCGGTCAGACCGTCGAGGGCGACCGCGAAGGTCGAGCCGGCCTGAAACGAGGCCGGCCCGGAGATGTTCCAGGTCCCGAGGCCGCCGAAGGTCGCCCCGGTGCCGACCTCCAGGCCCCCGATGTTCAAGGAGCCGTCCAGGTCGAGCGCGCCGAGGAGCACCTGGACGGAGCCGGCGCCGCCGAAGTTGATGGACCCGGTCGTCAAGGTGCCGTTCCCGTCCTTGATGAACTGGCCCAGCCCGGTGATCGACCCGGTGAGCTGGTCGGAGTCAGGGACGGGGACGACGGCCCTGAGGCTGGTCTGGGCCGCCGTCGCGGCGGTCCCCTCGAGGTCGACCTGGCCGGCGCCGGCGATCGATCCCACCTGGGCCGCGACCCCGCCGGCCTCGGCCAGCTCGGCGCCGGCATCGACCAGGAACTTGGTTCCCGTGAAGGCGGTGCTCACGCCGAGGATGAGCGTCCCGCCGGAGACCTCGAACGATTGCAGGCTCAAACCGATCTCGGGGTCGAACACGTTCGAGGTGTCGATGACGAGCTGGCCGCCGCCCGACTTGGAAGCCCCACCTTGCAAGTTGAGCTGGACGCCCGTCGGGTTGGCGGTGCTGCCGACGGTGAGGGTGCTCCCCTCCTGTGCATAGATCGAGGCGCCCCGGTTCAGCGTCAGCCCGGCGAGCAGGATCGTGGCGTTGGTCGCCGCACCGTGGGGATTCAGAACGACCACGCCGTTGTTGATCGTGACCGGATTCCCCTGGAAGGTGTAGGAATCCTGGATCGTGAGGGTGTTGATCGGGAAATTGATCGCGCCGGAGGTGGAGTTGAAATGGATCGTCGTGGGGCTGCCCGCCGGCAGGGTGGCGACCGGCGGAAAAACGATGTTGGAGCCGACGGTCGGCGTGCCGGTGAGCGGGACACCGATCTGGGGCCCGAAGTGGCTCCAGTTGTTCGGGTCATTCCAGCTCATCTTGTCGCCGAGGGCCGTCCAGACGTAGGTGCTGGCGTTGGGGTAGTAGCTGGGAGTCAGGCGCGGCTCGAGGAGCTCGGGACCCAGCCGAAGCCCCCGGCGAGCCCGCCGACGCCCCGAGCGGGCGGCACCGGAAGGCCGACGGAAATGGCGGCCCCATCGGAGCAGAGACACGATTCCCAGGTGCGTCAACGGCATCCGCGCGCAATCCTTTCCCTGGTCGCGGCCGGGATGGTTCCGACTCCGTCATGCGCATGCATTCGCCCGAACGAGATGCCGGAGATTGCAGGCTGGTTGCGCGCCCGGCCACTGGTCGAGGATACCGCGGCCGTCTCGAGCCGGAAAGATCTCCGACCGAGCTTCGACGAGGATCGACAGCGGCGTTTCCCGAGGCGTCTCGCTGCTCGACAATCGTCTGCCTCGTCCGCGATGCTCTCCTCGAATATGATGGCAGCGGTCCGCGGCTCATCCTCGATTTCTCCCGCGAGGCGCTCGGTTGCCCGCCATGACCCACCGTTTCCACCACGACCTGTTGGGGCTGATCCCACCGGATGCGCGGATCATCCTGGAAGTCGGTTGCGGCGCAGGGGCCTTGGCGGACGCCTACCGGCGGATCAATCCCGACGTCCGCTACCTGGGGATCGAGACGTCCGCGGAGGCGGCGCGGCTCGCCGAGTCGCCCGGCCGGCTCGATCGCGTGGTCATCGGCGATGCGGCAGTGGTCGAGCCCGGTGCGCTCGGGCTGCCCGACCCGAGAGCCGAGGATCAGCAACCGACAGTGGACTGCCTGGTCTTCGGCGACGTACTCGCGCAGATGGTTGACCCCTGGGGCGTGCTGGCGCGGCTATCGCGGTGGGTGCGCGACGGCGGCCAGGTGCTGGCCTGCATCCCCAACGTGCAGCACTTCTCGGTGCTCGTCGACCTGCTGCGCGGTCGATGGGACTACCAGGAGCAGGGGCTGCTCGACCGCGCCCACCTGCGCTTCTTCACGCTGGCGAGCGTCCGGGACCTGTTCCACCGGTCCGGGCTGGAGCTGTTCGAAATCGTGCCGGGGTGGGGGCCCGATTCCGGGTTCGATCGCTTCCAGCAGGTGATGGCCCCGGTCCTCCGCGACCTGGGGATCGACCCGGCCGCGTTCGCCCTTCAGACGCGGGCCGCGCACTACGTCGTCCGATCGCTCCGCGCGACCGTTCCGCCCCGGCGGATGGTGATCTGGTCGCTGCTCGGCTCGGCGATCGCCAGCGAGGTACGCATCGGCGAGCCCGGCGCCTTCCTGGCCACCATCCCCGGGGTCCGCGTGGTGACGGGCACGGGCGTCCAGTTCGACGACCTGGGCCGGACCTGGCCCGGTGAGGACAAGGTCTTCCTCCAGCAGCGGGTGATCATCCCGCGGTCGGATCACCTGCGGCTGCAACGGGCCTTGCTCGCCCACGGGTACCTGATCGTCGGCGAGTTCGACGACGATCCGGACCACTTCGCCGAGCTGGGCCGCACCGAGGCCTTCGCCCTCCGCGCCTGCCATTGCCTCCAGACGACGACCGAGGTCATGGCCGACTCGCTCCGGGCCCACAACCCGCACGTCATGGTCTTCCCGAACCAGGTTGCCACGCTCTCGCCCCCGCGGGCCGACCCGGACCCCTCGGCCGCCGGCTCGGTGACGCTCTTCTTCGGCGCGCTGAACCGCGAGGCCGATTGGGCGCCGATCCTGCCGGCGCTCAATCGGCTCCTGGCCGTGCACGGCAACGCCGTGCGCGTCCAGGTTGTCTACGACCGTTCGTTCTTCGACGCGCTGACGACGCCGCACAAGGCGTTCGAGCCCCTCTGCTCGTATGACCGCTATCGATCCCTCCTGGGCGCCGCCGACATCGCGCTGCTCCCCTTGGAGCCTACGCGATTCAATGCGCACAAGTCGGACCTGAAGTTCATCGAGTCTGCCGCGCAAGGGGCGGCCGCGCTGGCCAGCCCCACGGTCTACGCCCGCACGATCCGGCACGGCGAGACGGGGTTGATCTACCACTCGCCCGACGAGTTCTCAGCCCTCCTGGATCGTCTGATCCGCGACGCTCCGTTCCGCCGTGGGCTCGCCCAGAATGCCTATCGTTATGTGGCCGGGCACCGCCTGCTGGCGCGCCACTACCGCGCGCGGTACGACGGGTACCGCGCCATGCTCGACCGGCGCGATCAGCTCGATGCCGAGCTCCGCCGGCGCGTGCCGGAACTCTCCGTGCCTTGATCGATCTCTCAGCTCCGAGGGACGTCCTGCGACCTCGGCCTGCGGGATCGGGAGTGTGGGGTAGCTGGTCCTGGCTGCCTCTTGCTTGGTAGGGCGGTCGCCCCCGGCTGCCGGGAGTGCGCGCAACAAACCAGGCGGCCTCTCCAGCGGGATCCCGTCTGCCCCAGCCGTTGTGACAAACTGGCCGGTGTCAGCGAGGACCCTCGGGCGCCGGGCAGGCCGCCGAGTGGACGGTCTATGATCATCGTGGGGATGCCGATTTCGATCGGAGATCGGGAACGGTGATTCGGAATCTGGCCTGAGGAAGAGGCCCTCCTCGCTCACGCCAGCTCAGCGACCGACCGGGCGGGTTCCCCTCGTCCGTCCGGCGAGCCGGCCCGCCGCTCGCGGAGCGGCAGGCCGAGTTCTCTCGGGAAGTGGCTTCGAGGACGTATCCTCGATCCGGGCCGCCGGAAGCGGGCCGGCACCACCGGTGCGCCGCGCGACCACCCGAGGTCGCCTCAGGTGATGGGCGTGCGGGTCCGGCCGAAGATCAGCGAGACCACGAACAGGACCAGGAACAGGAAGAACAGGATCTGCGCAATCCAGGACGCCGTTCCGGCGATCCCGCCAAATCCAAACACCGCGGCGATGATCGCGATCACCAGAAACGTTAAGGCCCAACTTAACATCGGGGTGCTCCTCTCGTGTCGTAAAACTATCTCAGGTAACGGCCAGGGTCAGACGCCTCGCCGAGCATGGCCGACTTACTCTTTTGATAACAGCAAATGTGGTGCCAAAACTTAGATTCGACAGTGGTCAGTGGTCAATCGTCAGAAAAAGAACCGGACAAAGATCGGACCGTCTTTCCTCCCTCTCGATCCTGACCACGGACCATGGACCACCGACCACTACTCATGCTTCTGCCCGTAGGGCTTACCCAGCGGGGAGGCATCCTCGATGACCTTGTTCACCTCGGCGGCGATCAAGAGGTCGACGCTGCACAGCCAGAGCCAGCTCAAGAGCACCACGATGCCCCCGAGCGATCCATAGGTCGCGCTGTAGTTCCCCCAGTTCTGCACGTAGACGCGGAACAGGAGGCTGACACAGATCAGGAAGATCGAGCCGAGCAAGCTGCCGGGGGTGATCCACTCCCAGCGCTGATCGGCGTCAGGGCCAAAGTAGAGGGCCAGCGCGGTGCTGAGCAGGATCAGGACGAAGACCGTGATCACGTGAACGGCAGTCGCCAGCACCGAGGCCGCGCTGCCCAGGCCCAGCCAGCGGAGGATCTGCGGCCAGATCACGATCGTCGCGAACACGGCGATCAGGATGGCCGCCTCGATGAGCGTCATCAGCATGGCGACCAGTCGCTGCTTCCACCAGGGGCGGGACTCCCTGACCCCCATGATCCGGTTCATGGCGTCCATGACGGCCACGAACAAGCTCGACGCCAACCAGAGGATCGCCACCAACCCGAAGGAGACCAGGCCCGTGGGGGGTCCCTCCTGGAGCCGCTGGATCTCCCGGGACACGATCGAGGCCGCATCGGCCGGCAGCAGGTCGCGCAGCGGATCCGACAGGTCAGCGACTCCCGGCCCGCCTTCTCCCGCACCCGGCGCAATCCAGGGGAGAAAATACGCCGTCAGGGTGATCACCAGCGCCAGAAACGGCACCAAGGCGGCGATCGCGTAGAACGAAATGGCTGCCGCGCGCGTCAAGACCTCATGCTCGTTGATCTTCGTCCACGTGCGCTCGGCCACCTCGCGCACCGACAACCCGCCCAGGTGAAGCGCCGACCACAATCGTCGTGTGAGCAGAGGCATGGGCGGGCTCTCGCGTGTAACAGTGGTCCGTGGTCCGTGGTCCGTGGTCCGTGGTCAGGAAATACCAAGACCAAGACCACGCCACTCGTTTCATCCGCCTTGGACTGACCACGGACCACGGACCACTGTCCCGAGCGCAGCGAGCGACCTCACCAGGGCTTGAGCTTCCAGCCCAGGATGAACCCGATCCCGAAGGCCCAGGCTGCGAACGGCAAGGGATTCTCCCGCGCATAATCCTCGAGCGATTCCACGACCGAGCGGAGGGTTGTCTCCATCCAGGCGCCCTCCGAACCACGGCGACTGGCCTGGACCATGTCGCCGGGCCAGTTCTCCGCCCGGCCACTGCCGCTGACCTGGCCGCGGGCGCTCGGATGTTGAACGTTGTAACCTGTTGACATATTCGTGCTCTCCTTCGGTTGATCCCGGGCTCCCGCCGGCGTGTCCGGCCCGGCCTGCTCGCTGCCATCGAGCTCGACCGTCCGGAGAGGAACCCAAGCTGTCCCATCCGAAAGGAAGAGAGCAAATGAGGTGCCACAGAGGGTATTGGCATGGGATCTGCGAAGAAGGGGTAGAGCCAGCTTGGACAAAGGGTCACGAATCGAGCGCCGGTCCTTGGTCCTGGGCATTCCGGTTCTGGGTCATCAGGCATCCCATCAGGAGTTCATGGTCATGGGAGAGCAAGGGGAACGAACGTCGCTGGAAGCTTTGACGGCCGCTGACGTGATGACGGCCGCGCCGCTGACTTGCTCGACGTTCAGCACGGTGCTGGAGGCGGTCATGATCTTCCGCGATGCCGACTGCGGCGCCGTACCGATCCTGGAGGAGGGCAAGCCGGTCGCCGTCTTGACCGACCGCGACGTCGCGCTGGCGCTACCCGAGTTTCCCAACCTGGTGGATCGCCAGGTCAGCGCGATCATGTCGCCGGGGGTCGTGGCCGTGGCGCCCACGGATAGCTTGGCGCATGTCTGCGACGTGCTCCGGACGGAAGCGGTGCGGCGCCTCCTGGTGGTGGATGCGGCCGGGCGGTTGCTGGGGATCATCGGCTGGTCCGACATCGCCCCCGTCCTGTCGGACCGCATGATGGGCCGCGTGGTCACCGAGGTCGTCGTACCGTCGTGATCGATTTTGGATTCTCGATTTTGGATTTTCGATTGAGGAGTGCGGTCAGCCCGCTGGCTCTCCAATCCAAAATCCAAAATCGGAAATCCAGAATCCGGATCACCGCCGTCGCGTCGAGCGACCGCTGTGCAGCACGACGGTGCGGACCCAGTTGAGGTTGCGGGCGAACTCCTCGCGGCTGAGCGGGAATCCGGCGGCACTGCGGCGGAGCCGGCTGCCGGCGATCGCGATGCAGACCCCGGCGATCGCCAGGGCGGCGACGGCCACGCTCAGCAGGGCATAGCCGCGCTTCATGCCCAGTTCCGAGACCAGCAGCTCGGCGATCCCGACGAGGACCAGGGGGAGGCTGACCACGGCCAGGAGGACGCCGGCCAGGATGACCGGTCCGGTGATCCGGGCCACCTTGAGATTCTGCTGGAGCTCCAGCGCGGCCAGCCGCGACTGGAGTTCGGCGAGGGTCAGCAGGTTCTCGCCGAAGCCGGCGACACTACTGACCACATCGCCGGGACCGGGTTGGGGTTCTTGCCCGTGCCCGGTCGCCGTGCCACCGGCCGCGATGGGGACAGCACCCCGCCGGGCCGCAGCCGGACCATCCGGCCTCACCGTCGCTTGATCAGCCATCCCAGGACGACTCCCGCTGCCAGGGCGGCCCCCAGGGCCAATGCCGGTCGATTGGTCATCACGTCTTTGACAATCTCCCTGGCCTCGGCCAGGTATTCTTGCGCCTGGGCGAGGATCGCGCCGGCGCCACCCTCGTCCGAAGACGGGGTTGATAAGTGATTCCGTGCGATGGTGATCATGAGAAGATCCTCATCGAGAGCAGGGAAAGGGGTGGTCCACGCCGCCGGCCCGTCGGCCCGGCGAGCGGGCGCTTGGCGGCGGCCGATCCGATCGAATCATTGGTCCTGTCAACGCGCCTCGCGCGGTCGCCCCGGCGCCCCGAAGGGCGTCGTCGGTCGCCCAGTGCCGCCGCCGGGCCCGGTCGGGAGCGGCCCGCCCCTGGGCTGTGCCGCCAGCCACTGTTCCATCGCCTGGAGGGCATAGTTCTGCGCCGCGCGCACCGCGATCGGGCCCAGCAGGCCCATCACCGTGCTGAGGATGCCCCAGCGGTTGCGGCGCGGCGGCCGTTCCGGCGGCGCCGGCGTGGCCGCGGCCGACACCGGCACCGGCGGGCTCACCGCCACCACCGTGGGCCGCTCGGCACGCCGCGGCACGATCAGGTAGCCGACGGCCGCCGCCGCACTCAGACTCAGCCACGGGTGGTTGCGAACCAGGCTCCGCCAGTCCGTCAACGATTGCGCGCCCTTAACCACTTCCCGGGCGTCGACGTGCAGCTCGTGGCGCATCTGCGCCATCCGGCGCTGGATGTCCAGGATCTGCTCCGTCGTGGTCGACTTCGCCGTTGCCATCGCCACCATCCTCAAGGGAAGGACCCGCCGTCACGCACCGGGACACCTCATCGTTCAACGCGCACACTCGCGGCGGCTGGATCATTGCTGTCCCCGAGCAAACCTCATGCCAATCTCCGCTTCATTTGCAGCCGTCCTCGGCGAGGAACTCGCCGCTGCTCAACTCCTGGTATTTCAAACATTTGTCAAACTCTTTTGAGAAACCAGCAGCCGGTTGCCGCGCAGTGAGCCGGCGGATGCCGGTGGCGGAACGGACGGGCTCCCGGTCGCGGCGCTGGGCCCTGGGTCTTGGGACTGAGCCTGCGACCCACCTTTTTCGGTTTTGCGGCTGGCGCCGGCACGCGGCTTGCAGATTCGGGGTGATGGCTTGGCGGTCAACCGGCGGATCTCATGCGAGGTCGCTGGCCGCCGCGTTCCCCCGATTCGAGGCAACATTCATGCGGAAGCTGATCAGCGCAGCGATGATGGGCGTGCTCTTGACGGGCTTTGGGATCGGGATCTCCGGGTGTTCGGAGGAGTCCAAGGAGACGGCCACGACCAAGATCTCCACCCCCGGCGGCACCACCACGAAGACCGAGGAGACCTCGATCAAGCAGTCAGGCCAGAATCCTCCGCCGGCGCCCAAGACGACCCCGTGACGCATCGCGGCGTCTCGTGACGTCAGACGAATCAACGTCGGGATGGATTGTACCGGATTCGTTTTTCCCTCAGATTCCAGAGAGGATGACACCATGGTCAATGCGCAAGTGCTCCAGGGACAGTGGAACCAGGTCCGCGGTGAGCTGAAGAAGAAGTGGGGTCAGTTGACCGAGGACGACCTGCGGTTCACCAACGGCAACATCGACCAGTTGATCGGCCGGATCCAGAGCAAGACGGGCGAGGCCCGCGACGCGATCGAGAAGTTCTTGACCGAGGCCACCGCTCAAGGCGGCACGATGGTCTCGCAGGCGGCCGAGCAGGTCGGCCAGTATGCCCGCTACGCCGGCGACCAGATGCGGGAGAGCTACAACCGGATCTCCGACCAGTTCGGCCGGGGCTACGATTACTCGCAGGAGATGATCCGCGAGCACCCGGGCCGCTCGATCGCCACGGCCTTCGGCGTCGGCGTCCTGCTCGGCGTCGTCGTCGGCATGGCCCTCCGCTCCCGCTGAGCGAGCGGACCAGGCCGATCACCGCCCCCCACCGCGCGAGCCGAGCGCCGGCCGGCCTTGGCTGCGACGGACTGGACTCCCGGCGCGGGCCGGCCGCGAAGCGATGCGCGGCGGCCTGCGCCGGTTTTGTCGTTGCCGGGAATCATCCCCGGTCGCGAGCACAATTCTACGATTGATGAGGAAGGAGGATGGGCGATGTGGAGACGACGTGAGCTGCTCGGTGTTCTCGGCACCAGTGCCGCCGGCCTGGCGTGGGCCGCAAGTCGCTCGGAGGCGGCCCAGATTCAGGCCCCCGTGCCGGATCCCCGGCACTCCGCGCACGATCCCAAGCACGGTCAGATGTTGAACGAGTGCGCCGAGGCCTGCGGCCATTGCGAGGCCACCTGCAACCAGATGTTTCACCACTGCCTCATGCTGGCCGGGCAGGGGAAGACTCAGCATGCCAAGATGGCCCAGATCGCGGCCGATTGCGCGGCATTCTGTACGCTCTCAGCGGCCATGATCGCGCGGCACAGTGCCCTGATGGTCGAGTCCTGCCGTGCCTGCGGCGAAGCCTGCCGACGATGCGCCGAAGAGTGCGGCTCGTCGACCGAAGTTGATGACATGACCAAGACCTGCATCACCGCCTGCCGCCGCTGCGAAGAAAGTTGCCGCAACATGGTCCGCGCCATGGGCGGCGAGCATCACCACGAGCACACGTCCGAACGGGCCGTCGAGAAGCGCTGACCTCGAGCCGGACCGAGCTTGCCGCTTCCCAGCCCCGGGCGGAAGTGCCTGGGAAGCTCCCTCACCCCGGCTCTCTCCCGGGGTGAGGGGGACGCCACCATCGCGTCAACCAGGGGATCGGTGGGCAGTCGCGGCGGGGCGCCTCACGACATGCCTCCCGAGCAGCGCGCGGCCATCACGGAGCTCCACCCCGGCCGGCCCATCACGGTCGCCGTCGATGGCCGCTCCGACATCCACGCGCTGGGCCTGGTGCTGTATCGAATGCTCGGTGGTGCGATCGCGATCGGTCCCTACCCCATGCACCGGATCGCGTTCCACCGCCCACCCCGGGTCCCTGTGGGCCTGGCGGACATCGTCGCCAAGTGTCCGGCCGTCGACCCGCGGGACCGTTACGCCGACGCCGGCCAACTGGCCGAAGATCTGCGCCGACACCCGGCCGACCTGCCACTCCGCGGCGTCTCCAACCGGAGCCTGACCGAGCGCTGGCGGAAGTGGTGCCGGCGCCACCCCCATGGACTGGTCCGCGCGGCGATGACCGCCCTGACCTCCTCGGCCCTGATCCTCGTGGCGTGGCGGATCGCCCGCGGTGAGACACGGCGGCGTCTCCGCGGTGCCGAGTCGTTGCTGGCCGAAAGTCGCAAGCATCAGGATCGCCACAATGACCCCGCGGCGGCGCGTGCCCTGAATCACGGCCTGGCTCTGATCGACCAATCCCGGGTACGGTCTTTCCCGACGCCATCTGTGTTCATCTGTGGTTCCTTGATTTCTTTCGCGAGGCGCCGCGGTGTCAGCGGTACGCCGCCGCCTGGATGCCGTAGAGCTCGGCGTAGTGGCCGCCCTGGGCCATGAGTTCTTCGTGGGCGCCGACCTCGACCACGCGGGAGCCGTCGAGCACGACGATGAGATCGGCCATCCGCACGGTGCTGAAGCGGTGGGACACGAGGATCGTGATGCGGCCGTCGGTCCCGCGGGCCGCCCCCTTCGATTTTCCCCGCGCAGCGGCCGCATAGCGCTCGAAGAGCGCATGTTCGGTCTCGGCGTCGAGCGCCGCGGTCGGCTCGTCCAGCACCAGGAGCAGCGGGCAATCGCGCATGAAGCCCCGGGCCAGCGCCAGCTTCTGCCACTGGCCGAAGCTGACCTCCACGCCCTCGGGCCAGGTGGGGCCGAGCTGGGTCTCGAGCCCGGCCGCCAGCCGGGCCACCACGTCGTCGGCCCCCGCACGAGCGACGGCCACCACGACCGCGGGCTCGTCGTCGAGGCGCGGGAGATCCCCGACGCCGACCGTCTGTCGCGCCCGGAACTCGAACCGGAAGAAATCCTGGAACGCGCCGGCCAGCCGCGACCGCCAGGTCTCGGCGGGCAGGCGCGTGAGATCCACCCCGTCCACCAGGATCCGCCCGCTCGTCGGCCGGTAGAGCCGGCACAACAGCTTCACCAGCGTCGTCTTGCCGGCGCCGTTCTCGCCCACGATGGCCACCACGGAGCCCGGCTTCAGGTGCAGGGACACGTCCTCCAGCACGCGGCGCTCCGTGCCCGGATACGCAAAAGACACGCGCTCGAAGCGGATCCCCTCCAAGAGCCGATGCGGGACCGTCGCATCGGCGTGCTCGTCCTGGGCGGCCACGTAGTCCTCGAGCCAGGCCAGGCGCCTCGAGCCTTCAAGCCAGATCCCGCGCAAGAACCCGATCTCGCCCACGGTCGCACCGATATACGCCGAGAGCCGCGAGCCAGCCGCCAGCACCAGCAGCACGGCGCCCGGCGTGGCCTGGAGCACCAGCGCGGTGAATGCCACCGAGCCGAGGAATCCAACGCCGAAAACCGACCACGCGAGCGCCTGCCACACGGCCGTTGTCCGGCGCGCCGCGGCGACCGGAGCGTACCCGCGCTCCCACGCCGCGCGGCGACGGGCCACCAGGCGATCGCCGATCCCGGTGACCCGCACCTCCTTGCCCGGTGGAGCTGTCGTCGCGGTCACGAACAGGTGGCGCGCCAGCCGGTTCGCCGGCGCGCTCCGCTCCTGGACGGCACGCTCCACGCCCGGACGCCACGCGGCCGTGAAGACCGTCGGGATCGCGAAGACAGCCAGCAGCGCCAATGCCGGGTGGATCGCCATCAGCAGCGCCACCGTCACCCCAAGCCGGAGGATCCACCCGCAGGTTGAAAACAGTGACATATACATGTGATCGAGTACGAAGACCTGGTCGCGGAGCATGGCGAGGCGGTTGAGGTATTCGGGACGCTCGTGGTGCTCGATGGTCGCCACCGACGCCTGGAGCCGGGCCACGTGGGACTCCAGCGCGATCGTCACGCGCTCGCGAAACTGGCGCTGGATCCGGACGCTCATCACGCGGAGGAACCAGGTTGCGGGGGCCGTGACGCCCAGGCCCACGGCCGAGGCCATCACGAGCCGGCGGTCGTGCGCCGGCACGCCGTCGGCCAGCAGCTTGAGCCAGAGGGCGAACAGGGCGTCGGGAAGGGCCGCCAGCAGCGACAGGCCGAACGACACGGCCAGGAACCCCGGCTCGGCCTCGTAGCCGCGCTTCAGCGCCCGCCACATGGCCGGCAGCGCGGGGGGCAGATCGTCACGCGAGGACCTCATACACCACCCCTTCCTCCTCGCCGGCATCGGCACCGAAACGCGAGGCCTGTAAGTCGAACATGGTCCGGTAGCGCCCGCCCGCGGCCATCAGCTCGTCGTGGGTGCCCAGCTCGACCACCCGGCCCCCCTCGAGCACGCAGATCCGGTCGGCGTGCCGCACGGTCGAGAACCGGTGCGAGATCAGGATCGTCGTGGCGTGACGCGTGGCGGCGAGGAGCCGGTCGAAGATCTCAGCCTCGCCCCGGACGTCGAGCTGCGCGGTCGGCTCATCGAGCAGAACCACGCCGGCGCCGAGCCGGACAGCGCACAGGGCGCGAGCCAGCGCCACGCGCTGCCACTGCCCACCGGAAAGCTCGGTCCCGCCCTCGTAGCCGCGCGCCAGCACGGTGTCGAGATCGGCCAGGCCCGCGGCGCCGGCGTCGGCCAGCGCGGCGCGGAGGACGTCGTCCGGCGCGCCGGCCGGCGCCACGTTGTCGCGCATCGGCAGCTCGAACCGGATGAAGTCCTGGAACACCGCCGCCAGCCGCGACCGCCAGGCATCGAGGTCCAGCTCGCGCAGGTCGACGCCATCGACCTCGATCGCGCCGGCCCGCGGGTCATAGAGCCGGCAGAGCAGCTTGGCCAGGGTGGTCTTGCCGGCGCCGTTCTGGCCGACGATGGCCAGCGACGACCCGGCGGGGATCGTCAGATCGAAGCCATCGAGCACCGGCCCACCCCCGGCCGGGTAGGCAAACGTGAGGTTGCGGAAGCGGATCTCGCGCGCCGGCATGCCGGCGGCGGGACGGGTGCCGCGGACCAGCGCGCCGGCGGGTTCCATCGCCCCCTGGAGGCGCAGCACCGCCGCGACGGGAGCGGCGGCACCATCCAGGGCCCACGACCAGCCGCCGAAGGCAATCAGGCTGGTGGTCATGGCGGCCGTCGCGTAGGTCACCACGCGATCGAGTGCCAGCGTGCCGCCGGCCGCGGCGCCGGCCAACGACCAGAACACCACGAGGTTGGCGGCGAGCACCAGCAGGAGGCTCCCCGCCACGGGCCGCTCGCGCAGGCGCGTCGCCTGCCAGCGCAGCTCGAAGAGGCGACGACGCTGCGACCGGAACCGCTCCACGGTCCAGGCCGCCAGCCCGAAGAGCCGGAGCTCCTTGGCGGCCGGCGGTTCGACCGCCAGGCGATAGGCGTAGTCGGCATGGCGCTGGGCCCGGCGGACCTCCTCGGTATTCCGGTCGCGCCACACGCTGCTCTCGCGCAACAGCCAGTGCGTGGCCAGCCACGCTCCGGCCAGGAGCGGCGGTGCCCACCACGCGTAACCGGCCAGCACGACGGCGGAGGCCAGGCCCGCCACCATCTCCACCAGTCCCGAGGCGATGAAGTCCATGGAGATGAACATGGGTGGGCCGGTGATGCCCAGGTCGAAGTCCCGCGCCATGGTGAGGTCGCTGGTGAGCGTGGGGTCTTCGAGGTGGCCCATCCCCGGCGGCCCCACGCACGCGGCGGTCAGCCGGTCGTAGAGCCAGGCGGCCGTCCGGCTGCCGAGCAGCGCGCCGATGGCTTGATGGACCGGCGGCAGCACCTGCAAGAGCAGGAACACCACCCCGACCAGCGCCAGCGGCGGCACGACGTCCCCACCGCGCTGCACGGCCCCCACGAGCGTGCCGATGGCGATGGCCAACAGCGCTGGCAGGATCCCGCGCAGCACCAGCACGGCCCACCAGGCCACGGCCAGCGTGCGGTCGGCCCGCGGCAAGACCCCGAAGAATTTCCACTCGCTGCGCGCGCGGAGGCGTGCGATCATGACCTCTCCCTCGGAAACGCGCATCTGGACTTCCGAACACCCGAAACGCCACCGAGCCGGCGATTCTATCCAGATGTTCCCTACGAGTCCAGACGGCCTTCCGAGCGAGGTCCTTCGGTCCGTTCCGGTCGAGTCTACCGGCCTCCGTCCCGCCGGTGCTGGTGCAGGACCTCGACGAGGAAGCCACCCGGGGCACGGAAGTAGAACGTCCAGGCCCCATGGAATTCCCTGGGCGGCTCCATGTCGAATCCGTCGGATTTCAGCCGCTGGTAAAGCTCGTCCACCCGCTCGCGACTCTCCTGCATGAAGCCGATGTGGAACGCGCCAGGATATTCGACCTTGTCCGCCTGGTCGAAATTGTTCAGGCTCAAGATGAACCCGGACTCGTCGGCAAGCACAGCCAGGGCGTCACGGCCCCGATCCACGACGCAGCGGAACCCGAAGTAGGTCTCGAAGAACGCGCGGGTCCGCGCCACGTCGGGGACCGTCAGGTTGAGGTGATTCAGAGCCATGACCGGAACTCCTTGACAGGGCCTAACAAAACGGGGAAAAGGCAGGAACGGCCTCGGGAACCAGCGAAGGGTCCCAAGCCGCCCTGCCGCCGGTGGTGAACGCTGGGACAATACTATCGGCGTGAATCGTTACAGTCAATAACGATTTTTCGGAGTAACGAATGGCCCGGTCGCGTGCGCAGAATCGGTTCCTGGACCCGACGTGCGGGCTGGCCTTCCTCTTGTCGCAGGTCGGGGCCCACGCCTCGGCGCGGTTTGCGGAGCGGCTGGAGCCGCTGGGGCTCAAGCCGGCGCATGCGGGCATCCTGGGGGTCATCCAGCAGGCCGACGGCCTCAGCCAGCAGGCACTCGGCGAGACGCTGGGCATCTTCCCAAGCCGCCTGGTCGCGGTGCTCGACGAGCTGGAGCGGCGCGGACTGGTCGAGCGGCGCGACAACCCCAACGACCGGCGCTCCTATGCCCTGTACCTGACCGAGGCCGGGCGCGCCGCCCTGGAGCAGATCGGGCGCATCGGGCGCGCACACCAGGACGCGCTGTGCGCCGCGCTGGACTCCTCGGAGCGGGCGCAGCTCGCGGGGTTGCTCACGCGGATCGCGGCCGAACAGGGGCTCACGCCCGGCGTCCATCCCGGTTTTCGCAAGCTCGGCGCTGCTGAGCCTGATTAGCGGCCAACGGGATCCTCGCACGCGAGTCGCGCAGTCAAGTCGCTTCATCCGAATCGCTTCGATGTGAGCGTGGACTGGCGCACCGGAAGGTCAAAGGTCCATCGGATCCGAAGCCTTGATGCGTGCTGGTGAAACGACCCTCCACATCCAAGCAAGCGCCGGGTCATCAAGAAGCTTTTTTTGGAAAAAGCCTTTGACGAGGCTCAACGGCGACATTATCGTCCACTGATTGAGAAAGAACCGCGGAGGCCGGTAGGCCGCGCGGGATCGCGTCGGCTGCGGAGGTCGTGCGCCGCGGCCGTCGCGAAGGCCCTGGTCGGTTGGTTCGGCCTTGCGGCCAACGCTGTCTGCTCACTCTGGGGATCGAGGCCGACCACCCATGTCAGATCGGATCCTGGGCTGGCAGTTTGCTTCCCGCCCGGGGGGTTCCTGCTCTGAGAGGAGTCTGAACTTGAGGCGATGTCTGTGTGTTCTGCCCGTCTTCGCTGCGACTGCGCTGGTGCTGATAGGATGCAGCGAGGCCAATCCCGGCAAATTCCCCGAGCCGAAGTACCCCGGGGCGACGCGGGACGGGGTCACGCCCTATATCCCGCTGGACAAGTCCAAGGAGGCCAAGTTATCCACCAAGGCCAAGGCCGCCTTGAAGGCCACCGAGAAGGTCGACCCGCGCGGCCGGTAAGCCGGCAAGACAAAGGTCTGCTCGGCTCGGATTGTCAGGGTTCTTCCCGTCGTCTTTCCTTTCCTTCCCTTCAGGAGTCTGCTCCATGATGCGTGTTCCTTCGCGGCGCAGCCGGTCAGGCGGTTTCACCCTGATTGAGCTGCTGGTCGTCATCGCGATCATCGCGGTCTTGATCGCCCTGCTCTTGCCCGCGGTCCAGTCGGCGCGCGAGGCGGCCCGCCGGGCCTCCTGCACCAACAACCTGAAGCAGCTCGGCCTGGCCCTGCTCAACTACGAGAGCGCCAACGGTTGCTTCCCCTCGGGGGGCATGGTCCCGACGGCGGCTTCGGTCGGCTGGTCGCCGTTGACTCCCTACTTCTCGTACTGGAGCTTCTTCCCCGGGATCTGCCCCTACATCGAGCAGCAGCAGATCTATAACTCTTTTAACTTCGCGAATGGGTATTATATCCCGTCCTGGGCCACGGCCAACGCGTCGCACCTGTCCGTGCTGGCCTGCCCCAGCGACCCGACCGTCCTGGATGGCAATGGGTACTATTCCTCCACGCCGGGGCAAGGTTGGGCGCCCTACAATATGGGCCTGACCTCCTACCGAGGGATCTGCGGCCCGTGGTACCAGCCCCCGCGGCACTGCGAGGGGATCGCGCCGTCGAATTACACGCTGTTGCAGCAGAATGCCCTCGGCGTGCTCTACCACAGCAGCGCCGTCAAGCTGGCCTCGATCACCGACGGCACCAGCAACACCCTGGCGCTGGGCGAGTACGTCTATGGCCGCCTCAGCCAGGCCGATCAGAACTGCTGGCACTGGTGGGTGGCCGGCAACACCGACACGATCGGCACGTGCATGTACGCCCCGAACCTCCAGGGCACCCTGGACCCGGTCGAGTTCACCGACAACGCGGCCTCGCTCCTGGTCTTATCGCAGTCGAGCAACCACCCCGGCGGTGCCAACCACGCCTTCTGCGATGGGTCGGTCCACTTCATCAAGAACACGATCCAGTCGTGGCCGCCCGACCCGGCTAACCCGATCGTCCCCTACTGGCCGCGCGGCCTGACGTGGACGGCCAACATCCCGACCAACTTCGGCACGTTCGGCGTCTTCAGCACCACCTCGCCTTATGGCGTGTATCAGTCCCTCTCGACCCGCAACGGCGGCGAAGTGATCAGCTCGGATCAATATTGACCCGTGAAAGTGTGGGCAGCCGCCCCGGCTGGTCGAGGGCAGCCGGGACGGCTGCCCCACTTTCGAACATCCCGCCTGACAATTCTTGAGCGCAAGAAGGCTTGAAATGATGTCCACGGCGACGGATCTCGAGCGATGCCCCGCGCCTCCGCGTGAGGTCGAGGTCACGCCGCCGGCCGAGCCTCGGCCCCGACTCGATTCGATCGACCTGATGCGCGGGATCGTGATGGTCCTGATGGTGCTCGACCACACCAAGGGCACGTTCTGGACCGCGCCCTTCGACCCGCTGGATGCCGATGCCACCAATCTGCCCACCTACCTGACGCGCTGGTTCACCCACTTCTGTGCGCCGGCGTTCTGCTTCCTGATGGGGACCGGTGCCTACCTCTCCGGCCGCCGGCGGACTCGTTCGGAGCTGTCCCGGTTCTTGCTGACCCGCGGGCTCTGGCTGATCTTCCTCGAGTTCACGATCGTCAAGTTCGGCCTTCAATTCAACTTCTCCCTGGACATGTCCATTGCCCTGGTCTTCTGGTCGCTGGGCTGGTCGCTGGTCTTTGTTTCGGCGCTGGTGGTCTTCCCGGCTCGCGTCGTCGGGGCACTTGGGGTGGTGATGATCCTGACGCACAACCTCCTCGACGGGATCAAGCCCGAGGTCTTCGGTCCGTTTCGTCCGCTCTGGCTGATCCTCCACCAGCCGGGGGTGATCTCCCTGACGGCGCACAGCAATCTGCTGGTCGCCTACCCGCTGATCCCCTGGCTCGGGGTGGCCGCGGCGGGCTACGGCTTCGGCGAGATCGTGACGATGGAACCGAACCGCCGGCGACGGGTCATGGTCACGCTCGGCCTGGCCCTGACCGCGGCTTTCTTCTTGCTGCGAGCGGTCGACGTCTATGGCGACCCCTTGAAATGGAGCCCGCGAGCCAGCGCGCTGCGGACGTGCTTCTCGTTCTTCAACTGCCAGAAATACCCGCCATCGCTGCTCTTCCTGCTGATGACCCTGGGTCCGACGATCCTGCTGCTGCCCGTCCTGGAGCGCCCCGTCATCCCCGCACCGATCGCTCGGTTCCTGATCACCCTCGGCCGGGTCCCGTTCCTGTTTTTCGTGGCGCAGTGGTACGTGATCAAGATCCTGGCCATCGTCGTGGCTGTGGCCCGTGGGTACGCGCCCGACTACCTGTATGTGCCAGGGGTGCCGGCGCCACCCGGGGTCAAGTTCGACCTGCCCATGGTCTACGTCTGGTTCGCCGTCGTGCTGGCCATCCTCTACTTCCCCTGCCGATGGTTCGCCGGAGTCAAGGCCAGGCACAAGGATGTCTGGTGGTTGAGCTACCTCTGACAACCACCTCGGATCGCCGCGCTCTCGAAAGCCGATGCTCACGTAGGTCAAGCTTTCGCCTGACAGCCTGAGAACGTCAGGCTCAAGCCTGACCTACGGATTGGCCAGGGTCATAGTCTTGCGGCACCCTGGGCGATACCCTGGGAAGATCGGGATCGCGCCCGGCCGTCCCGGGGAACGAGACGACACCGCCAGGGCGTTCGAACGGAGGGGGGTATTGTGGCGACCGCGCTGACGAAGGTTGAGTTGCATGACCCGGTGACCCGGCATCTTCACCAGGATTTCGCGCGGATGCTCGTGAGCCAGACGGTCGGCGAGGCGCTGGACGACCTGCGCCGCAACCCGCCGGCGGGGCGGATCCTCTACCTCTACGTGGTGGATGAACAGGGCCGGCTGGCAGGTGTGGTGCCGACGCGCCGGCTGCTGCTGGCAGCGCCGGACCAGCCCCTGGCGGAGATCATGGTGCGCCAGGTGGTCGCCCTGCCGGCGCGGACGACGGTCCTGGAGGCGTGCGAGTTCTTCATCCAGCACCGCTTCCTGGCCTTTCCCGTGGTGGATGAGCAGCGGCGCCTGCTCGGCGTCGTGGACGTCGAGCTGTATACCCGCGAGATCACAGAGCTCGACGACGGTCGGGTGCGGGACGACCTGTTTCAGCTCCTGGGCGTTCACGCCGGCACGGCGCAGGATGATTCCCCGCTGAGTGGGTTCCGCCGGCGCTTCCCCTGGCTGGGCTGCAACCTCGCGGCCGGCATCCTGGCCGCGTTCCTCTCCAGCGCGTACCAGGAGGAATTGGACCGCGTGGTGGCGCTGGCGTTCTTCATCCCCGTGGTGCTGAACCTGGCGGAGAGCGTCAGCAGTCAATCGGTGAGCCTGGCGCTCCAGGCGCTGCACGGCCGGCCGCTGTCCTGGACGATGATCCCGGCCAGGCTGGCGGGCGAGCTGGCCACCGGGTTGATGCTCGGCCTGGCGGCCGGGGCGGCGGTCGGGCTGGTGGGCCTGGTCTGGCTGGGTCAGGCGCGGGTCGCCCTCTGTATCCTGGGCGGCATCGGTGGGGGTGTCGCCGGCGCCGCGGTCCTGGGCACGGCCATGCCCTTTGTGCTGCGGTTGCTCCACCTGGAGCCCCGCGTCGCCGCCGGGCCGATCGCCCTGGCCGGGGCCGACGTGATCACCATCCTGCTCTACCTCAACCTGGAGCGCTGGCTGCTCCACTGACCCGGATCGGTTGCCCGATGAGACGTCACGCCAGCAGAACCTCGTCGACGAGCCTCGCGACACCGTCCTCCTCGTGGCCGCCGGTGACCAGGTCGGCCGCGGCCTGCACGTCGGGGTGGGCGTGCCCCATGGCCACGCCGAGACCGGCGTTGCGGATCATGGGGATGTCGTTGGCGTCGTCCCCGACGGCGCAGATCTCGCCGGGTTCGACTCCCCAGAGCTCGGCCAGGTGAAGGACCGCCGTCCACTTGCTGGCATCGCGGCGCACCAGCTCGCACATCGTGCCCAGGTATCGCGAAGTGCGGAGCACGAACGTCTGGATCCGGCCGGCGATCCGGTCGAGGGCCGCGCTCTCGAAGGCCAGCATCTCCGCCCGCGTACCGATGGCGCAGACGTGAAACAGGGGGTCGTCGCCGGCGCGCGGTGTTCTCCCCCAGCGCCACTGCGCGTTGATCTCGGCGTGCTCATGGTTCTTGCCGACGTAGTCATCGAACGGCTCCCGGCCGGTCGGGAACGCCTGGACGATGAAGTCGGCGCGATCGGGGCTGCGGTCGGTGAAGACCACGGCGGGCTCACGGTGCAGCCGGAACAGCTCGAGCACCTCGGCAGCCAGCTCCGGGTCGAAGTCGGCGCGCCAGAGCGTGCGGTGGTCCGTTGGGTCCTTGACGATGGCCCCCGAGTTGCAGACCAGGGGAGCGTCCAGGCCGAGCTGCTCCGCGATCGGCCGGGCCCGGCGATAGCGGCGCCCCGTGCAGAGGACCGGCCGCAGCCCCGCGCGGGTCGCGCGCGCGATCGCCGCCGCCGTCCGGGGCCGCAAGGTGCCGTCGGCATCCAGCAGCGTCCCATCCACATCCAGCGCCAGGATTCGATATCGTCGGGCCGCCATCGTTGCCAATAAACCTCATCCCCCTCGATGCCGAGGGATCGTGCAATCCTATCGTATGGCACCAGCCGCGCCCGTCCAAGGTCAGTCGACAGGACCTGCGGCAGTGGCCCAAGATGAGCAGGACCACCGACCTGGACTGCTTGCGATCCCTCACGGCCACCTCATCAACCGGTCCGGCCCGCTCCACGACGCGATGGAGGGACTGCGGCCGGCCCCGCAGCGGTTCGCCCAGCCGAGGGAGCGGGTGATCGGCTGGCGGCCCGCCGCGGACAGGCCGATCGGCCTGATCGAGGTCATCGAGCACGCGCAGCCGGCGATCCTGATCGGCGCCTCGGGCCAGCCGCAGGCCTGCACCGAGGAGGTCATCCGCGCGATGGCCCGGCACGTCGAGCGGCCGATCATCTTCCCGCTTTCGAACCCGACCTCGCGCGTCGAGGCGACGCCGGCCGACCTGATCGCCTGGATCGACGGCCGCGCCCTGATCGCGACCGGCAGCCCGTTCGAGGATGTCGTCCAGGGCGGCCGGCGCTATCCAAGCGCCCAGTGCAACAACAGCTCCGTCTTCCCCGGGCTCGGCCTGGGCGTCCGGGCCGTCGCCGCCCGGCGGGTCAGCGACGCCATGTTCATGGCAGCGGCCCGCGCCCTGGCCGATGCCGCGCCGGCTCGTCAGGATTCAACCGGACCACTCCTGCCGCCGCTGTCGGAATCGCGCGAGGTCGCCCGGACCATCGCCCTGGCCGTCGCCGCCGCGGCGCAGCACGAGGGGCTCGCCCAGGCGTCGATCACCGAGGACCGCGAGCGGCTCGTCGCCGCCAAGATGTGGCAGCCGCGCGAGCTGCCGATGAGACCGAAACGGGATTGAGGCAGCCGCCCTCGGCTGGCCCGCGGCCGAGGGCGGCTGCCCCACCTGCCCGCGGCAGCCGGGGACGGCTGCCCCACCTGCCCGCAATTTCCTTCACATCGTGCCTCGCGGACCAGCCGATAGTTATCCTGATGATCCGGATTATCCCGGCCCTGCGGCACGCGTCAAACTTTGCCGCACCGTCCAGGCTTCACCAATCGCTTCCCAGGATGCGGAGGAGAGGATGCGTGGGAGACGCGGTCGCCGCGGGCTGGCGGCGATGGCCTTGTGGACGTTGCTGGGAGGCACCGCCGGACTGGGGCAGACCAGCCGGCTGCCCCCTGCGCTGGACGATCGGCCAGCGGCATCGATTCCCGAAGACCGGCCGGCGCCGGTGGGCTCTTTGGATCGGCTGGGGTCACCCATGCCTCCGGCACCGCTGCCGATCCCGGGCCCGGCGGGGATCGGACTCCCCGTGGGCGGGATGGACGCCCAGGCGCCGCAAGGCGTGCCGATCAACCTGGCGACCGCGTTGCAACTGGCCGGCGTCCGGCCGCTGGACATCGCCGCGGCGACCGTGCAGGTCGAGCAGGCGCTGGCCTTGCAGCTTCAGGCCAAGGCCCTGTGGATCCCCAACATCAACGGCGGGATCGATTACTTCCGGCATGACGGAGTCCAGCAGAATATCTTCACGGGAGTCAATTTCATCAAGGGCCGGCAAAGCTTCTTCGTCGGCGGTGGACCGTACCTGTCCGTCGGGCTGACGGATGCCATCTTCGCACCGCTGGCGGCGCGGCGGGTCGTCGCCGCGCGCCAGGCCGATCTCCAGACGGCCCGGAACGACGTTTTGCTCACGGTCTCCCAGGCCTTCTTCGACCTCCAGGCGGCGCGGGGACGGCTCCTGGGCATCGGGGCCTCGATGGTCCGGGCCGAGCTGCTGGTGAACTTCGCCAAGGCGTTGGCCCCGAGCCTGATCGCTCCCCTGGAAATCAACCGGGCCCAGACGGAGCTCCAGAGCCTGCGCCAGACCCAGCAGGTCGCCATCCGCGACTGGCGGGTGGCCAGCGCGCGCCTGGCGGAAATCCTCCTGCTGGAGCCGGCGACGCTGCTGAAGCCGGTCGAGCCGCCGTTCCTTCAAGTCACGCTCATCCCTTGCGAGGCGTCGGCCGAGGCGCTGGTGCCGATCGCGGTGAACAACCGTCCGGAGATCGCCTCGCGCCGCGAACTGATCGCCGCGGCCAACCAGCTCCTCCGCCGGGAGCAGAATCGCCCGTTCTTGCCCTACCTGTTCGTGACCAGCCCGACCACCTCGAACGGGCAGCTCGCGGCCGGCAATTACTCGGCCGGCCCGAACGGGCTGCTCAACAGCAACGGCTCCCGGCTCGATATCGAGGTGGCCGCGGTCTGGGAGCTGCAAAACGCCGGGGTCGGCAACCTCGGCCTGATCCGCCAGCGCCGCGCCGAGCGCGAACTGGCGGCCGTCGAGTTCACGCGGACCGTCTTCCGGGTCAAGTCCGAGGTCACGCAGGCCGTCGCCCGGTTGCAGACGGCGCGGGTCCGCGTGGTGGAGACCGATGAGGGAGTCCGCCAGGCGATCGAGTCGGCCGACAAGAACTTCATCGGCCTGCGCGAGACCACCCGGCCCGCCGGCGAGCTGCTCCGCCTGATCGTCCGCCCCCAGGAAGTCGTGCAGGCGATCGCGGCGCTGGAGACGGCCTACGAGCAGTATGCCTTCGCTGTCAACGAGTACAACACGGCCCAGTTCGACCTGTACCGCGCACTCGGCCAGCCGGCCCAGTGGGTGACGTCCCTGAAATGGAAGCCCCCGTCGGCGGACCAACCCGACACAACACCCGCAGCCCCCGCCGGCCCCGCGGCTCCCGCCGCGCCCGGCCCGTCGCCTCGATGAGCTGCCGGCGCGGGTTGGGCAGCCGCCCTCGGCTGCCCTCCGGATGGAAGGGCCCGCGATTCTCGGTATGATCGCGGAGTGGACGCCACAACCCGACCGCCCGATCCGGCCTTCCCCCAATCGGGAGCCTGGATGTGAGGGACCCGCGCATGCTCGACGAACCGAGGACCCCCGACGAGTCGCCCCCACTCACTGAAGGCGATGACTCAATCGACTTTACAGATCCTGAAGACTTCCAGGACGAGGATGAGGACGACCTGCGTTCGGAGGTTGAGTGGGTCGAGCGACACCTGGGGCTGTCCAATGACTTCTTCGCCCGGTTCCTGCGGGTCGAGGAAGACTCGTTCCGGGACTGGCGGCTCGGCCAGGCCAAGCTGCCACTGAATCGGGAAGACGCGCTGCGGCGTTTCGAGCACACGGTGCAGCTCCTGTTCGATGTCGCGGGCATGGACGAGCAAGCGGCCAGGACCCTCCTGGAGCACCAGGTGCGTGTGGAGGGCACAGGCCCTCGAAGACATCCCCACACCCCACCGTGGAATGGGTCCTGCATGAAGTCCTACCTGGAGGATGGGGGGCCTGACGCCCTGCTGGACGTCGAGCGGTGGCTCGGGATTCTTCGGTCCGGTGGTCCCATGTTTTCCTGACGGCAGGAGGCCGTATGACCATCGTTCCAGGATTGACCACGACCGTCCCCGCCGGCCGGCCGTATTCCCGCATCACCTCGTCAAATCACCGCCCTCGCCGACGAAGCGGTCACAAGCGCGTGGTCAACGGCGAAAGTGCCATCCTGAGTCCCGATGGGTCCCGGTACAATCACCCCGGGGCACGGACCGTCTACCTGGCCGAAGACCCCAAGACCTGCTTCGCCGAGAGGATGTATTACTTCCATCGAGATTTCCTGACCCAACTCGACGGCTACCATATGACCCATGTCTTCCCCGCGTTCCAGGAGAGGTTCGACCTCTGGGAGATCCGCTTCCGGAAAGACGTCCCGGACGTCTTCGAGCTGAGCCTGGCCAACGCATCCGCGATGAATGTCTTTCCCACGCTGATGCTCAACCCCTCGCGCGATTACAAGCACCTCAAGGATCGCCGGGCGGCCATCCAGTCGAATGGCTATCAAGGTCTCCGTGCGCCGTCGTGCCGCGTTCGGGGGACGGGACACATGGTCGTCCTGTTCCAGGATCAGAGCAAGAATGTTCAAAGCATCATATTGCATGAGGTCAAGTTCCGACTGATGGCTGCCGGCGATCTGCCGGCGCCGTTCACCAACCACGCCGCCGATCTGCTCGACTTCACCGCGGGCGAGGTGAAAGTCCTGCTCTCCCTCGGCTCCCAGGCCCTGAGCCCGACGCTGGCCGCGGTCCAGGATTGGACCCGGGTCGAATTCAACCATGAGCTTTACCGCCTGAGTAAGATACTGGTGTGGCGTCGCGAGACGGTCGCCATCACGCAGTCCACCCAGCATGGATGCGATCGTCCAGCGCACGGGGGGTGCCCGGGTCGTTCCCGCCGAGGTGACGATGAACCCCATTGTCTTCGCGCTCCGCCGGCCGGTGACCGTGATGATGCTGGTGCTGGCCCTGGGTCTGGGCGGGGTGTACAGCATCGTCCGGATGCCGAAGGACATCTTCCCGGCGCTGAACCAGCCGCAGCTCTACGTCATCCACAACTACGGCGGGATGGACCCCAAGCAGATCGAGGGCCTGATCACCAATCAGTACGAGCTGTTTTTTCAATATATCAACAACCTGGAGCACGTGGAGTCGCGGTCGATCCAGAGCATGGTGATGCTCAAGCTGTTCTTCCAGCCGGGGACCGACATGGCCGAGGCGACGGCCCAGACCGTCGCCTACAGCAACCGCGCCCTGGCGATCATGCCGGTCGGGTCGTTGCCGCCCTACGTGGTCCGGCTCGACGCCGGCAGCTTGCCGGTGGGCTACCTGGTCTTCGAGAGCACGGGGCGCTCGGTCGGCGAGCTGGAGGACCTGGCCCTGTTCCGGGTCCGGCCGATGTTCTCCGGGTTGGCGGGGATCTCGTCGCCGCCGCCGTTCGGCGGCAATATCCGGACGATCGTCGTCAACGTTGACCCGGATCGGCTCCGCTCCTACAACCTCTCGCCCCAGGACGTCGTCGAGGCCATCGACCGCGGCAACTTCATCAGCCCCTCGGGCAACGTGACGATCAAGGACCAGTTGACGGTCGTGCCGGCCAATACGATGGTCTTCGACCCGCAGGAGCTGCGCAACGTCCCGCTCAAGCTGGGGGAGAACGTCTATATCCGCGACATCGGCACGGTGGCCGACGCCACCGATATCCCCGTGGGCTACGCGCTGGTCAACGGCCGCAAGTCGGTGTATCTGCCGGTGGTCAAGCAGGCCGCCGCCTCGACGCTGACGGTGGTCAACGCGGTCAAGCAGAACCTGGCGCGGTTCCAGGCGGCGCTGCCCGATGACGTCAAGGTCTCCTACCAGTTCGACGAGTCGCCGATCGTCGATCGCGCCATCGAGAGCGTGGGCGTCGAGGGGGCGCTGGGCGCCGGCCTGACCGGGCTGATGGTCCTGTTGTTCCTCCGCGACCTGCGGGCCGTGATCATCGTCGTGTTGAACATCCCCCTGGCGCTGTTGGGCTCGATCGTCATCCTGAACCTGACTGGGCACACGATCAACATCATGACCCTGGGCGGGCTGGCGCTGGCCATCGGCATCCTGGTCGACGAGGCGACCGTCGAGATCGAGAACATCCACACCCAGATGGAGCACACCCCCTCGATATCCCGGGCCGTGCGGCAGGGGAACTTGGAGACGGCCGTGCCGCGGCTCCTGGCGCTCTTGTGCATCCTCTCGGTGTTCATCCCGTCGTTCATCATGCAGGGGGCGGTGCGGGCGTTGTTCGTGCCGCTGTCGCTGGCCGTCGGCGGCGCCATGATCACCTCGTACCTGCTCTCCAGCACCTTCGTGCCGGTGATGAGTGTCTGGCTGCTGGAGAACCGCCACGGGACCCACGGCCCGGAGGGGCGCCCGGGGTTCTTCACGCGGATCCAGGACCGGTTCGAAACAGTGGTGTCCTGGACGGTCGCGCACCGCGGCGTGGTGGTGCTGGGTTATCTGCTGGCGACCGGCGCCGTCGTGATCGTCGTGGGGGGTCAACTGGGCAGCGAGCTCTTTCCCCGGGTCGACACGGGTCAGTTCCAGCTCCGGGTCCGGCCGCCCCAGGGGACCCACTTCGAGCTGACCCGGCAGGTGGCCCAGAAGACGCTGGAGGTGATCGCCGAGGAGGCCGGGCCCGAGACCGTCGACATCACGATGGGCTACGCCGGGGCGAACCCGCCCCAGTTCACCATCAACATGGCCTACCTCTGGAGCCGGGGCCCCGATGACAGCCTGCTCCGCGTCGGCCTGCGCCACGGGAGCGGCGTCGGGATCTTCGAGCTACAAGAGCGGCTGCGGAAGGCGCTGCCGGCGAAGGTGGGCGGGTGGTTTCGTGGCGAGCTCTTGCGGCTGGGTCTGACCCGCAACCAGGCCGATCAGCGCGTCGGCGACCTGGTCTTCGCCTTCGAGCCGGGCGACCTGATCTCCGAGACGATGAGCCTGGGCGCGCCGGCGCCGATCGAAGTGGTGGTCAGCGGCCGCAACCTGGCCGATTCCAGCGCCTTCATGGACAAGCTCCGCAGCCAGTTCGACCAGATCGACTCGCTCCGCGACGCCCAGATCCAGCAGCCGCTCCATTACCCGACCGTCCAGGTCACCCTCGACCGCGAGCGGGCCGGGCTCAGCGGCGTGACCGCCCGGGACGTCGGCGAATCGCTGATCGCGGCCACTTACTCCAGCCGCTACACCACGCGGATCTACTGGCGCGACGAGCTCAACGGCAATTCATACCAGGTCCAGGTTCAGGTCCCGCAGGCCAAGATGACCGAGGCGACCGACGTGGGGCTGATCCCGCTGACGCCCCGGGCCAACCGCCAGCAGGCGGCGAAGCACGCCGACTCGCCGTCCAACCCCACGCCGCCGCTCTTGGTCCGCGATGTCGCCCGCGTGATGCGCGGCGAGATGCCGGGCGAGGTCGACCGCTACAATATGCGGCGCTACCTCAGCCTGACGGCCAACGTCGAAGGCGAGGACCTCGGCCGCGTCATCGACCGGCTCGACGCGGCGATCGCCCGCGCCGGCCAGCCCCCCAGGGGGATCGAGGTCGACCTGCGCGGGCAGGTCCGGCCCATGCGGGAGATGTTCCGGAGCCTGGAGATCGGCCTGGGCGTGGCGGTGCTCGTGATCCTCATCATGCTGACGGCCTACTTCCAGTCACCCCTGCTGGCCTTCTCGGCCGTGGCCTCCGTGCCCGCGGTCCTGGCCGGCGTGGTGCTGGCGCTGGCGATCACGCACACCACGCTGAACATCGAGTCGTTCATGGGCGCGATCATGGCCGTCGGCGTGGCGGTCTCCAACGCGATCCTGCTGGTCAGCTTCGGCGACCGGCACCGCCTCGAGGAGCGGATGCCGGCCGGCCGCGCGGCGATCACCGCGGCCAAGGGCCGGCTCCGACCGATCATCATGACTGGCTGCGCCATGATCGCCGGCATGATCCCGATGTCGCTGGGCCTGGAAGAAGGGAGCGAGCAGAACGCCCCACTCGGTCGCGCCGTCATCGGCGGGATGGTCCTGGCCACCGGCGCCACGCTCCTGGTCTTGCCCGCGGCCTTCACGCTCCTCCTGGGCCGGGCCTCCCACCAATCGCCGTCGCTCGACCCGGACGATCCCGCGAGCACGCATTACGACCCGATCCACCCGGCTCATCCCGACGGCCCGCAGGCCAAGGCGCAAGCCGACGACGAGCCACCTCAAGACGAGGCACCGGACTCGCCCCGAGGGCAAGCGGAGGTTCCCCACCATGCCGATGACCGCACGTGAGTCGCCCGAGTCCGGCTTGTCCCCCGGGATTCGGGAGCGAGCGATCGGGCCGGCGCCGCGCCGTTTCCGGCCTCGGACACGAGCCCATGGGTTCCCGAGCCTGTGCTTGGGCCGGGCCTTCGCCGCCGTGGCGCTGCTGCTGGCGGCAGCCGGCTGCCGGCACAGCGACCGGGGCGAGACGACCGGCTCGAGGAATTCGCGGGCACCAGCCCAGATCGAGGAGGGCTCGACCGCCGGCATCCGGGTCGTCCACCCCGAGCGGCGCGACATCCGGTGGACGGTCGTCCAGCCGGGGACGATCGAGGCCTTCGAGGTGACGCCGGTCTATTCGCGGATCGCCGGCTACGTCCAGAGATATCGGTACAATATCGGCGACCAGGTCAAGGCGGGTGATGTCCTGATCGATATGTGGATTCCCGACTACGTCGAGCAGCACGCCCAGAAGGTGGCGATGCGCAAGCGGGCCGCGGTCCAGATCCAGGTGGCCGAGAGCGCCCGGCGGGCGGCCGAGGCCAAGCTCGAGACGGCCAAGGCCCGGGTCGTCTCGGCCGAGGCCGGCGTCAAGCGGGCCCAGGCCGGCTACACCCGCTGGGAGTCGGAAGCGAAGCGGCTCGAGCAACTCGTCACCCAGCGCGTCCTCGACGTGCAGGTCCGCGACGAGACCTACCGCCAGTTCGAGGAGGCCGCCGCGGCGCGCGAGCAGGCGTACGCGGCCGTCTCCGAGGCGAACTCGGCGCGCGACCAGGCGACCGCCGACCTCGAGCGCGCCCGGGTCGACGTCGAGGCGGCGCGCGTCCAGTTGGACGTCGCCAAGGCCGACGAGAACGAAGCCCGCGTCGTGGTCGAGTACGGCCAGATCAAGGCCCCCTACGCCGGCGTGATCACCCAGCGCAACGTCAGCCCGGGAGACTACCTCCAGCCCGGCGGCGGCGCCAACGGCCGGCCCCTGTTCGTCCTCGAGCAGATCGACCCGGTCCGCGTCTTCGTCGGCGTCCCGGAGCTGGCCTCGTTCTTCGTGCACGAGGGGGACACCGCGCTGATTCGCTTCCAGGCCATTCCCGGCATCACCCGCGAGGGCAAGGTTGTCCGCTCGGGCTTCGCGCTCAACCCGACCACCCGGACCCTCCAGACCGAGATCGACATCCCCAACTCCGATGGCCACCTCCACCCCGGCTGGTACGTCACCGTCACCATCGCGATCCACCGCAAGCAGGTCTGGGCCCTCCCCTCCAATGCCATCGACTTCCAGGGGCAGCAGAACTACGCCGTCTACCTCCAGATCGACGGCAAGCCCGTGCGGACCGCGGTCATCATCGGGCCGTCCGACGACACCTACACCGAGGTCCTCCGCAAGTACGTCCCCGGCGCCCCGAATAACCCTCCCCTGGCCAATACGAACGACTGGCCGACCTTCGACGGCACCGAGCAAGTCCTGGTGGGCAACCTCGACGTCCTCGCCGAATCTCAGGCGGCGACCGCGAAGGGTCGCCAGCCTTGACCAACGTCGAGAAGAGGCCAGAGGACGAGCCAGCAATCCTTCGATCTCAGAGAGGGATCCGCTCAGCTCGCGGGAGACGACGCGGTTGCTCTGGCGGTCCACGGTCTCGCAACGGGCTCGCGCCTGGCCTATGATGAGGGCGCCGAAGGGGAAGCGGGGAGGACGACGCCCGGACCCGAGCCGACCCGGGACGGCGGCTTCCCACGATCCGGGAAGGGGTTCGCGCTCATGCCGTTCGCCGTGCCGACCAACTACGAGACCCTCTCGGCCATGATCACGCCGGCGATCTTCCTGACCGCCAATGCGTCGCTGATCATCTCGACCTCGAACCGCATGTCGCGGGTCGTGGACCGGATCCGCGTCCTCAACGACCTGGCCGACAAGCTCGATCTGGGGAAGACCGACCTCGACTATCCGGCGGAGCGCCTGGAACACGTCCACGACCAATTCCGACGGCTGGAGCGGCGCGGCGACCGCATCCGGTTCGCCCTGATCGCGCTCTACGCCGCCCTCGCGGTCTTCGTGGGGACCAGCCTGACCCTGGCGGTCGACGCCCTGGCTCAGAACCGGCTCATCGCCCTGCCCATCACCCTGGCGGTCGCCGGCGTGGGGCTGTTGCTCTTTGCCAGCATCAACCTGGTCCTCGAGGCCCTCGAGGCGCTGCGGAGCAACCGGCTGGAGATCCAGTTCTACAAGCAGCTCCACGAGCGCCGGCTGATCGACGGCCGGGCGTGCGTGGCCACGGAGGTCGACGCGATGGCGGGGAAAGCCGACGAGACACCTCGGGGTTGATCTCGAGTTCCCGGTTGCTCGCGCGACCGGTCTCCCCCCGGCAACTGGCTCCTCGCAACGGAAAACCGGAGGACATGATCATGCGATCTCTGAAAGAGCAGATGCAGAGCTACGGGGCCTATCACCGGGACCCGCGGAACAAGCTGACCCACTTCGTCGGCGTGCCGCTGGTGACCTTCGCGCTGTTCCTGTTCCTGGGCTGGTTCCGCTTCGTGCACGCGCCGGATCTGCCGATCACCGTGGCAACCCTCTTCTACCTGGGAGTCTCGATCTATTACCTGCGGCTCGACGCCATGGTCGCCCTGCTCCAGCTCCCGATCACCCTGACGCTGCTCGGGCTGGCCGACTGGGCGGCGCGCCTCCCCTTCCGTCAGTCGCTCGCGGTGTTCCTGACCACGTTCGTGCTCGGTTGGATCATCCAGCTCGCCGGGCACGCCATCGAGGGCCGGCGGCCGGCGCTGGCCGATAACATCCTCCAGGTCTTCAACGCCCCGTTGTTCCTCACGGTGGAGGTCCTCACTCTCCTGGGGTTCCGGCGCGACCTTGCGGAGCCGGAGCGGCTGGGACCGGCGGAGGGCGTGACCTGAGCGCCCGGCCCTGGATGAGCTGGATCGCCATGTCGGCCTCGGAGTTGCGGGCGGATCGGATCAAGTCGATCAGGAGTGGCTCCGCGGCTCGCTGGTCTGCCTGGCGGCGAAGGCATCATCCGTGGGGAGGTAGCCGAGCAGCTCGGCAGCGTCGGAAAGATCCCAGCGCATCCCGTGGTTACGGGACATGCCGTTGACGATGACGAAGGAGCGGTCCTCGATCTCGGCCTCGACGGCGCAGTCGAAAAGGCGGATCAAGTCGGCGTTGGACAGCCACATCTTCCGCGCCCAGTCGTCGGGGAGGGTCTCGGGCCGATTCTTCCCCTCCTGGATCCAGCCCAACCGCAGCGCGATGAAGGTCAGGTCGAACGCGCGGGCCAGGCTCTGACCCAACCGCTCGCCGACCAGCTTGGTGACGCCGTACGGGCTATCCGGCAGGGGGTCGAGGTCCACGGTGATCGGCTCGTCGCCGCGATCCCGATACCCCCCCATGACGTGGTTCGAGCTGGCGAAGACGACGCGCTCAACCCCGGCCAGGGCCGCGGCGTGGAACACGTTGGCCAGGGCATCCAGGTTGGGTCCGATGAGGGCCTCCCAGGGCGCAGTCTCGTCGGAGTTGGCCGCGAGATGGACCACCGTGTCGACGCCGTGAAAGTGCGTGATCCAGTCGTCGTCCAGCACGGCCAGGTCGGCCGCGATGACCTCGGGATCATCCTCATCGGCGGCCTTGTCGATCAGGACCAGGTCGTAGACATCGGTCCAGGCCGCGCGGAGCTTCCGGCCGAGATTGCCGCGCGCGCCGGTGATCAGGACGACCCGGGGCTCCCCCTCGATCCCCTCGGAGAGCGCCTCATCCTCGTCCGTCTCGTCGAATGCGCTGGGGTCTTCCTCGATCGGTCGGTCGAAGTCCGACCGCCGACGGCTCCTACCGGCCTCCTCACGCTCGTCACGATCCGAGGGTCTCGCAGGGCGCATGGTCGAAGTCCTCCTCCCCGGCTGGCTCCCACAGGGCGTGTCCGGCCTCGTCCGTTCGGGGGACCTTAGTCTAGCAGCTTCCGTGGTCAGTGGTCAGTGGTCAGTGGTCAGGACACCGCACTCGGTCCTCCCCGGAGGACCTTGTCGACGGCCTCGAGGAAGAAGAAGTCGCCCCACATGACGGATTCATCCACGCCGAGTTTTTTGTGGAAGTGATAGACGCCGTGCTTCAAGACGCCTTCCCAACCGGGGGTCGACCAGGCCAGGTATCGATCGGAGCAGAGCGAATCGAGGATGGTCAGCGCGGCATCGCGGTAGCGCTGAGCGCGCATCGGGTCGGTGGGTGCGACCAGGCCGGCGAGGTCCCAGAGGCCCGAGGCGGCGATGGCGGCGGCCGAGCTGTCGTCGATCCGATCGGGCCCGGCCGGCACGTCGAAGTCCCAGGGCGGGACCAGGCCCTCGGGAGCGCGCGCCAGGAAGCAGTCGGCGTTGCGCCGGGCGACGTCCAGGTCGGTTGGGTCGCTCGTGTAGGTGAACACCGTGCCGAAGCCGTAGAGCGACCAGGCCAGCCCGCGGGTCCAGGTCGAATCGGCGCGCAGCCCTTGGTGGGTCGACTGCCGCAGGAAGGCGCCGGTCGTCAGGTCGAAGATCCCCTCATGTGCCGTCGAGCCGTCGGGGCGGACCAGCGTCCGCTCGGTGGTCCGGCAATGCGCGACCGCCAGGTCGTACAGGGCGCGGTCGCCGGTCTGGCGCGCGGCAGAGAAGATCAAGGGGACGTTCATCATGATGTCGATGAACAGGCTCTCCGGCGCCACGAATGAGCAGAGATAGCGCCCCCGGGGGTTGAACCGCATCGCCAGGGTCCGCCCGGCCGTGATCAGGACCTGGTGCAAGGACTCGTCGCCGGTGAGCCGATACCACGGGAGATACGTGTTGAGGAAGAGGAACCCCAGGTCGTGGACCGCGCGGTCGTGCTGCCGGTGCTCCAGCAGTCGCGAGTAGTGCTCGGCCCGCTCGCGCCACCAGGGGTCGCCCGTCCGCAGCGCGATCAGCCACATCATCCCCGCGTGGAAGCCCGCGCACCAGTCGGTCCAGAGCTCGCCGCCATGCTGCCAGCACCCCTTCTCGGTGTAGATCGGGAAGAAATCCGGATAGCGCGCGATGGCGGCGCGGACCTGCGCGGCGGCGAAGTCGAACGCCCGCTCCAGGCGGGGCCTCAGTGATCCGAGATCGATCTCGCGTGGTTCAGCCATGGCCCGATTGTGTCCCCCCCGCTCGTCGCTCTCGTGGGTCGCAGGAATGCCGGTGGTCGATCGTCACCGATGCGGCGATGGACCGCAAGATCGTCGGGGGTTCCGGACCGCGGAATCGAGCGCCGACCGGGGCCGCCCTCAGCGAGGTCCAGCGCCGACTCCTCGCCGCCCACTACCTCCTGGGCCTCGAATCGGAGGATGAGGCCGAGGTCAGGCCCTGAGTCGGGATCGCGCAGGGAAACGTCGCCATGATCGGAGATCGACTGCACCCGCCGGCGCCGGCTGTCTCACCACCGGGGGCTTGGGTCGAACGTGCGACTGTGCTAAAGTCACGCACTGGTCACTTCCTCGACTCGGGGACGCTCCCATGAATTTCGACCAATTGATCCGGTTCGCCGTGGAACAGAACGCCTCGGACGTGCATCTCCAGACCGGGGCCGCGCCGCTGTTGCGGATCAACGGCCTGATTCGCAGCGTGGAGTCACCGCCGGTCTCCGATCAGGAGCTGCGCCAGTTCATCGTCGCGCTGAAACCCAAGCTCACCCTCGACCAGCTCGAGGCGGCGATGGTCCCTGGCCTGGACTTCTCCTACGCGATCCCGGGCGTGTCCCGGTTCCGCTGCAACGTCTACAGCCACCTGGGGACCCCGGCGATGGTGCTGCGGGTCATCCAGCTCAAGATCCGCACGATCGAGGAGCTGCATCTCCCCGCCGTGCTCCGCGACATCGCGCTGTCGCACCGGGGCATGACCCTCCTGACGGGAACGACCGGCAGCGGCAAGAGCACGACCCTGGCCGCCATGGTTGACCTGATCAACCACACCTACCGCTGCAAGATCATCACCATCGAGGATCCGATCGAGTACGTGCACACCAGCCAGAAGGCTCTGATCTCTCAGCTCGAGGTCGGACAGGACACGCCGTCGTTCGAGCATGGGCTGCGGCAGTCCCTCCGCGAGGATCCCGACGTGATCCTCGTCGGCGAGCTGCGCGACAGCGAGACGATGAAGATGGCCCTGCGGGCCGCGGACACCGGCCACCAGGTCTTTGCCACCGTGCACAGCTCCAACGCCGCCCAGACGATCGAGCGGATCCTGGCGATGGTGCCCCCCGAAGAGCGAAAGATCGCCACCGCGCAACTGGCCGGCTCGCTCGAGGCGGTCATCTCCCAGCGCCTGGCCATCACGCTGGATGGCAGCCGCCGCCCGGCCATGGAGATCCTCCGCGGCGGACCGGTGACCTCGAAATACATCCTGGAAAACCGCCTGGGCGAGCTGAGCGACTACATCGGCAGCCGCGAAGGCGGCATGCAGCGCTTCGACCAGCACCTGCTGGATCTCTACAAGCAGAAAGTCCTCTCGGGCACCGAGGCCATGCGGCTGGCCACCAACCCCGAAGCCGTCGCCCTCGGCCTGCGCGGAATTTCACGATGAGATTTGTCCGTGGTCCGTTGGAGGAGCTGCCGCTCCGTTGCGCCGTCATCGCGCGTGTTCGAGTGCCTCAACCTTCCCGGACCAGACGAGTCAGCCCGCGTCAGCCAACCACGGACCACGGACCACGGACAATAAAGCTCTTGCTCGATCGGGGGCAATCCGGTAGGGAATCGCTCGTCGGATTCCTGTGGCGAGCGAGGTGTCCATGCCATGGCCACGATCCCCGAAGTGATGGCGATCGGCTGGGGCTACGTGCAGGCCGGTGAGTGGTCGCGGGCTGAAGAAGTTTACCGGCAAGTCCTAGCGGCGAACCCCTGCGTCGCGCAGGCGTGGTATCTCCTCGGCGCGGTGAGCCAGACCCGGGGGAAGCTCGACGAGGCGGTGGCGAGCTACCGGCAGGCCCTCCGCCTGGTGCCCGACTTCGCCGAGGTCTGCAACAACCTGGCGCTGGCCCTCCAGCAGCAGGGGCAGCGCGCCGAAGCGATGGCCCTGCTGCGCCGGGCCATTCAGGTCAAGCCGGACTATGCCGACGCCTACAGCAACCTGGGCAATGCCTTGCAGGATCAGGGGGAGCTGGACGAGGCGATTGCCTGCTACCTGCGGGCCATCCACCACCAGCCGGACTTCGCCGATGCGCATTCCAACCTGGGCCACGCCCTGAGGGCCCGGGGGCAGTTCGCCGAGGCGGTGGCCTGCTATGATCACGCCCTGCGGTTGCGGCCGGACCATCCGGAGGTGCATCTGAGCCGGGCCCTGGCCTGGCTCCAGATGGGGGACTTCGCGCGCGGCTGGGCCGAGCACGAATGGCGGTTGAAGTGTCCCAAGACGGCGCCGCCCCCGATCCCCCGGCCCGCCTGGGACGGCTCGCCGCTGGACGGCCGGGCCATCTTGCTCTACGCCGAGCATGGCCTGGGGGATGCGCTCCAGTTCGTTCGCTACGCGCCCCTGGTCCAGGAGCGGGGCGGCCGGGTGATCGTCGCCTGCCGCCGGCCGCTGGTCCGACTCCTGGCAACCTGTCGGGGCGTCGAGCAGGTCATCACCGAGGGCGAGACGCTGACGGAGTTCGACGTCTACGCCCTGTTCATGGCCTTACCGGGCCTCTTCCGGACCACCCTGGCGAACATACCGGCCCAGGTCCCGTATCTCACCCCGGACCCGGCAGCCGTTGCGGGATGGCGCGGCGCGCTGGGTCCCGCCGCGGAATGCAAGATCGGGATCGCCTGGCAGGGCAATCCGGAGTTCGGCCGGGACCACCATCGGTCCTTCCGGCTGGCCCAGCTCGAGCCCCTGGCGCGACTCGAAGGGGTCCGGCTCTATAGCCTCCAGGTGGGCGTCGGCAGGGACCAGCTCGCCGAGGTTGCGGGCCGCTTCCCCATGACCGACCTGGGCGATCGGCTCGTGGACTTCATGGACACCGCGGCCGTCGTGACCAACCTCGACCTGGTCATCGCCCCGGACACGGCCGTGGCCCATCTGGCCGGGGCGCTGGGCGTCCCGGTCTGGCTCGCGCTGCCCTTCGCCTGCGACTGGCGATGGTTGGCCGACCGGGACGATAGCCCGTGGTATCCCACGATGCGCCTGTTCCGCCAGGAGCGCTGGGGAGATTGGGACGAGGTCTTCCAGCGGATGGCGGGTGAGCTGCGCAGGAGGCAGTAGGCAGTACGCAGCCAAGAGAAGAAGAAACGAGTGCCGGGCCGGTCTTCTCTTCTCCGACTGTGTCCTGCGTACTCCTCATCGCGTATGCACGAATCACGTCACGTCGACGACCCTGTGCTGGATCTCATCCCGCCTGCCCCTGGGCGACTTGAACGGGAAGATCCCCAGGCCGAGGTGGGCGGCCAGAGGGACGTGCTGGGGCTGTCGGATGTCGAAGCCCTCGGACTTCAGGGGGTCCAGACCGAGTCTGCCACTGGCGCCGACCGGTGGTAATCCCTTCTCTTTCCGCTTCAGGTCGACATAGCGCCAGGCGACGTGGTCCATCGCCACGGGGTCGGTGGCGAAGAACAGGGCGTTGTTCTCCCAGGTCCATTGGGGCCGGGATGCGCCCGGGCCGCCCTGGTAGACCCCCTTGATCCCGTCCATGATCTGGAGAACGCACTTGCGGCGGATGACCGGGTGGGCGACGACCTGGGGGATGAACTGGTTGCAGACGTTGGTGTCGGGCGTGGCATGCGAGCGGCAGACGTTGTTGACCATGCCGTGGCTCATGTTCTTGAGCGCGCCGGTGATCCCGGCCGAGCCGTGGTCCTTCAGGACGGGGAGGCAGACGATCTTGTTGACGCGGCGGGTCACCAGCAGGCCCAGGTGCGAGCGCCGGGTGCGGTCGTCCTTGGGATCCAGTCCGACCATGACCAGCTCCATGACCATGAACTCGTCAGGATCGTAGCCGGTGACCCGGTCGAGGTTGCCGGTCTTCAGATCGTCCCCCTTGATGTCGATCTGCTGGTTGTTGTACGCAATCCCCTGGCCGGTCCAGGCGATGCCGTCGGGGACGGCCTCGTGCATCTTGGCCCGAATGAACTCGTCGCGGTACCGCTCGAAGACGACGATATCCTTGGTCTTGACCCCGGCGGCCTTGAGGCCGTCGATGACCTCGAGCATCAGCTCACTGGAGGAGTTGGCCAGGGGGTTGCCGACGGGGTTCATCTTGATGCCGACGACGTCGCCCGGCTCGAAGAAGCTGCGCCAGGCCTCGACGGCGTCGGTGGCGCCGGTCAGCTCTTTCATGCCGCGGTCGACGGCCGTGTGGATGGCCTGGCGATCCTTGACGTTGCTGCGGATCATCCGGCGATTGCGGACCTCGATGACCCGGCCGGGATACGGGCCGGGGATGCCCCACTTCTCGTGGGCCGCGGCCTTGCCGGCGACGGCGCGGGACTCCTGGGCCGAGACGTAGGTCAGCGACATCCCGGCCAGCACGGGGACGGCCGCGCCGGCGGCCAGGACCTGGCGGCGGCCAAGACCGGCCGCCTGGTGTTCATGATGCGACATGGGCAGCGTTCCTCGAACACAAAAGGGACCCTCGATCCGCCAGCCTCGACGCTGACGACAAGGCTACTCGGTCCCGACCAGCGCCGCAACGATCCACCGGGCGAAGTTGGCCGCGGCTCGACCCGCACTTGACCGGTCTGGGACATCCGGCGGCAATCGCATGCGAGCCGATTCCTTGCGAGAACGGATTGGTTCAGGCGTCCTTCGCCGGGACGGCCGAATCGGGGAGCTTCAATCCCAGCGCGGCGATCCGCGGCAGAGAGCGCTCCCAATCGACCGCGACGGGCGGCTTCAAGATCGGCTCGTCGACGTTGATCCCCAGGGAGAGCAGCCGGACCCGGGGATGATGGGCCTGACTATCGACCAGGGGCAGGAGGTTCTCCTTGATATCCTGGTCGCGCGCTTGCGTCTGACGCTCCTGTTCCTCCTGGAAGCGGCGCGCGATCTGGTAAAGGGTGACGATCCGCCAGTAATGATACCACGACTCGACCAGGACGTGCTCGCGGCACCAGTCCCAGGAGGCCAGGCGCTGGAGGTCGTCGCGGCGGACCAGCAGCACGCGGATGCAGCACTTGCGGACGACCTTCCGGTCTTCGCAGGTCA